>NZ_JADPRX010000001.1:0-519791 GCF_017347125.1 Sporosarcina sp. E16_3
TCGCTAGATGGAGCGCGGAATGCTTGGAAACTGGCACGTTCCGTGCGGAGCAGGGGAAAAGCTGGAGATAACATCAAATGCTTACCTATTGCTACGATTATATGTTAAAAGTGAGGTAGTGAAAAAGTATGGAAAGTAGTTTAATCGGTAATAAAGAGACAACTATTGAATTTATCGATAGTGAATCGGGAGCTACAAATAATAGATTACCTTTTGTTATAATTCCTGGACTTTCTGAATCAGCCGAGGATTATATACCGTTAATGAAATTGCTTTCTAGTCGATGCATTGCAATCTCATTGCGGGGAAGAGGTAAAAGTGATGCTCCGAAAATGGGATATTCTCTAGAAGATCATATTAGTGATATTAAATCAGTAATAAAACATCTAAAGTTAGATGAATTTATTCTAATGGGTTTCTCAAGAGGCGTATCTTATGCACTTGGTTATGCTTTTACCAATCTAAATTCAGTAAAAGGTATAGTTTTAGGAGATTATCCCGCGCACCATACACAACTGCCACCTGAATGGGTAGATTATTTTTTAGCTTCGCCTCCCTGGAGAGGAAAGTCTGTGTCGGAAAGAATGAAACCACATGCGATAGATGGTATCCAAAGGGACTCCAAGCAGGTATCATTTTGGGATAAATTAAATCTTATACAAAGTCCTATCCTTATTATTCAAGGTGGGAAAGAAGGTTCTGCATTATCTGTTGAAGATAGTGTCCAATATTTAGAGAAAATTTCAAAGGCTGACCTAATTGTATTTGAAGAATCTAACCATAATATTTTTGAGCCTGATCTTGATAAGTTTGTAAATGTAGTTGAAGAATTCATAGAGAATTTATAAAATCATTCGTGTTTAGTGATGCTTACTATTATTAAAAAGAAGTTCTAATTAAATCAACTATCGAGTTAATTTGACCACTGAATTAGCCACGGTTTTAACACGATAATTTCACCTTACAAGAATTATTGTAGGTTAAAGACCGCAAATTCATATGCGAATTAGCGGTCTATTTCGTGCTTTATTTTGTATTTTGTACCACTTAACTGAACGGTTTACCATTTTTTTGCTAAAGGTGTTTCTTTTCGATATATATATGTTCAATGTATGAATACCTATACAAACTTAGCAAAGGCGCCTTAAAAGGGGTAGCCGAAGCACTAAGACTGGCGGCGAAGCTGCTTGGCTTAGGGCGAGAGGCATCCCCTAGCGTCGCAGCGAATTCAATGGCGTTCTTTATTTCAGTAAATATAGTTATTAGTTTGGTTCTAAGTCAAATGTTGGGGTGATGTGATTTGCACGTCACCCTTTATCCTAAATGAACCCCGATTTCTTTATACTTAATGTTCAATAATATCTTTGCTTTAAAGTGATCGATGCGCCTAAAACCATACGCGTTACGCTTCATCACTTTTGTTTTGTTATTGATTCCTTCTAAGAAACCATTTGAATACTTGAAGATAAAACTATTTAATATCTCAACTTGCCAATTCTTAAACGTTCTAATCGCCTTTAAAAATGCGGGAATATTAGCTTTTTCTACCTTACGGTAAAAGGCTTCTAATCGTCTTTTCACTTCTGCCACATCTTCTGTTGTTTTGGCCCAGTCAAACCATTCACAATAAGCCTCTTTCAATTCATGCGCCTTCTCCAACTCTTCAGACATCCCTAGATATCGATCTAAATACCATCGGTTTTTCTCTGTTAATTTCTCACTTCGCTTATACAACACATGGCGCATTCGTTTGCATTTCTTGCGGTCATACGCATGCCATTCTTTTTGTACTTTCCGCCGTACTTCATCAATTGCCCAGTAAATATAACGACAATAATGGAAGCGATCCGCGATAATCATAGGACGTCCTAATGCCTGTTTTACCGCTGCTTTAAAGCTTGGGTTCATGTGTATCACGACTATTTCAACATCTGCCCCATGCTGGTAGAGATATTCTTTAATCGTATCTTTTCTACGATTTGGTAAGATATCTATGGGTTCATGCGTTTCAGCGTTTGCGATAATCAGTTGATACATTCCAGCGTCCGTGTCGCCTTTATATTCGTCAATGGCAATGACTTTTGGTAACCGAACACCGCTTGCAATATGGTCTTTCGCTACCTCTTTGAAACGACGAATCACGGTCGAACTAGATGTACCTAGTACTTCACCTGCTTCTTTAAAGGTTTTCGCTTTAACTGAACGAATACGTACCACTTGATTCCATTCTTTTGTGTAGCGCTGATATTTTTCCACGAAAGGGGATTTCTCTGAAAATCGTTTTCCGCATGGGCAAGCATAACGACGACGTTTATAGAAGAGAACGGTTAAGCGCTCGAACCATTTCAAATGCTTAATCTTTTGCATACGATAGTCATGGACTTTGGTTGTCATTTCACCACAGTTTGGGCATTTATGCGGTTTTTTCGGGAGTGAAACATGAAGTGCAGTTCGTTCCCCAACTTCCTCTATCTTTTCAATCACTACTTCTTTTAATCCTGGAATATTCATGTTAAAATTCATATGCATGTATCACCTTTCTTTTACTTGTTTCTCGACAATTCAAGTATAAAAGAATCGGTGATTACGTGCATTTTTTTCGCTTAAATTGTATGGATACCCCAACAAATATTATAGAACCATAATAAAGAGACCATATTGTAAAAACAAATAGTAATTGTTTTACAATATGGTCTCTTTATTTAATTAGAATGTTTGTTTTTCAGAGATTCGGGGCAATACTTGTGGAAACAAACTATCGATTGCTGTTTAGGATAAGCTATCGTATTTGATATGAAGGAGGAGACTTTTGTTGAAAATGAAGATTTTTCTGTTAGCCGTACTTTTTGCGTTTTCCACTTATTCAATAACTGATGCAGCGATTCTTTCAGATGCCCAAGTGAGTGATGAAGAACTGACCTATTTACAAACCCTTTCAAATGAAGTTGACATGATTTTGGCTGAACCAGAAGAAAGTAATATACCAGATCAGAAAATAGTAGACCAGAAAATAATAGTTCAGAAAAAAGTAGATCAGAAATTAGTTGCGCCAGTGGAATCAGCACAGAAGCCGAAAAGCTATACAGTGGCCGCAGGCGATAATTTATATCGAATTGCACTTAATCATAATATTTCTTTAGATTCTCTCACGAGTTTGAACGACCTGACGGGAGAGCTGATCCATCCTGGTGATGTATTAATCGTCAGTGGACATGCAGCAGACTCAGTAACTCCCAAGTCTGAGAACGATACAATTGCAGCTGCATTTGTTCCAACGCCACCACCTGCAAGCGATGGGAAAGAGATGCTAGTTACAGCAACAGCCTACACAGCGTACTGTACGGGATGTTCAGGAACTACCGCTTACGGCATTGACTTACGTGCTAATCCAAATCAGAAAGTGATTGCAGTGGATCCGAAATTGATTCCGCTTGGTACAAAAGTTTGGGTGGAAGGTTATGGAGAAGCGATTGCCGGAGATATAGGAGGAGCCATTAAAGGACATAAAATCGATGTCTTCATTCCTTCTTATAATAATGCCATGGAGTGGGGAGTCAAAAAAGTTAAACTTAAAGTACTCAACTAATAAAGAAAGCCTGTACAAAAAACAGTGTTTTTTGCACGGGCTCTTCATTCAGATTAAGATAAACGACTTCTAAAATCGTCATAGCCAAATTGTTTAATCACTTTAACACCATCATTAACAGTATTCAAAACGATAGAAGGTAAGTTAACGCCATTAAATGTATTGTTTTTCACCATCGAGTAGTGCCCCATATCACAAAAGACAAGTTTATCGCCAGGCTTTAATGGCTCATCAAACGAATAATCGCCAATTACGTCGCCGGCTAGACAAGTCGGTCCACCAAATCGATAGGTGTAAGCCTTTTCGTTCGGCATTCCTGCGCCAATGATTTCAGGTCGATAAGGCATCTCTAGTACATCAGGCATATGACATGCTGCTGAGGTGTCTAAAATAGCAATCGGCATACCGTTGTGGAGGGTGTCCAAAACAGTCGCAACAAGATAGCCAGTATTCAATGCGACAGCCTCACCAGGCTCTAAATACACTTGAACACCGTATTTATTCTTCATAAACATGATCGAACGAATAAGTGTCTCGATATCATAGTCAGGTCTTGTGATATGATGCCCACCACCGAAGTTAATCCACTTCATATTTTTGATGTATTCCCCGAACTTTTCATCGACAACTTGCACGGTACGCTCCAGCGTATCAGAGTTTTGTTCGCACATTGTGTGGAAGTGTAAGCCATCTATACCTTCAAGCTGGTCCGCTTCAAAATTCTCAAGCGTAACACCAAATCTTGAATGTGAAAAACAAGGATTGTACATATCGACTTCGATTTCAGAGTACTCAGGATTAATGCGAAGTCCAACTTCTATTTGCTTTGGATTGCTTTTAATTTTTTCTTTGAATTGATTATATTGTTGAAACGAATTAAAGACGATATGGTCTGAATAAGAAAGAATCTCATCAAACTCAGTTTCAGAAAAGGCGGGGGCATAGGTATGAACCTCCTTGCCCATTTCTTCATAGCCCAGTCTCGCTTCGTGTACGGAACTGGACGTTACGCCATTCAAGTATTCACCGATTAACGGATAAACAGAGAACATCGAAAATCCTTTTTGAGCAAGGAGAATCTTACAGCCCGTCCGCTCAATAACAGACTTCATTTTCTCCAAGTTTTTAATAAGCAATCCTTCATCCACTACATAACAGGGAGAGGGGAGTGCATTTAAGTCAATATTCAATTTCAAGCCCTCCTCAGTCAATTAATTCAGGATTGAAGCTTTCCTGCCATGGTAGACCGTATTTGTTGAGTGCTTCCATGAACGGATCTGGATTGAACTCTTCGATATTGTGTACGCCAGGATTCTTCCATTTACCAGTCATCACAAGCATAGCACCGATCATTGCAGGTACACCCGTTGTATAAGAAATTGCTTGTGAACCAACTTCTTTGTAGCATTCTTGATGGTCACAAATATTGTAAATATAATACGTTTTCTCTTCGCCGTCTTTAATACCTTGGAAAATACAGCCGATATTCGTTTTCCCTATTGTTCTTGGTCCTAGTGAAGCTGGATCTGGTAGAACTGCTTTTAAAAATTGTAGGGGAGCGATTTCTTTTCCTTCGAATAGTATTGGTTCAATAGAAGTCATGCCAACGTTTTCAAGCACTTTTAAGTGGTTCAAATAGTTCTCCGAGAATGTCATCCAGAAGCGAATCTTTTTGATTCCTGTAATATTGAGTGCAAGTGATTCCAATTCCTCATGGTGTAATAAGTAAACGTCTTTTGGACCGATTTCAGGAAGATTATAGACACGTTTAATTGATAATGGTTCAGTTTCGATGAACTCACCATTTTCAAAGTAGCTTCCATTAGCCGTGATTTCGCGGATGTTTATTTCAGGATTAAAGTTAGTAGCGAACGGATAGCCATGATCGCCAGCGTTTGCATCCACAATGTCAATCGTATGAATTTCATCAAAATGATGTTTTAGTGCATGCGCAGAGAAGACACCTGTAACGCCCGGATCAAAGCCGCTTCCTAGTAGGGCAGTGATGCCTGCTTTTTCAAAACGTTCTCTGTAGGCCCATTGCCAGCTGTATTCAAACTTAGCTTCGTCAAGGGGTTCGTAGTTTGCTGTATCGACATAGTCAACGCCAGTAGCAAGACATGCATCCATAATCGTTAAATCTTGGTATGGCAATGCGACGTTTATAACGATATCCGGTTGGAATTTGTTAATTAGTTCAACCAGTTCTTCCACATTATCAGCATCTACTTGAGCCGTTTGGATTTTAGTGCGACCGCCATCTAACTTTTCTTTTAAAGCATCACATTTGGATACTGTACGGCTAGCGATACAAATTTCTTCGAAGACGTCAGGAACCTGACAACATTTATGAACAACTACTCCTGCAACTCCACCAGCACCAATAATTAAAGCTTTTCCCATAATGAACACCCGCCTATAATATAGTTTTTTTAGTAATATAAGTTGAAATAAAGAATTCCATTGAATCCGCTTTGGCGCTTGGGGATGCCTTCCGCCATAAGCCGGACAGCTTCGCCGTCAGTCTTATGGCTTCGGCTACCCCTATAAGGCGCCTTCGCTTAGTTTGTACCAGAATCGAAACACCACACCTAGGTGCACAGATACTGACACGGAATTCAAATGGCTAATAACAATTCACGAAGTACTTTGCATGCAACGGCTGTCGAAACACCGCTTTGATCATAAATAGGAGACAACTCATTTACGTCACAAGCTACAATGTTGAGGCCACTAACTGCTAACATGGCATTCAGCAATTCCATGAAGCTGACACCGCCGGCTTCAGGTGTACCTGTTCCAGGAAATACAGAAGGGTCCAGTACATCCAAATCAATGGTTAAATAAACTGGTTTATCTTTAAGCTTTTCAACGATTTCTTCTAATCCGTCGAAGTTAAACTTGTTCGTAAACACATGGTCTTTACCCCATTGGAATTCACTGCGGTCTCCAGAGCGAATACCGAATTGGAAGATCTTGTCGTCTCCGAGCAAGTCCCATACTCTGTGAATAACAGTGGCATGAGAAAGGGTTTCCCCAAGATAGTCCTCACGTAAATCTGCATGTGCGTCAAATTGTATGACGTGGAGATCTGGATGTTTTTTGGCAACAGCACGCATTGCGCCGAGTGTCACCAGATGTTCCCCTCCAATCATGCAGGGGATCTTGCCGTCTTCCAAAATTTGAGTTGTAAAATCTTCAATCTGTCCTAATGCTCTTGCCGTGTTCCCAAAACTTAATTCTAAATCGCCACCATCAAATACAGCGATATCCTCCAAGTCTTTATCCTGATAGGGGCTATACGTCTCAATTCCAAACGATTCACCGCGCATTGCTTTGCTAGCGAAGCGTGTACCAGGACGAAAAGAAGTTGTAGAGTCAAAGGGAGCACCGAAAATAACGATTTTCGATTCTTCGTACTCATTGTCACAACCAATAAACGTTTCAATATTTCTATTCAACATCTTTTAATTGCTCCTTTACATAGTTTGGAAGTGCAAATGAACCAACATGAATGTCTGTATTGTAATACCTTGTTTTCAACTCAAGGTCATTCCATGCTGCTGCATCCAAATCTTGAATAGGGTCAAATTTCTTCGACGCAAAACCAAACAACCAGTGACCGGATGGGTAAGTGGGCATATGAAATTGATAAACTTTACAAACCGGGAAGAAGCCTACAATTTTTTGATGTGCTTTCCTCATACCAAGCGCATCTTCAGCGTAAAAGGGACTTTCATGTTGATTCACAAGAATTCCATCTTCTTTCAGCGCTTTATAGCAGTTGCCGTAAAATTCTTTTGTGAAAAGCCCTTCACCTGGACCGAATGGATCTGTCGAGTCCACAATGATCAAATCATAGTCATTTTCGATTCTACGAACAAATTTCAGCCCGTCTTCAAAGTACAGATTAACCCTGGGATCATCTAGTTTTGAAGCTGTCTGGGGTAAATATTCCCTGCAGACATCGACAACCATTTTGTCAATTTCAACCATGTCGATTTGTTCTATAGTTGGATAAGCAGTCAATTCACGGATTGTTCCACCATCACCAGCCCCAATAACTAACACTTTTTTTATGTTTGGATTGGTAGCCATTGCTACATGCGTAATCATCTCGTGATAAATAAATTCATCTTTCTCAGTGCACATTACAAGTCCATCAAGAGTAAGAACACGACCAAATTCCGACGTTTGTAAAATATCGATTTTTTGAAAATCACTTTTACCCGTGTAAAGATGTTCTTCCACTTCCAATGAAAAACGGACATTAGGCGAATGATTTTCTGTATACCATAAATTCATTCCACCAACTCCTTCAGCACATTAATATTTGCAATATCGCTGTCCTCAGTACCTGTTAAGAAACAGCCCTTATCCTTGGAGTATTGAATGAAATCCAAGATTTCCTTAGTAATTCGTTCACCAGGTGCAAGAATTGGGATGCCTGGGGGGTAACACATAACGAATTCGCTGGAAATATAACCTGCGCTCTCCGAAATGGGCAACTTTTGCTTAGGTGCATAAAAGGCTTCTTGCGGCGTGAAAGCAACTTGCGGACGAATGTATTCATGGATGAAAACGCTATTTTTATCCTTAGAGTAGCGTCGTTTGATTTCGGCAAGTGCTGCAACTAATCGTTCCAGATCTAGATGTCTGTCACCGACAGAAATGTAGGCCAAGATATTACCGATATCACCAAATTCAATTTGAATATCATACTCATCTCGAAGAATGTCATAGACTTCAATTCCAGCTAAGCCAACATCACGGGTATCTACCGAAAGTTTTGTGACATCAAAGTCAAAAATCGTATCTCCATTAATCAATTCTCTCGAATAGGCGTAATAGCCACCAATTTTATTGATTTCAGTTCTTGTATAATGTGCCATTTCGGCGACTTTTTTAAAAATCTCCTTACCATTTAGTGCTAAACTTCTTCTCGATATATCTAAAGAGGAAAGCAGTAAATAGGAGCCACTTGTCGTTTGAGTCAAATTAATAATCTGCCTCGTATAACCTTCGCTGACATCATTGTTTATCAACAAAAAAGAGCTTTGTGTCAATGAACCGCCGGATTTATGCATACTAACGGATGCCATATCAGCACCCACTGACATAGCAGAAGCGGGAAGATTATCACCAAAGTAAAAATGTGTACCATGTGCTTCGTCGACAAGGACGAGCATATCGTGTTGATGTGCAAGATCGGTAAGAGCCTGCAGGTTTGAACAAATTCCATAATAGGTAGGATTGTTGATGAGAATGGCTTTAGCATCCGTATTTTCCAAAATGGCTTGTTCTACATCCTTTACAGCCATCCCTAAAGCAATACCAAGTTCACTGTGCACGCCTGGATTGACATAGACGGGAACAGCACCGCTTAAAATGAGAGCGTTAATCGCACTTCGATGTACATTGCGAGGCATAATGATTTTATCCCCAGCTTTGCACGCTGTCATGATCATTGCCTGTACCGCAGATGTGGTCCCATTGACCATGAAAAAGGCATGCTTGGCATTAAATGCTTGAGCTGCTAATTCTTCTGCCTCTTTTATAACCGAAACAGGGTGGCAGAGATTATCAAGTGGTTTCATGGAATTGACATCCATGGATAGGCATTGTTCACCTAAAAATGCGGCTAATTCAGGATTTCCTCTCCCACGTTTATGGCCAGGAACGTCAAAAGGGACGACGCGCATTGATTTGTATTGATTAAGCGCCTCCATAATGGGGGCTTTCTGTTGCAGAAGATGTGTCACGTAATCACCCCTCATTCATCTATATTAGAACCATTAAAAATTTCAGTCATCTCTTTGCGCAACATGGTTGTGATTTCGAGCCTTTCATTAAGAGGCAGCTCGGAGACCTCCGTATTGAACAAATAGTTCTGCAGGTTTATGTCTTTAATCAGAAGTTTTGTATGAAAAATATTGGATTGGTGTACATTGATATCTTTCCAATCGTATTTCAGCAATGTATCACTGTTGATATAATCACGAATGGACTCAATCGAATGATCTATATAAAGTTTTTCACCTTCCATATTGCGTGTAAATCCACGTACTCGATAATCAGTCGTGATAATGTCTGAATCGAAACTTCCGATCAAATAATCAAGTGCATTCAACGGGGAAATTGTGCCACACGTTGAAACATCAATATCGACTCGAAAAGTAGCGATAGAGTTATCAGGATGATATTCCGGATATGTGTGGACGGTAACGTGACTTTTATCCAAGTGTCCTACGACCGTTTTACGAGTTCCCAAAATAGTACGTTCACCTTGATTACATGATTCATCAATCAAAGCGACAGGAAAAGCTTCCTCCGAAATAAGAATCGTAACACTTGCACCTTGTGGATCGTAATCCTGTTTACTGACATTCAAGACGTGTGCCCCGATAATTTCTGTCACTTCATACAGAATACTGGTTAATCTATCAGAATTATATTGCTCATCGATATAAGCAATATATTCACTTTGCTCCCGCTCACTTTTCGCATAGCAAACATCATAGATGTTGAAGCTAAGGGTCTTTGTGAGGTTGTTAAAGCCATAAAGCTTCAGCTTATTTTCCAACCCTACCATCACGCCTTTCATGTAAAACAAATCTTATTATAAAGTATAACATTCCTTAGTCAATGAATGCTCCCCCACCTAAAAGGCTAACGCATTTTTGAGGAAGGGGTATCTGTCGTGTCGATGAATTCTCTTAATATCTAAGCGAACCTGAACGATTAACGAGCAGTGGGGCTGTCACATTGGCGGTCTACTAACGCTCATACCCTCTATCCCATAGGTCTTGCCGTTGGGACTTCTTTTATATAACAATTAATTTTGGGTTCCAAACATTCACTGTTTTAATATTGAGATCAGTTTCTTTTGTTAACCTATACAATGCTTTCTTCAAAATATTTGCTGCACCATTCACATCAGCGTTGATTAACAAATTTCGACCTGAGCAATACAGACCACTTTTAATACGCTTACCAGAGAACGGTTTCTTCGTATCATTTTCGCCATAAGTGGGAATATCGTCGCCATCAAGATAACTAGCTTTTGAGGTGTAGTATTCCTCGGTTAATATAGGTATTCATTTCTTCAACATATGCAGATAAATTAATCAGTAGATATTCACTTGAATTGCATTAGTGTTGGAGTAAGAAATAGTGGAGCTGCTTTAAGAATTGATTAATTACTCGCAAAAAAATGCCCTAATTAGTAGCAAGGAAACGACAACTAAATCAGTTACCTATACTAGTAAAAGGAGCTTCATGAAAAGTGTAAACTAAAGTTTAATCTTTCGTCAATAGTTTTTATATTTAGTGTTAGTGTGCAGTGAAAAGCACAGGCGATAAAATTAGTAGAAGTAGTGTGGATTAAAACGAAAATTTATTATTTTTATGTCGTAAATTCTTTATTAAACTATTACTTATTGATCAAATCATTTTCAGGGTAAAATAGGTTGGATCCAAAACGCACACGAATTATTTCCTGGGAAACTAATGCGGGAGTATTCGGAAGAGTGCGACATATTGATACGGTGTATCCATTCCGTTTTTTGTACATACGCTATTGAGTGAGTAGGAAACGGAGGTAATAGTTCATGATAGATGTTGTGAATTTACAGGCGATTGTTGAGGATCATCGAAGACAAATAAAGCCTAAGAGAATGACGAGCGGTGAGAAGCGAGTTCTATCACTGCAAAAAGAGGACAGACGACTAAACGGGCAAAAGCCCTGAAGGTCGTTTTTTTCACTATTTTAAAATGGCGGATGTAGTATAGATTTATATGTTCAGAACTGGTTCTAATCAGGGATTGATTTCTAAAATAGTACCGTAAATACTCACGTTGTTGACGAGTAAACCAAACTAGCAAACTAGAAATGGGCACTTATTATTTTTGCATAGGCATGTTACACTTAAATGTATTCTTAATTAATAAAAGGACGTGTTAATGTGGTTGGACGTAATGATCCATGTCTCTGTGGCAGTGGAAAAAAGTATAAAAAATGTTGTGAATCGAAAGCGACATTTTCAATAGAAGAAGTGCAATCGGAAGAACTAGAAAGAATTTTGCAAGCTTTTTACGAAGAGTACCCTGAAAAACGTGACCTAAATGAATTCTTGGGCTTGGTAAAAAAATGGAGTGAGCCCCTTAAGAAGTATTTAGTCGAGGAAATGATTGAAGCGATTGTCATGGATGAATTCTTTTTCCATCACAAACCGGACATTTGGAAGAACTATATGAAGAAGCAGCAAAAGAAAATCATCCGTCCATCTGTAGTGAATGTGTTAGAAACATGGTCTGATCCACGTGTTTTCATTGGAGAAGTAGTAGCTGTTGACGAGACTTATATGTCGGTTAAAAATATCTTGAAAGATGAAACGATACATTTACGACGCGAAAGTGAAAAGCCTGTTCCAGTAGGAGTCCATGTGTATTGCTTCATTTTACCGGACGGCTCATCGAAAGATAATCACTATTTAGCGGTTTCAAGCTTGATTTTCTTCCCAACCGACCATACAAAAGCATTCGTGAAATTCGTGAGGCAATTTGAATCACAAGAAGAACATTCTGTTTCCATATTTTTGAAAGAGAATGGAATTGCATTTTGGAAGTTGCTTGGTGAGGATGGCTATGACGGCGGAGAATTTACCAACTTTGAAGCGGGTGTCCTCCAAAAAGCAATCGAGTTTTTAGAGGAAAATGATCGAGAATCTGATCAGCTAATAGAAATTATAGAAGATTATTTGGTGGAACAGCAGCCGAATGCACGAAAAGAAGTAGCGATTGCGGCTGGAGCGATTCGATTTGGCCAGGAAAATGCCTTATTTGAACCACTAACGATAACTGTAAAAGAGATTGCCGAATGGTTTGAAATCTCTACCTCTTCATTGAATAAATATTATAATGATTTAAATGCGTATTATACTAGCAAGGACTGATCCATAACTTTAGTAAAGAACATCTCACTCATTGGGGAAAAATGGGGTGGGGTGTTTTTTATTTGTTATAGTTCATAAGTTTAGCGATAACTCCGATAATTGCTGATATAATAAAATAAACTCTTTTGAATAATCATTGTAGGGTGCTTGCATGATGCATAAACAAGGTTTTATTCAATTGACGGCAGAATCTATTTAATAGATGGATGTGATTTTGTTATATTTAAACGGATTAGAACACATGCTTGGTTAGGAGCGGAAGCTGTTGTTGCTGAACAAAAAGGTCATGAAGTACTTGCGTAACGACTTCTGGTCGAGTAAGGGGATACCTTATGGAGATTGAAGTTCCTGATGATAATGGGGTGTACGGTTTAATTGAACTAGATATGCAAGTCAGTTCAATGGGAATGCTTTATTATTATTCGAATTGAATACATAGAACCATCTAAATATAATGGGCAAATGACTATAAGTGGAAATTCAGCGAAGGCGCCTAACAGGGGTAGCCGAAGCGGAATTGAAGGGAATCTTTATCATAACTTATTATCAAATAAAATTAACACTATTTTGGAAAGGGATAGAATATATGAAACTACATTTTTATAATCATCAGTTTGATAAGCTTATTGAAAACTACATATTAACCGACGAACAGCTACGATTTACGGGAACGCCCAAAGACGCTATTGACCTTTCGAATGCAGAACCAGATCGATATTCGATTTTAGCAGTAGAAAACGAGCAATTGGTAACGTTCTTTAGCTTACATAAAGGAGAAGGAGTCAAGTCTTTTTCCCCTAATGACAATGCTATATTAATTAGAAGTTTTTCTACCGATTTTCATCAGCAAGGTAAAGGCTATGGGAAGAATGCATTGATGCTTACACCGGAATTTGTAAGAAGTCATTTTAGTGGCATCGATGAAATCGTACTTGCTGTAAATGTTAAAAATGAGATAGCCCAAGCTTTGTATAAAAACTGTGGCTATATTGATAAAGGCGTTCGAGAGATGGGGAGGAGTGGCGAACTCATTGTGATGAGTTACCAACTGTAGGGATAGGGGGAGTTAATCATAATGATGTTAGAAATTATAGCTACAAGTTTGGCAGATGCAATTGCTGCAGAACGAAGTGGTGCCAATCGATTGGAACTTTGTACAGCTTTGTCTGAAGGTGGGCTTACGCCAAGTATGGGATTGGTGGAAGCAGTAGTTGAGGGAGTAAATATTCCTGTTCATGTAATCGTTCGGCCCCATAGTCGAACTTTTCACTATGATGACAATGACTTAGCTGTAATGATAGCTGATATTCGCCATATTAAACGTGCAGGAGCTTCGGGAGTCGT
The DNA here is from genome assembly GCF_017347125.1 of Sporosarcina sp. E16_3. Taxonomy (NCBI): domain Bacteria; kingdom Bacillati; phylum Bacillota; class Bacilli; order Caryophanales; family Caryophanaceae; genus Sporosarcina; species Sporosarcina sp. E16_3. The sequence goes on from NZ_JADPRX010000001.1 coordinate 13,885, forward strand.
TATTGGAGTACTAACAGAGGAGCGCAAAGTAAATAAGAAAGCTCTATCACGTTTATTGGAGGAAGCTGGGGAGATGAAAGTTACTTTCCACCGTGCATTTGATGAGATTGAAGATCAGTTGGAAGCGTTAGAAGTCATTGCTAGTTTCCCACAGATTCAGCGGATTTTGACTTCGGGAGGCCAAGCACCGGCACCAGAAGCTGCCGAACAGCTTAAAAAATTGGTGGACAAGTCTAAAAATACATCTGTTCGAATTTTAGCAGGGAATGGTATGAACCTTGAAACACTGTCTTCATTGGTTTCTGCAACTGGACTAGAAGAAGTTCATTTTGGGTCGGCTGTTCGTGTTAATCGAAGTTTCATGTATCCGATTGATCCAACGGTTATTATGGCGATAAAAAGCGAACTGAAGAAATTGAGCGAATAGAGGGGGAAATATTTATGGAAATAAGATTGCTCAAACCATCAGATGCAAAAAGGTACTGGGATTTAAGGTTGGAGGCGTTAAAGCTTAATCCAGAGGCTTTTGCAACAAACTATGAAGAAGCTGTAAGAAGAGAAAACCCAGTACAGAGCGTTGCAAAGAATTTATCGAATAAAGGAAACTTTACATATGGGGCATTTAACAATGGAGAACTTATGGGAGTAGTTACATTACTTCAAGAAACACAGTTAAATCTTAGACACAAGGCAAATATATTGGCAATGTACGTAAATCCTGACATACGTGGTTTAGGTGTAGGGAAAGAACTACTTACTGAAGCGATTAACAAAGCAAAAACAATTGAAACGATAGAAAAACTTAATTTAACTGTAGTTACTACTAATGAAAAAGCAAAAAAACTATATACAAAATTAGGATTTAAAGTCATTGGATTGGAAGAGAAAGCACTTAAAATTAGTGGGAAATATTATAACGAGGAATTCTTATCACTAATGATAAAATAAGTTAAGTTCTTACTGAAGAAACGAGTTTAGTTGGATGTGTAAAATAAACGGTTATTACAACTTATGAAACTCGGTGGTGCATATGGTAGAAGAGGTTTTGCAATGGTTTGAAAATAGCGGTCTACTCGCTGTTTTGATAAGTATCATTTTAAATATTAGTATTAGTGTCTTGGGTTTTATACCAAGCGTATTTGTAACGGCAGCAAATATTAGTTTCTTTGGATTTTGGTATGGTTTAATTCTTTCTATTATAGGAGAGGCTTTGGGAGCGATGGTTAGCTTTTACCTATATCGAAAAGGTATAAACAAAGTCAGGTATAAGGTCACTATTAACAATAAGTATTTGATTAGATTACATAGAACAAAGGGAATGGAAGCTTTTTTACTAATTTTAGCATCCAGGGTATTCCCGTTTATGCCGTCAGGTTTAGTTACTTTGGCGAGTGCGAGTAGCAATGTTGGCATGATGAATTTTTCGATAGCCAGTACACTTGGGAAAATACCTGCACTTGTTATTGAAGCATACTCTGCTTTGCAAGTTCTCAACTGGAGTGGGCAAGGCAAAGTGATCTTAGGAATTTCATCCCTTATCATTATTGGCGTATTAGTAAGAAGGAGTTCCTTTAAATAAAGAACAGATTCTCTTCACTAAAAGTAATCAGCCGTTTCGTACAACGGGCTGATTTTTTTGTTTTTTGAAAAAACATCACAGTTTAACTAGCAATCCGCATACTTTAGTTAGTAGGATTAGATTTTAAATCATTTCGATACTACCAGAGAATCAATTACCAATCTAGTCTTATACTCGTTATTTATTGACAAGAAAACAGCAACTTCTGTAAGATAATAAAGTTGATTCATAGCCACTTCTAAATAGAGAGGCTATTGGTCACCGCGTGTAAAAGGAGTGAAAACCACACGTTAAACATAAATCGGAAAACAGTTTAAGCGCCAGTGCTGAAGAAATCAGACGTCACTAATTTTCAGCAGACGAGGTGGAGGAGTATCGAATTTTCGGCGGAAGCCTCCCGATCGCAATTGCCCGGTTGTAATTTTGCTAGTAAATCATTTGAGCAATCGAATGGACAAAGGAGCAAAAAGGCAAATACTTCAAGTGATATGCAAGTACACTTCGCTAATACAGCTGTGGTGTAGTTAAATGTTGCTTATTTTGCAAACATCGGAGGAATAAATATGTGTGGAATAGTAGGTTATATTGGTGAGTTAGATGCTAAAGAAATTCTGGTAAAGGGACTTGAAAAGTTAGAATATCGAGGCTATGATTCAGCAGGAATCGCACTTGCTAATGAAGTAGGGCTTACTGTTGTGAAAGAAAAAGGCCGTGTTGCGGACCTTCGTTCAGCAGTAGATTGGACTATCCACTCTTCTACTGGAATTGGCCATACGCGCTGGGCGACACATGGAGTTCCGAACCAAACGAATGCACACCCTCATCAGAGTGTATCCAATCGTTTTTCACTTGTGCATAATGGCGTAATAGAGAACTATTTACAACTACAAAAAGAACATTTACGTGATGTTCAGATGAGTTCTGACACGGATACAGAAGTTATCGTGCAGCTTGTTGAAAAGTTCGTAAAAGGCGGCATGAAAACTGAAATTGCTTTCCGTCATACTTTATCTCTTCTTCAAGGATCTTATGCGATTGCTATGTTAGATGCAGATGAAACGGACACAATCTTCATTGCAAAAAATAAAAGTCCACTTCTTGTAGGAATTGGCGAACACTTCAATGTCGTTGCTTCTGATGCTATGGCAATGTTGCAAGTCACAGATCAATATGTAGAACTGCATGATAAAGAAGTTGTCATTCTCCGCAAGGAAGCAATTGAGATTAGTACATTGGATGGCGTAAATATTGAACGTACCCCTTATAGGGCTGAGTTAGATATGAGCGATATCGAGAAGGGCACATATCCTCACTTTATGTTGAAAGAAATCGAGGAACAACCAAGTGTTGTTCGTAAGATTATTCAAAAGTATGAAAATAGGTATGGTGAGCTAACGATAAACGGTGATGTCTTAACTGCAATAAATGAAGCAGACCGTCTTTATATTATTGCAGCAGGAACAAGTTATCACGCCGGTCTTATCGGCAAGCATTATTTTGAGAACATAGCAGGTATTCCAGTAGAAGTTCATATCTCAAGCGAATTCGGCTATAACATGCCACTTTTATCAGATAAACCATTATTCATTTTCATTACACAATCAGGCGAAACTGCTGACAGCCGTCAAGTACTGGTGAAAATAAAAGCGTTAGGGCATACTGCTATTGCAATTACCAATGTTCCCGGCTCAACTATGTCTCGAGAGGCAGATTACACATTACCGCTATACGCTGGGCCAGAAATTGCAGTAGCCTCAACGAAAGCCTATACGGCACAAATAGCGGTTCTTGCCATCTCAGCCTATGTTACAGCTAAAGAACGTGGCATACTCGTAGATTTTGATTTAAAGAAAGAGCTTGCCATTGCTGCAAATGCAATCCAAATACTTGTGGATTCAAAAGTAGTGACGGAAAAAGTCGCACTAGACTTCTTGGGAAACTCACGTAATGCATTCTTCATCGGGCGCAATGTGGACTACTTCGTCAGTTTAGAAGGAGCACTAAAGTTAAAGGAAATCTCTTATATTCAAGCAGAAGGCTTCGCCGCTGGGGAATTAAAACACGGTACTATAGCGTTGATTGAAGAATTAACGCCTGTCTTTGCACTTGTTACACAAAAAGCTGTAAGCCTAAATATTCGTGGAAATGTAAAAGAAGTCGTCGCGAGAGGAGCTAATTCTTGCATTATTTCAATGGAAGGATTAGAAGAGGAGGGTGATTGTTTAGTCTTGCCGAAAGTGCATGCATTACTCACCCCACTTGCAGCTGTGATTCCAATGCAGTTAATCAGCTATTATGCCGCTCTTTACAGAGGCTGTGACGTTGATAAACCAAGAAATTTAGCGAAATCGGTTACGGTGGAATAACGGAATTAAATAATGAACACAATTTTGTGAAGAGACATTAAATATGTATATCAAAATGGATTCACCTTTTTTACCGTAAAAAGTATATTTTCTAACAAACTTTATTTCAAAGCTACAGTTTGTCTGGTTTAAAATGAAAGTAGAATGTTAAAAAAAGATGCAACTATTTACCCCTTTAGATATAATTGTCTAAAGGGCTTTTTCGTATTTAAGAGAGAAATATCATCTAACCTAGAAAAATACAACAATGAATTTTAGCCTTAATTAATCGTACAATATCTACTAATTTAGTAATCAAAAAGGAGCTAAATCATGTATATTCCCAAGTATTTTAAAGTCACAGTCGTAGATGAAATTAAAGAATTTGTTCAAGACAATTCATTTGGAACTATTGTTACAACAAAACATAGTAAACCAATTGCTAGTCATTTACCTTTGGCGTTAAATAAAAAGGGAGATGATTATTATATTACTGGACACATGGCTTATGGGAATCCACAATGGAGAACATTCGAAAGTTGTGATGATGTACTAGTTATGTTCCAGGGACCACATGCTTATATTTCTTCTTCTTGGTACGGTCATGAAAATGTTCCAACATGGAATTATCAAGCAGTGCATGTATATGGCACAGCTAGCATTCTAGATAAGGAGGAGTTAAAACAAGACCTTATCATGATGCTACAAAAATACGAGAAACATCGTGAGAATTCGGTTTTATGGGACAAGCTTTCTCCTCAGTTAGTGGAAAGAGAACTAAAAGGGATTGTTGGATTTAAGATTAAAGTACATGAAATTCAAGCTGCCTATAAATTAAGTCAGAATCGTAATGAGGAAGATTACCTTAACATCGTTGACAAACTGTATAAGGAAGAAAATCCGAGTTCCCAACAAATGGCGAATGTCATGAAGAAGAGAGTGAAGAATGACGGGGATTCTGATTAATGTGTCGAGAACTCCGATAACGGTGTGAAAATGTTCTTTTACTAAGCGTTGAATAATGCCACTTGAAAAACAGAATGGCATTATTCAACGCTTATCTAGCAAGTTCTGCAAAATACAAACAACAAACCGGAATAATATCTTTTGGTGATGTCCTCACTAATTATTTTCAAAGTATAGCCCAATTTAATTAAGTAAAGGAGAATAATCCACTTGTGCATATAAGCATATTCTTATATGATGATTTCGGGAGGGATAGTAGATGAATGAAACAGTAACTATTGATATTCAGAGAGCATCACAACTCTTAAAATTACTCGGAGATCCAACTCGTTTGACAATGATGCGGCTACTTAAGACGCATGAATGCTGTGTGTGTGAATTTGTTGAAATCTTTAGGATGAGTCAGCCGGCAATCAGCCAGCACTTACGTAAGCTTAAGGATATAAAGGTAGTGAAAGAAGAACGTAAAGGACAATGGATTTTTTTCTCTATTAACAAAAATCATGAAGACTATTCGTTTATTCAAAGCATTCTTGAACAGCTTCCCGAACAAAATGAGTCTATAGCCAGACTGGAAGCGCAAGGGCTTAGAGTTTGCTGCAAGTAGGAAGGGGAAAGAGCGTTGGTTTCAGTAATAACGGCATCATTGATATTCATCAGTACACTTATTTTTGTTATTTGGCAGCCTAGAAATTTATCAATTGGATGGTCCGCGTGTATTGGGGCAATAATTGCTTTGTTAGTAGGAGTAGTTACTTTTCAAGACGTTATTGATGTAACTGGGATTGTATGGAATGCTACACTGGCTTTCATTGCCATCATAATCATTTCATTAATCTTAGATGAGATTGGATTCTTCGAGTGGTCGGCTCTGCATATGGCTAGATTAGCCAAAGGCAGCGGGATTCGCATGTTTATTTATGTCAGTCTGCTAGGTGCAGTCGTTGCTGCTTTGTTCGCAAACGATGGGGCTGCCCTTATACTAACGCCAATTGTACTTGCAATGGTACGAAATTTGAATTTTAATGAAAAAATGATTTTCCCATTCATCATTGCCAGTGGTTTTATTGCAGACACCACTTCGTTACCATTAGTTGTGAGTAACTTAGTCAATATTGTTTCGGCAGACTTTTTCGGTATTGGCTTTGTCGAATATGCATCCCGAATGATTGTACCCAATTTATTTGCTTTAATTACTAGTATTTTAGTGTTGCTGCTATTCTTCCGTAAAAGTATCCCTAAAAATTATAAAGTAGCAGAACTAAAACAACCGAAGGATGCTATCAAAGATATTAAGATGTTTCGACTGGCTTGGGTGATATTAAGCATGTTACTTATCGGGTATTTCTCAAGTGGATTTACAGGGCTTCCTGTTTCGATTATAGCTGGAATTACGGCAATATTCTTTATGATAATGGCACAAAGAAGTCCTGCTGTTCACACGAAACAAGTACTGAAAGGCGCACCTTGGGCAATCGTGTTCTTCTCGGTTGGGATGTACGTCGTCGTCTACGGATTGCGTAATGTCGGTCTGACTGGTGTATTGGCCGATGTCATTCAAATGGCTGCCAACCAAGGACTATTTGTAGCGACGATTTCGATGGGCTTTATTGCAGCGATCTTATCATCCATTATGAATAATATGCCTACCGTCATGATTAACGCGTTAGCCATATCAGAAACGACGGCAACGGAGTCGATTCGCGAGGCTTTGATATATGCGAATATCATCGGATCCGATTTAGGTCCAAAAATCACACCAATCGGTTCTTTGGCCACTTTATTGTGGTTGCATGTACTGTCTCAAAAAGGAGTGAAAATCTCTTGGGGTAGCTATTTTAAAATCGGTATACTCCTAACTGTTCCTACACTCCTAATAACATTAATCGGACTGTATCTATGGCTGTCGTTCATCCAGTAAAAAAAGGAGGTTTTCGTTATGTCAAAAAAAACACTTTACTTCCTATGTACGGGTAATTCATGCCGTAGCCAAATGGCTGAAGGTTGGGGTAAAAAAGTTCTTGGTGAAGAATGGCAAGTTCTTAGTGCTGGAATTGAAGCTCATGGAGTAAACCAAAATGCTGTGAAAGCCATGAATGAGGTTGGAATCGATATTTCAAATCAAACCTCGGATATCATTGATCCGCAGATCTTACATAATGCAGATTTTGTCGTCACTCTTTGTGGGGATGCTGCTGACAAGTGTCCAATGACACCATCTCATGTCAAGCGAAATCATTGGGGATTTGATGATCCTGCTAAAGCAAAAGGAACTGATGAAGAAAAATGGGTATTCTTCCAGCGTGTTCGTGATGAAATTGGTATTCGTATTCAGCATTTTGCTGAAACTGGGAAATAACAAACAAATCAAAGTCGAGAGTATCTTTCCTTAGACTTTGATCCTATATATGTTGAACAAATGATTGACGTATATAAACTGAGCGAAGGCGCCTTACAAGGGGAAATAGTCAAAGACAGGAATTTCACTATGGTCATGAAGAACAATCATCTCGTTTTTCAATGGTTCATGTGTCCACTCAATATCATAAATTACCAAAACTCATGGATTGTAATTTAATTCATGAGTTTTATTATTTGACCTTGATCTAGCAGTAGTTTAATATTTCTAATATGGATAATGCTTATCTGTATTAGTCTCATTGATGAACGTTCAAAAAATACAAAAGATACAGAGGTGATTTTCATGCAAATGAAAACAGGGGTTGAGCAATCTGTATACGCCATTCTTTTACTGAATATGTTACCGGATAAAGCGGTATTGCCTGGAGAAGCCATCAGTCAACAATTAGGGACTTCACCGACTTATTTTCAAAAGTTGTTAAGAAAGTTAGTTAGTGCAGACCTGATTACTTCCGTTGCAGGGGTGAAGGGCGGCTTTAAATTAAAGAAAAAACCGGAAGAGATTCGGATATACGATGTTTATCTTGCAGTAGAAGGCCAACAATCACTTTATTCCCCGAGTGGTATTCTCGATGACATGCTTGAATTGAAAAAAGAAGATAGATGCTGCTTGTTAACGGATTTAATGAATGAGGCTGAATCAACTTGGAGAACGATATTGAAGCGAGAAACAATTGCCTCTTTAGATGAAGAAACAGCTAATCGTTTTCCTGGAAAAGTAGAAGATTTAAAAGAATGGATAAACGGAAAAATGGTCTTATAAGAGAATACATGTAAGTAGGTGAACAACTATTATGAATGATTTCCAATCTCATCAAGGCTTTGCACGAACATTTAAAGAGAATAAATTAACGCTGGGACTAACATTTCCTTTGGAGTCGTATACAGGAAGTTTTCCAACGATGGATTTAGATGAGCAAATGATACTGGCGAAAAAGGCGGAAGGTCTAGGATTTGCCTCTTTATTTGTCAGAGATTCTCCCCTTTACGATTCGGATTTTGGTGATGTTGGAGCTCTATACGATCCGTGGGTGTTTCTTTCTTACGTTGCAGCACATACGGATCGAATTGCTCTTGGTACTTCAAGCATTGTGACGACATTGCGCCACCCACTTCACGTAGCAAAATCAGCTGCCTCGCTAGATAAAATATCGAATCAGCGGCTGTTATTAGGTGTTGCCACTGGTGATAGGCCCATTGAATTCCCGGTATTTAAAGTGGATGTTAACGAAAAAGAAGCGTTATTTAGAGAATCTATAGTGGTAATGAAAAAAGTCTGGAAAGAAGCATTCCCGCAAATACAGACAGAGCGAGTTGACATGCTTCAAGGTGATATCGTTCCCAAACCAATTTTATCTGCTATTCCAATTTTGGGAACGGGGTATTCTGGCCAGACAATTGAGTGGCTAGCGGAGCATACAGATGGTTGGTTATTTTATTCTCAAGGTGTCAATGAACAGCGCGAACTTGTGAAAAAATGGCGGCAAGCAGCTGGCGGATTCAAACCATTTGCTCAAGCTTTGGCAATTGATTTATCAGAGAATCCAAATGAAGCACCCAAACCAATAAAGGGTGGGTTTAGATCGGGTTATCGATTTTTAATTGATTATTTACATGCTTACGAGGATGCCGGAGTTAATCATGTAATGTTTGGGCTGAAGAATGGAACACGCCCTGCAGCAGAAGTGATTCAAGAATTGGGCGAATATGTGCTTCCTCATTTTACTGCAAATAAATTATGAAAGAAGTGGAATATAGATGATTAAAGGTCTAGATCGTATTAATGAATTAGCAAAAAAGCAGAGGGAAGAGGGGTTGACCAATGCCGAAATGGTAGAACAAACCGTCTTGCAACAAGATTACTTACGCGAAATTCGCGGACAGGTTCTTAATACCGTCTCAGGAATAACCGTTCTGGATCCACTTGGCAATGATGTGACACCTGACAAAGTACAAGAGGAAAGGAAGTTAACTACATGAGGTTAAGTGTACTGGATCAAGCACCCGTTACGAAAGGAAATAGTGCGCCGGATGCTTTAAAAAAAGCAGAAGAACTGGCCGTTTTGGCAGATGAATTGGGCTACCATCGCATGTGGATGGCTGAACATCATGGAACAAACGTTTTTGCAAGCTCGGCTCCTGAGGTGACAGCGGCTCATTTAGCGGCTAAAACGCAACAAATTCGTATTGGTACTGGCGGCACAATGATGATGCATTATTCTCCGCTAAAACTAGCTGAAGTATTTAAAACACTGAGCGCATTCTCACCAGGTCGAATTGATTTTGGTGTGGGTCGAGCTCCGGGAGGGGATAATGATTCCATCTATGCTTTATCCGAAGGACGCCCTCCGATGTTGAACAATATGTATGAAAAATTTGAACTAGCTCTGCAATTGATCAACGATGATGTACCAGAAGATAACCTATACAATAAAACGATCGCCACGCCATCCCATATTGTTTTGCCCGAAGCTTGGTTATTGGGTTCGAGTGGCAATAGTGCCATTCAAGCAGGGCGTATGGGCGTTGGCTATTCTTTTGCACAGTTTTTTAATGGTCAGCTATCCAAATCGACTTTAGATACGTATAAGAAGAATTTTCAACCGTCAGCGTTTATGGAGAAACCGGAAATCAATGTTTCCTATATGGTGACAACAGCTGAAACAGCAGAAGAAGCTGAGTTTGAGGCTGCACCTCAAGATATTTGGCGTTTACTGTTTATGAAAGGCAAAGTCGGGCAAGTTTTGACACCTCAAGAAGCCGGTGATTATCCACTGACGGAAATGGATCGTATGATGATCAAAGAGAGTCGTAAAATTCACTTTGTGGGATCTTCGAAAGAAATTGCAGCGCGATTACAAGAAGAGCAAGAACGATATGGATTTGATGAAGCGATGATTTGTAGCATTCCTCATTCGCAAGAGAAACGTTTGAATGGCTATCGCTTATTGGCAAAAGAGCTTTTTTAACTGTGAATGAAGAAAGGAATGTATGAAGTGAAGGATTATTTAGTAAAGGCAACTGCTTACAATAACCAAGTACGTGCTTATGCGGTGAGAACAACAGAAAGTGTTGGCGAAGCTCAACGTCGCCATAAGACATGGCCAACTGCTTCCGCTGCACTTGGACGTTCTATGACAGCCAGCGTGATACTCGGTGCAATGCTCAAAGGTGAGGAGAAAATAACGGTCAAAATAAATGGCGGTGGTCCACTTGGAACCATTCTGGTAGATGCAAATACCAAAGGGGAAGTCAGGGGCTATGTCACAAATCCTCAAACTCATTTTGAGTTAAATGAACAAGGTAAATTAGATGTGAAAAGAGCAGTTGGAACGGATGGAATGCTAACTGTATCAAAAGATATCGGATTACTGCAGCCCTTTGTTGGGCATGTCCCCCTTGTATCGGGTGAGCTAGATGAGGACTTTACTTCCTATATTGTTCTTTCAGAGCAAGTAGCTTCCTCAGTAGGAGTGGGTGTTTTGGTAAATCCTGATCATACAATCCAAGCAGCAGGGGGGTTCATCATTCAACTTATGCCTGGTACAGATGAGGAGACAGTCAATGCCATAGAGGAACGTTTGAAAGGAATGACTCCTATTTCTTCGATGGTTGAGCAAGGTATGACGCCGGAACAGATACTAGAACACCTACTGGGTACTGGAAATGTGAAATTTTTAGAAGAAATTCCTGTTCATTTCCAGTGTCAATGCTCCGTGGAGAGAATTTCCAATGCCATCTTCAGTTTAGGAAGTGACGAGATACAAGATATGATTCAGACGGACGGGCAAGCTGAAGCACACTGCCATCTTTGTAATGAACACTATCATTTCTCTAAAGAGGATTTACTATTATTATTGGAAGCTGCGGTTTAAAGGGCTTCTTGAAACAAATTGCTAGAGCTACTACATTTCACTTTTCCAGATAAGTTGTTGCATACACAAATAAGCCACTCCACTAAAGAGATGGCTTATTTATATTCTCTTTCACATACTACGCTCAATCACCGTGATGGAAAAAAGTCATACGACTCTAGCCCTATATCATGGACCCACACTTTTGCATGGTCACCATTTGGATCAGCCACCCATAAATCACCTTTTAAAGTTACTAAATCACTTTGTCTTGTCCAAGTGATTTTATTTATGGAAGGTAAAAAAATGGGTGTAAAATCCCCTTGGCCTTTTGGAGGCTTCGTTATTTGTATTTGTTTTGGATCGGTTAGTGATAATAGATACAATACCGGTTTAGGGCGCTTGTTAGCCTCATCGGACCATTCGGTTTCCGGTACTCTGGAAACGATTAATGAAGCATTATCTACCCATGAAAAACCCATTTCAGCATAGTTTTTTGGTGTAAGCGTTACTGTTTGATCGGCAGGGAGTTCGGTTACTTTTAGATCCTTATTTTTAAAACCAAAGACAATCCTTCCGCCCCCTGCAATATAACCGAGCAAGTTTTTGGTGTAAGCCCATTTCGGCTTGGATTCCTGGTTGAGCTCATCAATCACTTCAAAGTTTTTGCCGTCTACAGAAATCACGCAAAGCATATCGCTGTCCATCGACCATGAAGCAGTAGGGGATACGACAAAAGCTATCCATTGTTTGTTTGGAGAATACGTAAACGAACCCGCGCCGATCGAGATGATTTTCACGTCATCTTTTCCTAGCTCTTTGGGTATTACAAATAATTTTTTGGCGTTATTTGTTAAGGTATTTCTGTTTTGATAGCTCTCAATCGAAATGGTGTAAAGAATTGGATGGGTCCAGCCATCTGGGCGGGGAGTAGCACTTGATGACGCGATAAAACCTTTCCCATCTGGCTGCCATGCATAATCGTCAACACCTAAAGCAATATTATAGAAGTGTTCCAAATCAGCTATATTCAATACACCTACAGCACTAAAGGCAACAATGTTCTCTGTTGGAGACCATTTTGGATTAGAGCCGTCATAAAAAATTTTGCGATGCTTTTTTGTTGTGACATCATAAATCCATAATTCATTTGAAGTTCTTTTTGTATCGATTATATTGCCAGCCACTTCTTTTTGATAAAGAAGCATTTTTCCGTCGAAAGACCATTGAGGAGGATAATTATACGTCGCTTTTTCTTTAGTCAGTTTAACTTCTTTGTCATCGACCTTGAGCCATAAATAGCCGTCGCGAATAAAAGCAATTTTCACATCGGATGTGTTCGTTTGCGCATGGATAAGGGACGGAGCCATTAAACATAAGACCATCAGGAGTTGTACGATCTTTTTCATAACTTCACCTCATGTCTTGTATGTTGTCCTGGAAACGTAAACTTAATCATTTCTAATTTTCACAGTTACTAATGGGCTATTCCGGCCATAAATCTTAACCTTTCATGAAATCTATTCAATTCCAAATCTCTTTACAGTTCTAGCACGAGCACGTTCTGCTTCAATTTCTCTATCACGAGGCTCGGCATTCGTTACTAGTGTGTTTAGTAGATTTTGCGTAGCCATAGCCACGTCCTCAATAGCCCGATTAATAGCATCCTCGTTTGCTTTCGATGGTTTGTTGAAACCAGAAACCTTGCGAACATATTGAAGTGACGCTGCATAAATTTCATCGTCGGTAGCTGGAGGGGCAAAGTTAAATAGTGTTTTAATGTTTCGGCACATATCGTTCACCTCTTTTGTTTGTCTTATTTTCTAGATTGTATCATATTCCTCTGAAACCTCTTATAGACTAGATAGATTCGAAGAGTAAAACTGGAAAAAAGTGATTTTATGTTAATTCTAAGCCATCGAGACAATTTCGATGGCTTGTTTTTAGATGACTACATTTCGAAGGAAAACGATTTTTTGAATAATTACAAGTAGGGTAATGGGTGTAGGAGAGGTATTTGATAAAAAGCTTTCCAAATAAACTTCTCCCCCTGGAAATAAAAAATACGGTTTGTTGAATCAATTACTACCTAAGAACGGATTTTTTTAAGTAGGGTAATATAAAACCATACTTAAGCGAGTTAATGTTTCCCCCGAATTATGATAGCTATGAGGTCTGTCAGCTTTGAATCGGATGGAATCACCACTTTTCACGGTGTGTTCATCATTATTTACACGGACAGTGAGTTCCCCATCAAAAATTGTTAATAGCTCCTCAGTGCCCTCCAAGTGCGAATCAGCGCTAAGGAACCCTCCTTTTTCTATCTCTACTGAATACACTTCAAAGCGTTTGTCATCTCCGAAGGGAAAATGGGGATAGACCCGATATTTTCCGTTGTCTTCAGATAATGGTTGAATGTCACTTCCCAACACGATTTTTGTGTCTGGCTGCGGATTATTGACTAGGGCAGTAAAGGAAATCTTTAAGCCATTTGCTATTTTCCAGATTGTTGTAATGGTTGGGGCCGATTCACCTCTTTCAATTTGTCCGACCATCGTTTTGCTGACGCCTGTCAATTCTGCTACCTTTTCCAAACTTAATTTCTTAGTTTCCCGTAAAGCTTTTAGGTTTTTGGCAATGATTAGATGAATTTCTTGCATAAAGACACCCCAATTTCATCTGTACAATATAACGCCTGAATTGTACAATAAAAAGAATGCGTTATACCGCCCGTTTTGGACAGTATAACATATACGTTGAAGGAGAGGTCTAATATGTCAGTAGTATCATTCTTGTTATATGTTTTTGTCACAAGTTTTACGCCAGGCCCCAATAATATCATGGCCATGTTATTTGCGAATAAATATGGGTTTAAGAAGACACTCCGGTTTTGTTTTGGAGTAGGTGCAGGCTTCTTTGTTATTATGTTATTAGCTAGTTATTTTAATCTATTGCTTCATAACTTCATTCCGAAAATTGAACTTCCCATGATGATCCTGGGAGCGGGCTATATGTTGTATCTAGCTGTAAAAATAGTAACCAGTAAAAATAGTGAGAACGACGATGAAACAGGCAAGTATAATAGTTTTTTGGCGGGCATGCTTTTGCAATTTGTAAATCCAAAAGGTGTTCTATATGGAATAACGGTAATGGGAACGTTCATCCTGCCGTACCATACATCCAATGTTAGCTTACTATTTTTTTCATTATTTTTGGCTGTTGTTGGTTTTATGAGTACTAGCAGTTGGAGTCTGTTTGGTTCAATGTTTCAAACGTTTTTATCAAAATATAGAAATCAGTTTAATATAGTGATGGCCTTGCTGTTAGTGTATAGTGCAGTTTCGATTTTTATGGGGTGAACTATTCACAGAGAAAATTGCTCCTTAACATCTGGGAATAGCAGAGGGGAAAGTAAAAGTTGGGGATATCTTTATTGCTTAATTTTCGGGTGACTTTCCAAATATAGGGAAGGTCCTAATTTACAGGTAAGTGTATGGATAAGGACTTTGAATTTTATATGGAAGGATTTGAAGATACCAAGAACCGGGGGAGAAAATTCATTGGATCGGTGCTCTAAAAGGCAAGGCTTATAAATGCGGTGAACTTGGGTGAACGCTACTGTGAAATATCCCAGAGTCAATACTTCATAGAACCCTTGGAACCACCTAATGGTGATTCCAAGGGACCAAAAGTATGTTATTTGGTTTCGAAACCTTGCTTCGTTCATGTTAATTGTGCCAGTGTATACCGAAGGCTGTGTGGGAGGTTGAGAGTTAATTGCTCCCTTTTACTCGATTATATCAGTACCTCTTCATATACTGTTCAACTTCCCATGGGTGAACGTTAATTCGGTAATTCTCCCATTCCAATTTTTTCTCTGCCATAAAGTTCGTGAAAATGTGCTTGCCGAGGGCTTCTTGGATAATTTCATCTTTATCAAGTGAAATGAGAGCGTGGTCAAGGTCCGTAGGTAAAGTACCGATACCTAATTCCTTAAGATCGGAAGGATTCATTTCGTAAATATTACGGTCAACTGGCATTGGTGGTTCGAGTTCACGTTTAATGCCGTCTAAACCTGCTTTTAAGATTACAGCCATTGCGAGATAGGGATTTGCGGCCGAGTCAACTGAACGAACTTCGATTCGAGTACTTATGCCTCGAGATGCTGGGATTCGGATAAGTGGGCTGCGGTTTTGGGCAGACCAGGCAATGTAGCATGGCGCTTCGTAGCCAGGAACAAGACGTTTATAGGAGTTAACTGTAGGATTTGTCACTGCTGTAAAACCAGGTACATGTTCAAGAACGCCAGCCATGAACTGATAAGCTGTTGTGCTCAATTGTAATTTACCATTTTCGTCAACGAAAGCATTTTCGCCATCTTTGAATAGTGAAACATTGCAATGCATACCTGACCCGCTGACACCGAAAAGAGGTTTTGGCATGAAGGTAGCATGCAGGCCGTGTTTACGTGCGATTGTTTTAACCACAAGTTTGAATGTTTGGATGTTGTCACAGGCGGTGAGTACATCCGCATATTTAAAGTCGATTTCGTGTTGTCCTGGTGCGCACTCATGGTGGGATGCTTCAACTTCGAATCCCATTTCCTCTAGTTCCAAGACGATATCACGTCGACAGTTTTCTCCAAGGTCCATTGGGGCGAGGTCGAAATAGCCGCCGTTGTCGTTTAATTCCATTGTCGGTTGCATGTTCTCATCGAGCTTGAATAAAAAGAATTCTGGTTCTGGTCCAAGATTGAAGTCCGTAAATCCAAGCTCCTTCATTTCTGTCAATACACGTTTTAAATTGCCACGAGGATCACCTGTAAACGGCGAACCATTGGCAAGAGAAATATCACAGATAAGGCGTGCAACTCTTCCTTTTCCTGAGGGCCACGGGAATACCATCCATGTGTTAAGATCTGGTATGAGGTACATATCGGATTCCTCGATACGTACAAATCCTTCGATTGAAGATCCGTCAAACATCATCTTATTGTCTAGTGCTTTTTCGAGCTGGCTGATGGGAATTTCCACGTTTTTGATCATTCCTAAAATATCGGTGAACTGAAGTCGAACGAAATTCACATTTTCTTCTCCTACAAATTTGCGAATGTCTTCTTTTGTATAATTCCTCATCATGCCACTCTCCTTAAGTATCGTTAATTACGGATTACTCCATAACATTTTTCTATAATAAAGCAAAAAGTTACCATTAACAAGATTTTTTTTAACTAACTCTTCATTTGTTCTAACTCAAAAACCAGAATACTTAATAAGTATTTTTCGATTATAAGATGATTTTGAGTAATTTCACCTTAGGTTTGTTGACGTAAGAACTCCAAAACCGCTTCTCCATCCAAAGGTCTGCAATAACGATACCCTTAAATACAATCGACATTCATTTGAAGCTGGATTTCATGCTCCGCTTCTTCTTCAACGCCTTCAGCGACGATAGTAAAGCCAAGCCTAAGTAAACATAAAATAGGTGGTCGCTAGTTTACGCTTACTTTCGAATGTATGACACAAGATAAGCTCATTACGACAACTCATATAAATGAGATATATTAAACCTTATCATTAGCTTCAAATCTGGCACTAAATCCTTCTGTTATCCACTTACATAACGCATCGTTATCAGTGGTGTTTAAAGGAGATGACGCCGCTACAATACCGTCGTCATCTCCTAGTAAGGTTAACTATATTTGTTGAAAGTATTCTCCAGTTCGGGGAGGCATCCCCAAGCGTCGAGCATTGTAAGTGAGGCCCTTTCGTTCAATTTATATAATGGTTCTTCTTATAAGTGTCCGTATTACAGGGAGCAGTTCAATAGGGATGATTTATGTGTTTTAATCATTATAATTGAACGCATTATGGTCTAGTGGAAGATCCTACCCTGATAGCAGGGAAATTCGGCATATGGATTGACTGATAAACTAGAAAGAGCATAGGTTTTTTAAAATTAATTTCAGAAACCCCCCAGTAGTCGCCGAATTTCGGTTATACTAAAGAGAAGCAAAATTAATCATTATTCGTTAGTAAGGAGGATTTTAAATGACTGAAAACAATGAAGCAAATGAACAAGAAACGGCAAAGAAAAAAATAAGCTTAAAAGAAGTGATACAAAAACAGTTAGAAGCAAAGAAAAACCAAACTTCTGATAACAATGCAAAAGGCAATCCAGCACAATCTGCTAAAAAAATGCAAAGCCAACAAGCAAAACAAGTTAGCAGTGCTCGTAGAAAAATGGGTTCATAATGAAAAGGCACAAACCAATTATCCTATTGGTTTGTGTTTTTTTACGGAGAAATTGGATTCTATATGAGGGGTATGTTTATACTTGGGCAAACAAAGGCTTATTTGGGTATCCATCTTGTACAGTTTGAAAAAGAGGATTTACAGTTAATGCAGGGGATAATCCATTGTTTTATCTGTTCTATCAATTAGAACTCTAAGTTCAAAAGTTGGCTAAATTGAAGTAGAAACAAGCCCTTTTCGAATGATATACTAGCAATATTGGAGATGATGGGCTTTGTGTAATCAGACTGAAAAAGATATATTACTTCTAGAAGCGGAGCAATTCATACATAGATGTTATGCAGAACTTGGGATGACAACTGAGCAACAATAGGAGATGAAAATAAAAAAACAGCCATTTTAAGGAATGGCTGTTTCGGGTTAAAGTTATTCAGCTATAGTAATACAAACTATATGTTCATAGAATACACATCGTAAAAAGATGCTTAAAGTGATTCTATATCTATTATTTTACCAGTGCTAAGATGGTCTATTCTCAAGATAACACCAATCCATCTTTCATTGTGATAATATGATCTGCATACGTAAGCATTTCTTCATCGTGTGTCACCATTAACGTTGTAATATTCAACGTTTTTGTCAATTCACGAATCAATGTCATGACGTCTTTTGATCTCTTTGAGTCAAGGCTTGCTGTCGGCTCATCTGCGAACAACATTTTCGGTTTGTGGATGATTGCGCGAGCAATTGCCACACGTTGCTTTTCTCCTCCTGATAAAGAAGCAGGGTAGGCATCTTTCCGATGATCCATATCCACCAATTTGAGAATCTTTTCAACTTCCACTTGTTGTTCTCGTTTTTTTAACTTGGTTTCAGAAACGTCAAGCATCAGCAATAATTGTTCTTCTACTGTCAGAAAAGGGACAAGATGCGATGATTGAAAGACAAAACCGAACTCACTTGCTCTGATTTTTCTAATCTGATCCTGATTCATGTCAGTCATGTTTTTCCCTTCAAATAGCACTTTTCCGTCCGTTGCACGTTGAAGTCCTGCTGCTATTGTAAGAATCGTACTTTTACCAGAACCAGAAGCGCCTACTAACGCTGTTATTTCACCTTCTCGAAGTGAAATATTAATCCCTTTTAATACTTGTTCATCCACTTCACCGTTCGTAAATGTTTTTGTAACTTCATCAATTGTGAAAATCGTCATATTAAACCTCTCCTTGTTGGATAGCTTGCAATGGTTCTACTTTTTTAATTTGCAGACCGGACAATGTCGCTCCTATAAATCCAATAATTAGGAATACAACCGATAATTGAACAGTTGTATCAAGTGTTAAACTAAATGGCATTCCTTTAGGTGCAATCAATGCAAAGCCCTGGCTCAAAGCGACTGACAGTCCAAGCGCTATCACAGTGATAAAAATCATCTGGTACCACATCATGCCGAACAATCTACTTGTTTTAACTCCTAGTGCTTTTAAGATCCCATATAATCCAATCTTTTGAACGTTCATCATGTAGAAGAATATTGCGAACAACATTCCGCTAATGGCAACCAAAAACCAAATGATCATATTGAGTGACATCTGTTCGGCACTGTAACTTGGAATCGTATTGAGGAATTCTTTATTTGAAAATGATTGTAAACTCGTTACCACTTGTTCTTTTTCTGTACCTGGTACAAAAATCAATTGCATTTCATTGACACGGTAAATTTCTTTATAGTTTTCCATGTTAATAAATGCGACAGGCTCATGGCTGTATTTCTTTTGATCGACAAAACCTTTCACTTTAAATTCGCCACTGAATTGATTATTTGTTAATATATCGCCAAGCTTAATCCCCTCATCTTCCAATGAACGATCTAAGATTACTTCTCCTTTACCGACAGACTCAAACGACTTTGAATCTGTTGAAGTAACGAAAGCGATACTATGCTGCTTATCGTCCATATCGTTTACAAACCCCATCTGAATGGAGAGTGCTGCTGCGTCTTTTTGTTCATTTAATACAGTGGTTTGTACACTTTCATCTATTCTTGAAAGATTGTACGTTTCGTTTGCATCTGCATTCATGTAAAATTGACCATCTGGTAAATCTTTAATTAATGCTGCATTATCTTGAGATAAACCGTTCGCTAACCCAGAGATGATAAATGTTAAAAAGCTGACGAGAAAAATGATTGATCCTAAAATGATAAACTTCGTTTTATTCTTCTTAATTTCTTTCCATGCAATATTCATCTTTGCGCCTCCCGTATTTCTTAATAACTTAACTATAATCTGACAAGGTGAACGGAATATGAACAGATGATTATATTTAAAAAAGTGGCGGATTATATGAAAAAAGGTATGTAGTTCAGCAGATAATGGTACAATACATATTGAAGGGTATTGTATGTAACATGTAGAGTTACCCTTAACTAAACAGGATATTGAAATAGAAGGAGATTGGATCACTTGACTAATGAAATTAAAAATGAAATGCCGCCAAATTACGATGAATTACGGAAGGCAGTTAACCGGGCATCGAATTGGAGACTACGTTTAGATACGATTGATGAATTAGGACAATGGAAACATAAACGGACTATCGATATACTTTTACACAGAATGAACAACGATGCCGTATATAAAGTAGTAGAAGCCGCTCACCGCAATCTTGTGAAATTTGGTGAGGATGTTGAATTACCACCAAGAAATCGATTTGAATTGATTAAAGATGCCAACAAAGTTTTCCTCAGAATTAAGAAAAGTTTGCCAAGAGATCACACGTTCGAAGAATATAAAGAAAAGTTGAAGAACATGAGACTTGATTTGTACGACACGTATGAAGGTGACAAAGGCGAAGAGTTTGAAGCATGGCTTGAAAACGTATGGGAAACGGCAAATAAAAAGTAAAACGCTTCAAAGTTCTTGTGTTATTTAAATAGGATAAAAAACGATTGCAGTTAGTTTGCAATCGTTTTTTTGCGAATAAACCTAAGGTAGTGTATTATGCCCATAAGAATAGGGAAATGAGTGAATTTCATGGAGTATAATGGCAGGATTGTGGCGATTGGTATAGTCGGATTGTTTAACCTTCTACGGTATTTTTACTATCATCAGTATTTGGAACTTCCATTTAGGGCGAACTTTTTTATTTTAACAACAATTTTTTTAGCAATTGCTTATTGGTGCGGAAAACAATTTGATAACGTAAAATATTATTCTGAAAAAGACTATTTAACAGATACCTACAATCGACGAACGATAGAACAGTCGTTTCAAAAAATCGCAAAAATGTATAGAAGAGAAAATCTCAAGTTAGGTGTCATCATGATGGACCTTAACAGATTTAAAGAAATAAATGATACATATGGACATCATAAAGGTGACGAATTGTTAATCCATCTTGCTGTGATCATAAAAAAATTCGTTAAGAAAAATGATATCGTAGCACGATGGGGTGGGGATGAGTTTTTGATTCTAGTACCTGATTGTAAAAATAATTTCGAACGAGTTTATATACAGGGTCTTCAAAAGGTATTAGCGAATGAAAGATTTGACGAATTCCCTTCCGTGGGAGCCTCCGTTGGTTTTGCAATTTATCCTGATGACGGGCAAAATTTTCAAGAGTTAATCCAAATAGCTGATGGAGCGATGTATAGGGAGAAGAAATCTAGATCATGAACTTGGATGTCTTAAATATCGAATAATTTATAACCGTAAGAACGTGTTCAACTAAACGTTCTTACGGATTTTTCTGTTATTTATTTGAAGGGTATCTTGACATTTTATCAATATGGCTTATTATTAATTGAATCCCGATGAAACCAATCGGAGTTGTTAGCATAAGATAATCTATTAATGAAAAACGACTTAAATTCTAGTAAAAGTATAGTTGGAGGGGAACTTGTGATTAACCTATTTGTAAAAACGGAAAGTCAAAAGAGATGGCTTGAAAAGGTAAATGGGGTAGAAACAAAATTTAAAAATACATCTGCTCAAACTGATGAAGAGGCAATTTTTCCGGCAGAAAATATTCAAGATTTAATTGAAATGGGCTATACGAGCAGTACACTCCCACTTGAGTACGGCGGAGAAGGGCTAAAAGTCTATGATATGGTACTCCTTCAAGAAACACTAGCTAGTTTTGACGGCAATACAGCTCTATCTATCGGATGGAATCTTGGGGTTGTCGGAGAACTTTTTGACAAAAGCTTATGGAATGATCAAAATCTCGATTTCTTTGCCAAAGAAGTTCTGAACGGTGCCTTAGTAAATCGCTCTGTGAGTGAAGCACAAACAGGTAGCCCAACTAGGGGTGGACGCCCAGGAACAAATGCGGAGAAACAAGATGGTTCATGGGTATTGTCGGGGCGCAAAACCTTTACAACGGCTTCTCCAGTATTAACCTATTTTCTAACATCTGCCTGGATTGAAGAACAACAACAAGTAGGATTCTTCCTGCTGCACAAAGATTTAGAAGGTCTGACGATTGATCAGACATGGGACGTCATTTCAATGAGGGGAACTGGAAGCCATGATCTAGTTCTCAATCAAGTAAAAGTCGAAGAGTCAAAACTTGTTGAACTACCTGACAAACCAAGTGGTGCTCCGTTTAGTGGCTGGCTTCTTCATATTCCTGCATGTTATCTTGGAATTGCACAAGCTGCGCGTGATTATGCTGTTCATTTTGCAACTACTTATTCTCCTAACAGCCTGAATGGGCCAATTAGTCAATTGCCGAATGTTCAACAATTGCTAGGAGAAATTGATTTGGAATTAATACAGGCGAGGCATCTGATTTACAGTGTGGCGGAGGCTTATGATGATGAATCACGAAGGGGCTATCTTACAAATGAGGTTGCAGTTGTCAAGCATACCATTACGAATTCAGCCATTACGATTGTGGATAAAGCAATGAGAATTGTAGGTGCAAAAAGTCTTCAACGCACTAATCCATTACAGCGCTATTATCGGGATGTCAGGGCAGGTTTGCACAATCCCCCTATGGACGACATGACAATTAAGAAATTGGCATTAACTGCAATTGATGGAGTTAAAACTAAAAACGCTATCCATAGTTAAAATACATGGATTGAGGCGATCAAAGGGGATTTCATGATGAGAAGAAGAAGCGTATTTCAACTTGCGGCGATTGGTTTAGCAGTAACTACTATTTTAGCAGGATGTAACTCAAGTAAAGCGGCTGATGAGAATGAGTCAGACATACGAAAAGTAAAAGTCGCCTATGATCAGGCTTCAAAACCAATGTCCTGGTTGGATGAGAAAGGAAATGCAACTGGATATGATGTTGAAGTGATGAAATTAGTTGATGAATTACTTCCACAATACGAATTCGTGTACGTCGGAACGACAAGCGATGACCTATTGGTAGGTGTCGAACAAGGGAAATACCAGGTAGGGGTTAAAAATGCATTTTGGACACAGGAAAGAACAGAAAAATTTATCTTCCCGAAAGAATTTATCGGCTTAAGCAGTGCGGGTCTTGTACTTAAAAAAGAAAATGAACATATCAAGTCCCTGTCAGACTTCGCTTCTGCTGGCTTTTCGTTAGCACCAATTGCAGCTAATAACGCTCAATATACTGTAATTGATGAATACAATAAAGAAAATTCGGATAATAAAGTGCAGTTGAAAGCTGGAGATGCTTTCACAGTAGACGTTGTCCAGTGGGTGAATGAAGGACGCGTAGATGGAGGCGTTATCATAGAAGGGCCATTTGAAAAGCAAGTGACGGCTAAAGATGGTCCTTATCATAATCTGGTAGACGAGGTTGTTTACAATGAATTCGCGGTCATAAAAACATGGCCTTTGTTCAATAAAAAAGAACAGGAATTTGCGAATGCCTATGATCAAGTAGTTAAAAAATTGAAAGAAGAAAAGAAGACAAGTGAATTGAGCTCACAGTATTACGGCAGAGATTTGTTTGAAGTGTTGGATGCTGTAGAAAGATAACGCTTAGGATATCGAGGCTGTTGGGTGTGCGATATGCTCAACAGCCTTTATCAATCAAATCGTTTCAAATGGAATATGAAAGTGGGGCGAGTACATGGAAAAATATTTTGACGCATCATATATATGGGAGTCCATCCCACTACTAATTCCTTTTTTAAAAATGACATTTATGGTTGCAGGTCTTTCCGTACTATTCGGCACGCTCCTGGGTTTTATCTTAACGGCGGCGAAAATAGGGAAGAGTAAGTTTGCAAGGAAACTAGCGACTGGTTATACAACAATAATAAGGTGTACACCTTCTATCGTACTCCTTTTTTTAGTCTATTATGGACTTCCTGCAATCGGTGATCGTTTCGGTCTGAATTTAAACAATATAGACACAGCCGTATTTGTCATAATCACTTTTACCCTTCAATTTGCGGCAGCTATGTCTGAGGTCATGCGTTCAGCTTTTCAATCAATTGACAATGGACAATTTGAGGCCGCAGTAAGTGTTGGGCTAAGCAATTCACAAGCTTATAGAAGAATTGTATTTCCGCAAGCAATTGTAGTCGCATTACCGAACTTCGGGAACAGCCTGCTGGCTGTACTACAAGAAGGATCGTTAGCCTATACAATCGGCTTAATAGATGTTGTGGGAAAAGCAAATCTAATTATTGCTGGTAACTACAATGCACATGCTTTGGAAATATTTCTTGCATTAGCAATTATATACTGGATACTTTCAATAGCAATTGAACAGTTTTTCTTGAAATTAGAGCAAGTATTTAGTAAAGGGAAACGAGGATTAAAAACTGCGTAAAGAGGTGAGAAGATGTCTGAAGGATTAAATTACAAGTTTTTAATAGATACATTTTTTATCGCGTTATCAGGAGTACCTATAACGCTATTCATCACAATTGTAGCTTTACTCTTTGCGTTACCGTTAGGTTTTTTACTGGCATTAACAAGAATAAATCGAATTCCAGTGTTACACCGTTTTGCACAAGTATATGTTTCTTTTGTCAGAGGGACCCCAATTATCATTCAGATTTTCATCGTCTACAGCAGTGTCCCCTTATTACTAAGTTCGCTATTTACTAAGTTTAATATAGAAATGAATGTGTATGATGTGAATCCAATTTGGTACGCATTCATTGTTTTCTCTTTTAACACAACAGCAGTTCTGATTGAAGTTTTTCGTTCTGCACTAAGCACAGTGAGCAGGGGGCAATTGGAAGCAGCCCAGTCAGTGGGGCTAACTGATGTGCAAGCATATAGAAGAATTATAATTCCGCAGGCTTTGGTCGTTGCAATGCCAAATATTTGTACAGCGACAGTCAACCTGATCAAAGCAACATCTCTCGGGTATGCCATGTCATTACAGGAAATTACGCTGAAAGCAAAAGTGGCGGCGAACGTGGGCTATAATTACGTTGAGGCCTATATCGATATCTTTCTTGTCTATTTACTATTATGCAGTGCAGTCGAATATGCATTTAAACTGTACGAAAAACGTTTGAGTAAATATAAACCATCAGTCGTTTAAGCATGAAAAGGAGGGACACACAGCATGTTAGAAATTAAAGATGTCTATAAGTCATTCGGTAAAACTGAAATATTAAAAGGTGTTGACGTCACAATAGATAAAGGGGATGTTGTTGTTATACTAGGGCCAAGTGGATCCGGTAAGACGACATTACTCAGATGCATCAATTTTTTAGAAAAAGCTGATCAAGGTCGTGCTGTTTTTGGGGATATAGATGTAAATTTGGGAACTGCGACCAAAAAACAAATTCATCAAATTAGACAGAAAATCGCTTTTGTATTTCAAAGCAATAATTTATTCAATAATAAAACAGCTTTAGAGAACGTAACGGAAGGGCTTATTATTGGGAGAAAAGTTCCGAAAGCAGAAGCGGTTGAGATAGGGAAAAAAGCGTTGGATAAAGTGGGTTTGTCAGATAAATACGATGCCTATCCAAGTGAATTATCAGGTGGACAGCAACAAAGGGTAGGCATTGCAAGAGCCGTTGCTTTGAATCCAGACATAATTTTATTTGACGAACCAACTTCTGCACTGGATCCGGAATTAGTAGGAGAAGTGTTAACTGTTATGAAGAATATTGCAAGGGAAGGAACAACCATGTTAGTTGTCACGCATGAAATGGATTTTGCGAAGGATGTGGCAAATAAAGTGATTTTTATGGATGGCGGAGTCATAGTGGAGGAAGGAACACCCCATGAAATATTTGTGAATCCAAAAGAAGAACGAACACAGAAGTTTTTAAAAAGGGTGTTACCGGAAGATTTTACGTATCATATTTAACTGTGGACATGAGTACTTGGTACTAGTTGCGCGCATGACTTAGACACAATGCTACTGACAAATTATAGTTAACCCTTTTATATAGTAGGCAGAGCCTAGCAGGATATACACGAACCTCGTACGACAAGTAAGTAGACTACAGTTTATACAAATTGAATCTTATTTAAATTCAAACTAAACTAATAAGAATTATATTATATTCTGATAAATCGTTGACTTTGAATTTTTGATAATGTAATATTGGTCTCAACTTCATATATGCTAATTAGACAACTAAAGGCATCTTTCTACTCGGTTATTTGGATCGGATAAAAAGGTGTCTTTTTTGTATATAACAATCAACAGCGAAACAAATGATCTTAGGGGGGCAAACAATGACGGAGTCTACAAATATCGTTTGGCATGAATCAGAGGTAACAAAAGAAAATCGTCAAGAAGTAAAGGGCCATAAAAGTGCTATTCTTTGGTTCACAGGCCTATCAGGTTCAGGGAAGTCAACAGTTTCAGTAGCGCTAGAAACGGCGTTACATTCTGAGAGCATTCACACATATCGATTGGATGGGGATAATGTCCGGCATGGTTTAAATAAGAATTTAGGGTTTAGTCCAGATGATCGGACGGAAAATATTCGCAGAATCGGTGAAGTGTCCAAACTTATGGTCGATGCAGGTTTGTTGACATTAACGGCATTCATTTCCCCTTACCTGGAAGATCGAGATCGAGTACGCGAAATTGTCGAAGCTGATGAATTTATCGAAATATACGTCAAAGCCAGTTTAGCAACATGCGAAGAACGAGATCCAAAGGGATTTTATAAAAAAGCAAGATTGGGTGAAATTAAAGGCTTTACAGGGATCGATGCTCCTTATGAAGAACCTATTAATCCAGAAATAATCATTGATACTAATCAGTTAAGCATTGAAGAATCCGTTGAACGCATCGTTTCTTATTTAAAAGAAAATAACTATATCTGTTGAATATATGAATATCTGCCTAATTGAGCAAAGTCTATCCTATGCGGAGCAACGGATTTGAAGGGACATTGTCTAGCAATTTATAAATACTTTTAAACAACTACTAAACAGGTAACATATTAGTTGTTTAGGAATATAATGTCTTTAAACCTACTTGACACATAGGAATAATAAAGTTAGTATAACGCTAATCGCTAGCTGACTGGAAACCCAGAAGCTACTAGAAAATCGAGTACAAATGAAAAATTCGCTGACTAAAAAGTAGAGGCGACTTTAATCACTAATCGATTAAAGTCGTCTTTTTAAAAAGGAAAGAGTAATAGAATCATTATGTTTAGGGGGGAGAGAATTAGCATGGCGAAGTTGACGTACAAATCTTGGTCTGAGACTAGTGAAGTTTTTGCGATTGATGACGAGTCAAAAGGTGCGTTAAACGTATTGCGATGGGCTTACACGGAATACGATGATCTTGTATATGCGTGTAGTTTTGGGGTTGAGGGTATCGTAATGATAGATTTAATCTCGCAAATAAAACCAACTGCTAAAGTTGTCTTTCTCGAAACTGAATTTCATTTTCAAGAAACGCATACGCTAATTGATGAAGTGAAAAAACGTTATCCAAAGCTGGAAATTGAAATGAAAAAGCCTAGCTTAACGGCTGAGGAACAAGCTGACAAGTATGGCGATCGACTGTGGGAAAGACAGCCGGATCGTTGTTGTCATATGAGGAAAGTAATTCCGCTCCGAGAAGCGATGAGCGATACGACCGCTTGGTTATCCGGACTTAGGCGCGAACAATCACCATCAAGGAGTCAGACAAACTTTGTGAACAAGGATGAAACCTTTCAATCGATAAAAATTTGCCCGCTGATTCATTGGACGTGGACAGATATTTGGGATTATGTAAAAAAACATAACTTGCCCTATAATCCACTCCACGACCAAGGCTATCCAAGTATCGGTTGCACACACTGTACATTTAAAGGGGATACAACGACGGGGTCGAGGTCAGGGCGCTGGGCAAATCAAACAAAGACAGAATGTGGCTTGCATCAACCTAAAGAAAATGGGGGAATTTAAATGAGTTTGAGTCAACCGCATGGCGGTACATTAATTAATCGCTGGAATCCTGATTTTCAGTTCGAAGGGATAACTGAAACAGTTGAATTAGATGAAATTGCAAGCAGTGACTTGGATTTGATTGGTACGGGTGCTTATAGCCCGTTAAGTGGATTTCTTACAGAAGTGGACTACAATTCTGTTGTTGCAACAATGAGATTATCTACTGGAGTACCGTGGACAATTCCGATTACATTGCCAACAACAGAGGTGAATGCACGAGGTATTGCTGTTGGGAACTTTGTGAAATTGGAGAGAGATGGAGTTATCTATGGTGTTCTTGAAGTATCGGATATTTTCACACCAGATAAGGAAAAAGAAGCTGAACTGGTTTATCAAACGACAGACCGTGAGCATCCTGGCGTGAAGAAGTTGTTTGAACGTCCGAATGTCTATCTTGGCGGAACGATCACGCTGATTCAGAGAAGACCACTGGATGAGTTTTCGGAGTACCTATATGACCCCATTGAAACAAGGCAAAAGTTCCAAGAGCTCGGTTGGAAAACAGTCGTTGGTTTCCAAACAAGAAACCCGGTTCATAGAGCACATGAGTATATTCAAAAGACTGCATTGGAAATTGTAGATGGATTATTTTTGAATCCACTTGTGGGTGAAACGAAATCGGATGATATTCCAGCAGATGTACGCATGGAAAGCTATGAAGTATTACTAGCAAACTATTATGCGAAAGAGCATGTGTTTTTAGGTGTATTTACAGCGGCAATGCGTTATGCGGGACCAAGAGAAGCTGTTTTTCATGCGATGGTCAGAAAGAATTTTGGTTGTACACACTTTATCGTCGGTCGTGATCATGCGGGTGTTGGTAATTATTACGGGACGTATGATGCTCAGAAAATATTTAGCAACTTTACGCTTGAAGAACTTGGGATTACGTTATTATTTTTCGAGCATAGCTTTTACTGCAATAAATGCGGCAACATGGCAACACCTAAAACATGTCCGCATGATGTCAGCCACCATGTAATCTTGTCGGGCACAAAGGTGAGAGAAATGCTTCGTAACGGAGAACAACTGCCATCGACATTTAGTCGACCCGAAGTGATCGACGTATTAATTGCAGGAATGCAAAAAGAAGAGATCCATTCATAACGATGAATCTATTATAGAACTGCGCGGTGAGAGGAGAGATGAAAATGGGGAAAGTATTTATAGTTGGAGCTGGACCTGGAGATGTTGATTTAATCACCGTTAAAGGGATGAAATGTATTCAACAAGCGGATGTCATCTTGTATGATCGTTTAATTAATAAAGAGCTACTTACCTATGCAAAGCCGGGAGCGGACTTGATTTATTGCGGAAAACTCCCAAACTATCATGCAATGATTCAGGAGACGATTAACCACTTTTTAGTGAAATATGCGAAGCAAGGAAAAATCGTCACACGCTTAAAAGGTGGAGATCCATTCGTTTTTGGAAGAGGTGCTGAAGAGGCAGAAGTTCTTGCGGATAATGGAATTCCCTTTGAGGTGGTTCCAGGAATTACAGCTGGGATTGCAGCTCCTGCTTATGCGGGTATCCCAGTCACACATCGCGATCTCAGTTCGAGTTTTGCGATTGTAACGGGCCATATGCGTGCTGGAAAAAGCGATTCCATCCATTGGGAGAGTCTTGCGGTCGGGATTGATACCTTAGCGATTTATATGGGTGTCGGAAACTTACCTTATATTTGCGAGCAACTGACGAAGCACGGCCGACCTGAGAGCACGCCAGTAGCACTGGTTCATTGGGGAACGACAGAAGCGCAGTATACAATTACAGGTACACTTTCTACAATTGTGGAGATTGCGAGAGAATCCGAAATTAAAAACCCAAGTATGATCATTGTCGGTGAAGTTGTGAAGTTGCGGGAGAAGATTCAGTGGTTCGAACAAACGGGATTGAACCAAAATAGCATTAAAGAAGTATCTGCATACTAACAGCTAAAGGGGGAATCAGCGTGCAGGCTGTCTTATATGTGGGCCACGGTAGTCGGATTAAAGCAGGTGTCGAAGAAGCCATTCAGTTTATCAAGAGTAGTCAATCAATGATCGATGTTCCGATTCAAGAGATTTGTTTTTTAGAACTGGCGGCACCAAGCGTGGATGAAGGGATTACGAAGTGCGTGGAACGCGGTGCTACTAAGATTGCCGTTGTTCCTATACTTTTATTAACTGCGGCGCATGCAAATGAAGATATTCCATTTGAAATCGAAGTGGGAAAAATCATGTATCCCGATATCGAATTTACATACGGCAAAGCATTTGGCATTCATCCAAAAATTGTTGATAGTTTATATGAGCGTGTTGTTGAACGACAAGTAGCGATTGCAGAAGATGCTCAGGTGTTAATCGTAGGTAGGGGGAGTAGTGATCCCGCAGTCAAGCATGATTTAAATGAAATTGCACTGCTTCTTGCTGACAAGTATTCCTTCAACAAAGTAACTGTTTGTTTTCTTTACGGAGCGGAGCCTCATTTCGATGAAGCATTGCTGCAACTACAGCAAGCACCTCAAAAGCAAATTTTCATTATACCGTACTTGTTATTTACAGGTATTTTAATGAATGGTATTGAGAAAAAAATTATGAAACAGTCTACTCCTGGTAAGCATCTAATTCTTTGTGAAAATCTTGGTTATCACAAATATGTTCAGGATGTACTTGTTGAACGGGTGAATGAGTTACTTGA
Source organism: Sporosarcina sp. E16_3 (assembly GCF_017347125.1). NCBI lineage: Bacteria > Bacillati > Bacillota > Bacilli > Caryophanales > Caryophanaceae > Sporosarcina > Sporosarcina sp. E16_3. The sequence continues at coordinate 44,359 of NZ_JADPRX010000001.1, forward strand.
AAAAGAACAAATCAGTCTGCCCTTTTAATGAAGAGACTTTGTCTGAAAGGATGAAAAGGGATTATGGAAAAACGTGAACAAAATCTTGAACTTACCATTGAAAATGTTAAAAAAATGCTGAGTACGATGAATTATGGATCTATCACATTGGTTATTCAAGACAATGTTGTAGTTCAAATAGAGAGAAATGAGAAAATTAGATTAAAATAATTGTTTACTCTTTTGATAAAGTTAATCTTCAATCAGTGGGGGTTTTCTTCATCCCTACTGATTGTTAGTTTAACCATTCGGGCTTTTACGGGCAGTTGATCCCCCACTGATTCTAATCTTGTCCTCGAAAACTTGAAGTGGGGGTCTTACTGCCCGTTAATGCGGGATAACTGTGTAAAATACTATTTTTGTGGGGTGGAAAACTTTGGCGCTTCAAGTGATAAACAGTCCTTTTAATCAGCAACAGGTAGAACTACTTAATCAACTTTTGCCGATACTGACAGAGACGCAACAAATCTGGTTGGGCGGCTACCTGAGTGCAAGTCAATTAGTTACGCAATCAAATGCGTCAGGCAGTGTGGCCGTACTGGAAGAACCAGCAGCGCAAGTAGACGTCAGCTCAAAAGAGGTGACAATTCTCTACGGATCTCAGACTGGCAATGGGCAAGCTTTGGCGGAAAAACTGACGAAGAATTTAAAAGCAGTAGAGTATCAAGTAAGTCTTGCTTCTATGAATGAATTCAAACCGAATGCACTCAAGAAAATCGAGAATTTACTACTTATTGTAAGTACACATGGCGAAGGTGATCCACCAGATAATGCATTGCCATTCCATGAATTTCTTCATAGTAAAAGAGCGCCAAGATTGGAGAATCTGCAATTTTCGGTCCTGTCATTGGGAGATAGTTCTTATGAATTTTTCTGCCAGACAGGTAAACAATTTGATGAACGATTACTTGAGTTAGGTGCAAAACAGCTTAGTCCACGAGTCGATTGCGACTTGGATTATGATGAATCTGCCGCGGAATGGTTTACGAATGTTTTAGCTACATTAAATGAACTACAAGAAAGCAGTTCTACAACTGTTCAACAAACGGTCAACAAGGTAATTGAGGGACAACTGGAGTATTCTCGAACAAATCCATTTAAAGCTGAGATTCTAGAAAACTTTAATTTAAATGGCCGTGGATCAAACAAAGAAACGCGTCATCTTGAGTTATCACTTGAAGGATCGAACCTTGAGTTTGAACCAGGAGACAGTTTGGGCATTTATCCAGAAAATGATTTTGGATTAGTAGATACCTTGATTGAGGAGATGGGCTGGAATGCTAGCCAAGAAGTTAAGGTCAATAAACAGGGTGAGCTTAAGCCATTGCGCGAGGCTTTGATTTCTAATTTTGAAATCACTGTATTGACGAAACCATTGTTACAAAAAGCAGCACAATTTACCGCAAACAATGAATTAAAGGAGCTCTTGGAACCAGAAAGAGAGCAAGAATGCAGGGATTATCTTTATGGTCGAGATCTATTGGATCTAGTGCGTGATTTTACACCATGGGAAGTCTCTCTAAGTGGTTTTGTCGCAATATTACGTAAAATACCGGCGCGACTATATTCAATCGCTAGTAGTTCAAAAGCGAATCCAGATGAGGTACATCTCACGATTGGAACTGTTCGTTATGAGGCACACGGTCGTAATCGGGTAGGTGTCTGTTCAGATGTATGTGCTGTACGTGCGATACCAGGAGATCATTTACCTGTATATGTTCAGCGTAACTCGAACTTTAAATTACCAGCAGATCCTAACACGCCTTTGATCATGATTGGACCTGGTACTGGAATAGCACCGTTCAGATCTTTCTTGGAAGAACGCGAGGAGATTGGCGCTGAAGGGAAAACATGGTTGTTCTTTGGTGATCAACACTTCGTTACTGACTTCCTGTATCAGGTTGAATGGCAGCAATGGCTCAAAGAGGGCGTATTGACGCGAATGGATGTTGCATTTTCCCGTGATACGAAAGATAAAGTCTATGTTCAACACCGAATGATAGAGAACAGTCAAGCTATTTTCAAGTGGTTAGAAGAGGGGGCAGTACTCTACATTTGTGGTGATGAAAAGCATATGGCAACTGACGTCCATGCTACTCTGGAAAAAATCATTGAAGAAGAGGGTGCCATGAGTTCTAAAGAAGCATCTGACTATTTAGCAGACATGCAACAGCAGAAACGTTATCAACGTGATGTCTATTGAAACAACTGTGAGAGGAGCTAGTTAAATGACGAAAAAAATAATTCTACCGCCACAATCAGGAACACCAAGTGATGTTGAGCGGATTAAAAGTGAGAGTAATTATTTACGAGGATCGCTTGTGGAGACGCTTGAATATCCAATCAGTTCGGGGATACCCGACGACGATAATCGATTGATGAAATTCCATGGCAGCTATTTGCAAGATGATCGGGATTTACGTAATGAACGACAACGCCAAAAATTAGAACCGGCATACCAGTTCATGGTTCGAGTTCGTGCTCCGGGCGGCGTTGCAACTTCAGCACAATGGCTGATGATGGACGATGTTGCTAATAAATTTGGCAATGGAACGTTGAAATTGACAACCCGCCAGTCATTCCAAATGCATGGGATTTTAAAGTGGAATATGAAGGAAAACATTCAGGAAATTAACGCAGCGTTGATGGATACACTAGCGGCTTGTGGTGATGTGAACCGGAATGTGATGTGTAACCCAAACCCTTACCAATCGGATATTCATGCTGAGGTTTATGGCTGGGCTCAGAAACTCAGTGATTATCTTTCACCTCGGACCAATGCGTACCATGAAATCTGGCTCGATGGTGAAAAAGTAATCGACAGTCAAGAAACAGAGGAAGAAATCGAACCATTGTATGGCGCACTCTATTTACCAAGGAAATTTAAAATTGGTGTGGCAGTTCCTCCTAATAATGATGTTGACGTCTTTTCACAGGATCTTGGTCTAATTGCCATTTTAGAAGAAGGTAAATTAGTAGGATTCAACATTGCAGTTGGGGGCGGCATGGGGATGACACATGGGGATACAGACACCTATCCTCAGTTGGCACGAGTGATTGGATTCTGTACAACAGATCAGATTATCGAAGTAGCCGAAAAAATCATTACGATTCAACGTGATTACGGAAATCGTTCTGTTCGAAAGTATGCCCGTTTTAAATACACAATTGATGCTCGTGGACTTGATTGGGTCACCAAAGAACTCAATGAGCGATTAGGCTGGGAACTTGGAACCGCGCGTGATTACTTTTTTGAACATAATGGTGATCGTTATGGTTGGGTAGAAGGAAGCGATGGCAATTGGCATTTCACGCTCTTTATCCAAAACGGTCGAATCCAAGACTTGGATGATTATCCAATGATGACAGGGTTGCGCGAAATTGCCAAGATTCACACAGGAGATTTCCGCCTTAGCCCAAACCAAAACCTAATTATCAGCAATGTTACGATTCAAAATAAGAACCAAATTGTCGAACTGATAGAACAGCATGGATTGACCGATGGGCAGCATCATTCCGCATTGCGTCGGAGTTCAATGGCTTGTGTTGCTTTTCCAACTTGCGGGCTAGCAATGGCTGAAGCTGAACGTTATCTGCCTTCCCTACTAGATAAGATGGAACTGATTTTGGATGAAGCGGGATTGCGTGAAAAAGAGATTATCATACGTATTTCAGGTTGCCCGAATGGTTGCTCTCGTCCCTCTTTAGGAGAAATCGCCTTTATCGGTAAAGCCCCCGGAAAATACAATATGTATCTAGGTGCTGGCTTTGTCGGAGATCGGCTGAACAAATTGTACCGAGAAAACATTGGAGAAGAAGAAATTCTAGACCTGCTTAAACCACTATTTTTCCAATATGCGAAGGAAAGACATGAAGGTGAGCATTTCGGTGATTTTGTTATCCGTGCAGGACATGTAAAAGCTGTTCAATCTGGATTGGACTTTCACGATTAATAAGAAAAGCGCAAGCGCCTTGGTAGTCCCGAAAAGCGCTGGAGGGCCTTAAGTTAAAGGCGCTCTTTGCCTTTACCTTAAGGACTGAAGCGACTTGAGGGGCTAGGCGCTGGAGTCTAGACACTGCTCCAAGTGGAAAACTTATACTTTCTTATCTTTTAAAAAAGCTAAGAAGGACCGCTAATTTTATGGTCTTTTTCAGAATAACTAAACAGTGGCAGGTGAAAAAACCATGAAATTCTACCCAATTATGTTGAACGTCGAAGACAAAGCTGTAGTAGTAGTTGGTGGTGGTCTGATCGCCTACAGAAAAATTGTCGGCTTGCTACAAGCAGGTGCTAATGTAACTGTGATTAGTCCAGTGATTCATTCGAAAATAGAACAACTCTTTATCGAGAATAAGATTGCTTGGAAAGCTAAATTGTTCGAACCGAATGATCTTGATTGCGCATTGGTTATTATTGCAGCAACAAATAATGAGATGGTGAATACATTCGTTGCATCGTCTGCTGGTAAGGATCAACTGGTCAATATCGTTGATAATCCAGGGTTAAGCACTTTTCATGTCCCTGCAAAGTTGACCAGAGGGGACTTAACGATAAGTATTGCAACTGGAGGAGCGAGCCCGACACTAGCTAAAAGCATACGTGATGAACTCTCTGAAATTTACGAAGATTCTTATGGAGATTATCTTGAATTTCTAACACTGTCGAGAGAAAAAGTGAAACACTCTATGTTAGATCAAACAATAAAAACCAAATTACTTAAAACAATCACCAGTGACACGTACAGGCAATCTATCAACATGCAACATGCTTTTTTAGAATTGATTGGCGGATACCAAGACAAATCCTGAATGTAGTTGGGAGGACGACCAGCATGGGAGTCGTAAACAATATAGCTGAATTAATAGGGAATACACCGCTTGTTAGATTAAATAGACTTCCAGATCCACAAGGTGCAGCTGTCTATGTGAAACTTGAATATTTTAATCCAAGCGGAAGCGTAAAAGACCGGGCTGCTTACAATATGATTGTCGAAGCAGAAAGAAGCGGGAAATTAGTGGCGGGTGCAACGATTATTGAACCGACATCAGGCAATACAGGAATTGGTTTGGCGATGAATGCTGCAGCAAGAGGTTATGGCGCAATTTTCGTCATGCCGGATAACGCAACGATTGAACGCATTAATTTAATGAAAGCATACGGTGCTAAAGTCGTTCTGACACCAAGTGAAGATAGAATGCCAGGTGCGATTGCAAAAGCGAATGAATTAGCAGCACAAATTGTAGGCAGTTTTATCCCCATGCAATTTGAAAACGCCGCAAATCCTGATATTCATCGGACAACAACGGCTGTTGAAATTAGCGAAGCGATGAAATCGATTGGAAGAACGCTTAATGCTTTCGTTTGTACGTCAGGAACGGGAGGGACGGTAACGGGTACCGGAGAAGCACTTAAAGAACTTAATGATAGAATCTCAGTTCATGTTGTTGAGCCCGCCGGATCACCTGTGCTATCGGGAGGAAAGCCAGGAAAGCATAAGCTTGTCGGAACGAGTCCAGGTTTTATTCCTTCCGTTTTGAATACGAACGTCTACGATGAAATCTTTATGATACAAGATGATGAAGCTTACGAGACAGTACGTGCTGTAGCGGCGAATGAAGGGATTCTCCTAGGCCCTTCAGGAGGCGCGGCCATATATGCCGCGTTAGCCGTTGCTAGGCGATTGACTCCGAATGATACGGTCGTCTGTATTGCACCTGATTCTGGTGAACGCTATTTATCAAGCGATTTGTTCGAATTTTAATACCTATATAAACTTAGCGCAGCAGCGAATTCAGTGGAGTTCATTATCTCAACCATTATAGAATTACTTGTGGGAAATTTCAGGAGAGGGGTATTTGAATGTATTTAACAATAGATGGCATTGTCAAAAGTTTTCCACATAAAGAAAAAGGGCATGTCAAAGTGCTGGATAATATCTCGTTAGACGTGGAAAAAGGACAGTTTGTTTCGATTGTCGGTCCTTCTGGTTGCGGGAAGTCTACATTGCTCTATCTGATTGCTGGTCTTGAGAAGGCTGATCAAGGGGAAATTCGGATTGCTGGTAAAGTAGTGACGGATCCTGGACCAGATCGTGTCGTCGTTTTCCAGCAGGATGGATTGTTTCCGTGGTTAACGGTTCTTGATAATGTCACATATGGCTTACGTTTAAAGGGTTTGCCCAAAAAACAGGCAGAGGACAAAGCGAGAGAAATGTTGAAAATGGTTCATTTAAGCAACTTTATTGATTCCTATCCTCATCAGCTGTCCGGGGGTATGAAACAACGTGTTGCTATCGCACGCGCCCTTGTTATGGAACCCGCAATTTTACTGATGGATGAGCCGTTTGCGGCACTGGATGAGCAAACCAGAATGGTGTTACATAATGAGCTGCTTGAAATATGGCAAAAAACGAAGGTGACAATCTTTTTCGTTACGCATAACATTCGGGAAGCAGTCCTTTTATCCGAAAAGATTGTCGTTTTTGAAACACGCCCTGGAAGAATCAAAGAGATTCATTCTTCAACGACAATGAAAGATGGTATTATGCCAAACGATGTAACGTTTCATTTGGAAAAACAGATATTGGCATCACTGCAAGGTGAAATTGAGAAAGTGTTAAAGGAGGAAATGGGGGATGACTACATTTTTAAGACGAACCCTCTTCATCGGGATTCTAGCGGCGATATGGGAAGTCACATCTAGATTATCAAGTTTGCCCGATTTCATGTTTCCAAGTCTCAGCCAAGTATTGCATACTCTTTACACAGGTATTGTAAGTGGGCAAATAATGACTGCAATCCTAACGAGCATGAGCCGTCTATTAATAGGGTTTACAATTGCGACAGTCCTCGGTCTCTTTTTAGGCTATCTTATATGGCGTTCTAAGTTAGTGGAAGACACACTTGGATTTCTTGTCACAGCATTGCAATCGATTCCGAGTATTGTCTGGTTCCCACTTGCAATCATATGGTTCGGTTTGAACGATTTTTCCATTCTATTTATTGTCACAATCGGCGCCACATGGACAATGACAATCAATGCGACGAGTGGTTTTAAAACTGTGCCAAGGCTTTATCAACAAGTTGCTAAAACATTAGGGTCTAGCGGTTTTCACTTTTTACGAACAGTTATTATGCCAGCATCTGTCCCACAGCTCATAGCCGGATTACGAATCGCCTGGGCATTTTCCTGGCGCGCGTTAATGGCAGGGGAACTTCTTGGTGGCGGTGGTGGGCTTGGATATCTCTTGGAAATGGGCAGATCACTTGGACAAATGGATTTGGTTATCTCGGTAATGATCATCATTGGTGTTATCGGTACAATTATGGATAATCTGGTCTTTTTACGTCTGGAGCGCAGTGTGCAGAAAAAATGGGGAATCAGTTAAGGAATGATAAATAATGACAGATGGGGAGAGAACGGAATGAAACGTAATTTGTTCTTACTTGGGCTTATTTCTTTAGCTTTATTGGCAATTGTTGCTGGCTGTGGAAATACAGAAAAAGGAGCACAAGACAGTAAAGAAGTGAACATTGGTTATTTCCCGAATTTAACACATATCGCTACAATCGTTGCGCTAGAGAAAGGTTATTTCACTGAAGCGTTTGGAGAAGATATAAAAATCAACACAAAAACCGTCAGTAACGGTGGCTTGTTTATGGAGGCAATGGTGACTAAATCAATTGATGTGGGAACAGTAGGGCCTGGTCCATTACTGAACTTCTACGTAAAAGATCCCAGCTACCATATAATTTCAGGTGCTGTAAACGGGGGAGCAGTACTGGTTGCGAGTGAACATAGTAATATTAAAGAACTTGCAGATTTAGACGGGAAGAAAGTTGCGATTCCTGTAATCGGAAGTACCCAAGACGTCATGTTGCGTAAGGCACTGAAAGATGTTGGTCTGAAGCCGACGTCAAATGGCGGCACAGTCGAAATGTTTGCCGCAGCACCAGCTGATACAGCAACGCTCTTTGTCCAAAAGTCAGTGGATGCTGCAGCAACACAAGAACCATGGGGTTATATTTTGGAAACACAGGCGAACGGTCAATTGTTGTTAGACTGGGAATCATTCGCTTGGGGTAAAGAATCGACGAATACAGTGGTTGCGGCAAGTAAGAGGTTTTTGGAAGATGAAGAACTTGTGAATGCTTATCTAACAGCCCATGTAAAAGCAGTAGCGTTTATTGAGCAGAATCCTGAAGAAAGTCAAAATCTTGTTAGTAAGCATATCAAAGAATTAACAGGAAAAGAGATTGACCAAACTGAACTCGAAGCCGCGTTTAAGCGTCTGAAAGTAACAACATCCGTCAATGAAGAAGTGATTCAGGAGATGGCTGATATCAGTAAGGAAGCAGGGTATGTCACTAGTAATGATATTGATGGCTTAATTCAATTGGAACAGTTGAAGTCAATAGAAGCGAAATAATAAACGTAAAGCGCTACTGATTTAGAAGGATTAGAAACATCATTATGATGTTTCTAATTTCATGGCGTGCGTTAAGGGGTTATTTATAGATACAGATGGGGAGAGAAAAGGATGAAACGTAAATTTTTCCTACTTGCGATTATTTCCTTAGTTGTATTGAGTACTTGTTCTGCATGCGCTATAGCAGAACAAGGAGAAAAAGGCAGTAAAGTAGTAAACATTGGTTATTTCCCGAACTTAACGCATATCGCTACAATCGTTGCGCTGGAGAAAGGTTATTTCACTGATGCGTTTGGAAAAGATATTAAAATTAACAAAAAGACCCTCAGTAACGGAGGCTTGTTCATGGAAGCGATGGCCACTAAATCCATTGATGTGGGAACAGTTGGCCCAGGTCCTGTACTGAATTTTTACGTAAAAGAACCAAACTACCATATAATATCAGGTGCTGTGAATGGCGGAGCAGTCCTAGTTGCAAGTGAGCATAGTGCTATTAAACAGCTTGCTGATTTGGACGGGAAGAAAGTTGCGATACCGGGAATTGGGGGTACTCAAGACATTATGTTGCGTAAAGCGCTAAAAGATGTTGGTCTTAAACCTGCAGCAAATGGAGGGACAGTAGAAATGTTTGTCGTGGCACCAGCTGATACAGCAACGCTATTTATTCAAAAGTCTCTAGATGCTGTAGCAATACCGGAACCGTGGGGCTATATTCTGGAAACACAGACGAATGGTAAGTTGTTATTGGACTGGGAATCATTCGCATGGGGGAAGGAATCGACCAATACCGTAGTCGCAGCAAGTAAGATGTTTATGGAAGATGAAAAATTGGTGAATGCCTACTTAACAGGTCATGTAAAAGCAGTTGAGTTTATTGAGCAAAATCCAGAAGAAAGTCAAATTCTTTTTATTAAACACATCAAAGAATTAACTGGAAAAGAGATCGACAAAGATGAACTCGAGGTCGCATTTAAGCGTCTAAAAGTAACTACTTCTGTCAATGAAGAAGTTATTCAGGAAATGGCTGATATTAGTAAGGAAGCAGGATATATCCCTAGCAGCGACATTGAAGGCTTAATTCAATTGGATCAGTTGAAGTCAATAGCAGGAAAATAATGAAATGCTTCTTAATTTAGGAGGATTGGAAACATCAGTATGATGTTTCCAATCCTTTTTTCTTGCAGTTTTGAAAATGTCACAAAGCTTTCCTTTGTCTTACTTGAAGACTAAGAGTAAAATGGAGTTAAGTATGCCAGTAACTGAACGAAATGCGAATCCACCAAATTGGAAAAGCACCTGGCTTTTTTGAGGAGAGACGAATTTATGACTAAAGTAATGGATCCTTCTTGGGAGAAGGTTGATGAAAAAACTGTTTCGAAAGAACAAAATATCACCACGCTATTCGCTGATCTTAAATCTCTATTTAAGGCGATAGTCTTAATCTCTAATGTGCTACCCGTCCTAACAGGATTTTGGTTAGCGCTCTATTTTACGAATGGAACTTTTTTAGCAAACTGGGATGTATTTTTATTAACGATTTCAGGCAGTACACTCGTTATGGCTGGGGCGCTTATCTTGAATAATTGGTACGACGTCGATATCGATACAGTAATGGAGCGGACCAAAAACCGTCCTACAGTTACTGGGAACTTTTCTCTTAAATTTGTCTTTAGATTAGGAATCACATTATCTCTAGGAGGTTTAGTACTTCTAGCTTTTACAACAATTGAAGCGGCTATCTACGCATTTATTGGATGGTTTACGTATGTTATATTGTACACAATGTGGTCAAAACGTCGCTATACGTTGAATACAGTCATTGGCAGTGTGTCAGGTGCTGTGACTCCTTTAATCGGATGGGCTGCAATTGCACCAGGTTATCATATCGTCCCAATCGTACTGACGCTTATCCTGTTCATTTGGCAAATGCCGCATACGTTCGCTATTGCCATGAAGAAAGTGGAAGAATATAGTTTGGCAAAAGTGGCGATGCTTCCAGTCGTTCACGGATTTAATTTTACAAAGCGGCAAATGGTTATCTATGTTGCATGCTTACTACCATTACCATTCTTTTTAGGGTCGCTTGGTACAGTATTTGTAGTTATCGCCACTTTGATGAACCTTGGCTGGTTGACTGCAACTATCGCCGGATTTTTCACTAAAAACGATATGAAGTGGGCACATCTGATGTTCATGTGTTCCGTGAATTATGTGGCTATCTTGTTTACACTGATGATTCTTGTTACTTTGCCCGTTTTTAGTTAAACTTACGAATTGATGCAGCAACTCGTTTCAATTAAATAAGGGAGAGTCCTACCAGTAGATAATTTACTGATAGGACTCTCCTTTTCGAGTATGTAATTAATATTCATTACCCTAAATAATTATTCGTTCAACTTTCTGTGCTTTATTTATACTTATCAGTAGGATTAAATGGGTATTTAACTCGTTTAAGGATAAATATGTATGCATTTTAATGAGTTGTTTAATTTTGCAGATATAAAACTGTACGAAGCAAAACAAAACGGTGAGAATCGAATTTGTGCACTTAATTAAGGGATACTTTACATCTAGAAATCCTCTCGTGTCAGCATAGACACGAGAGGATTTTATAAGTTTTACTCCTATTATTTGCTGAAATACACAGCAACTTCTTTTGTTATTTCTTCAGGTACTTTCAAACATAGCGGTTCTCCATGCAAGAAATTGAAAACGTTCATATCACTTGTTTGAAGTGTTCCCATCGTTAGTCGAGGAACAATTCGCACGTGAACGCGTTCAGATGAATTCTTGCTTACAGGAATAAACAGGCCGAGGTTAAAGCTTGCGATGCCGATAGATTCGAAGTAACGGAAAAAGTGTGTAAGACTTTCTGCGAGATCCTGCCAGTTGTTGTCGTTTAATTCATCCAACGAAGAAACATCTAAAACCCCGATAAAATCGGTATGGCTTTTCGGTGCAAAAGCATGAACCCAGTCGATGGAACCCACCGTCGCGATAAAGCGCTCATCGATTTTACGCTCAGTTTCTATTAATGAATCATAATAGTTATTATCTGTTTCTGTGTGAAACTGTTCGCTGCTTGCCAATGCTATTAATTGATAGTTGGTTGGCATTTCAGAAGCTAATACATGAATATGTGGGTGCAAAATACTACCGCCTGAAGGGGGTAAGTAGTTCCAGTTGATGGATGCGTATGCGGTTTCTCGATCCTGGGTAATAACTTTAGTCAAATAGTTATGCGCGGCAGAAAAGGAATTGGCAATCATGGGTGCTGTGAATTCATCTAATTTGACGTAATGTTGATCACACATGCTGACCACCGCATTATGCTTGCTGTAAGGAAAGAGGTTTGGAAAAACGACAGCTTCGCCTTGAATGATTCTACCATTTTCGATTAAATCATTCGGGAATTTAGGTGTGAAAGTGTGCACGTTTTCGGGGCAGAATGGACATTTAGTGCCCTCTGTTTGTTTTGCCTGCTCGGAATAGTCTGTTGACGTAAATGGCGCACCTGGATCGAAAATAATCCGGGATGTTTCGCCTGTTAGCGGATCCATTCGAATTTCAGTTTTGCGGTCAATCAATTTACCATCTAGCATTGGATCATGAAACGTGAAAAACTCTTCTTTTGCTATAAAAGTAATCGACATTTATAGTTCCCCCTACTGTATATTCTAAATACACTTTCTATTCTACCTTTGATTCACATAAAAGTCAGTAGTATCATAGTGAATGTCTAAAAAGGGTAAGGGGAAGGGATTGTCTATAAAAAAAGGGATGTCCTTCGCATTATTATGCGAGGAACATTCCTTTTTGTTTCACTAATTAATCTTCTGATCCAACTGCTGCTTCCACTTCGTTCCAAGAAACACCTAGTGCGTCTGCTACACCTTGACCATAAGCAGGGTCTGCTTTGTAACAGTGAACAATATGACGAAGCTGAATATGTTTGTCAACGCCGTTCATATTGCGCCCAGTATTTTCGAATAAAACTTGTTGTTGTTCTTTGCTCATTAAGTTGAAAAGTTTACCTGGTTGTTCAAAGTAATTATCGTCATCTTCTCTGAAATTCCATTGGTCAGCGGCACCAAAAATATCAAGAGCAGGTTCTTTAAACTTCGGTTGTTCTTGCCATTCGCCATAGCTGTTTGGCTCATAATGAACCGTGCTACCCATGTTGCCATCAGTTCTCATTGCGCCGTCACGGTGGAAACTATGAACTGGGCATTTCGGTTGGTTGACCGGAATTTGGTGATGGTTCACGCCTAAACGGTAGCGTTGTGCATCTCCATATGAAAAGAGGCGACCTTGTAACATTTTGTCTGGAGAGAAACTGATACCTGGTACAACGTTTGCAGGTGTAAAAGCAGCTTGCTCTACTTCTGCAAAATAGTTTTCAGGATTTCGGTTTAATTCCCATTCTCCTACTTCAATAAGAGGGAAGTCTTTTTTATACCATACTTTTGTCAAATCAAACGGGTTGTAAGGCATATTGTTCGCTTGTTCTTCTGTCATTACTTGTATGAACATTTTCCATTTCGGGAAGTTACCATTTTCGATATTGTCATAGAGATCACGTTGATGGCTTTCACGGTCTTTCCCAACAACTGCCTCGGCTTCTTGGTCAGTCAAGTTGTCAATCCCTTGCTGTGAATGCATGTGGAATTTCACCCAAACGCGTTCGTTTTCAGCATTGATCATACTAAAAGTATGGCTTCCGAAACCATGCATACTTCTGTATGAACTTGGAAGTCCACGATCACTCATAACGATAGTTACTTGGTGAAGAGCTTCAGGTAGAGATGTCCAGAAGTCCCAGTTGTTATTTGCGCTACGCATGTTTGTACGTGGATCGCGTTTAACAGCATGGTTCAAATCCGGGAATTGCATTGGATCTCTAAAGAAAAACACAGGTGTGTTATTACCGACAAGGTCCCAGTTTCCCTCTTCTGTATAAAATCTCATTGAAAATCCGCGGATATCACGTTCTGCGTCAGCTCCGCCACGTTCACCGGCAACTGTTGAGAAACGAACGAACATATCTGTTTTCTTCCCGATTTCAGAGAAGACTTTTGCTTTTGTATATTTTGAAATATCATGTGTTACAGTAAATGAACCATACGCAGCAGAACCTTTTGCATGCATACGACGTTCAGGAATAACCTCGCGATCAAAATGCGCAAGCTTCTCCAAAAGCCAAACATCTTGTAATAGTATTGGCCCTCTAGGCCCAGCAGTCATTGAGTTTTGGTTATCCACAACTGGAGCACCAGCGGCAGTTGTTAATTTTTTATTAGTGTCTTTTTCTGTCATAGATTCTCACTCCCTAGATTGTTTTAATTCCTACATGATAATCATACTAAAAAGGAAACAATATATCTACTAATAACATCTAACTAAAATTTAATCATGTATAAAGGCTGTAGATTATTAAGTTATAAGTAGCATCCGTTTGCACTATTTCTAAATGAAGAGGGAAGAGTCATATCTATGCATTCTCAATTAGAAAGAATATGAATTTCTTAGTAATGAGGGTCATGCCATTTAAAAAATACCATTCTCCTTCTATATTAACTTCTAATAACGGAAAAGTCAGTAAAATGGTGTTGGTATTTTATAAATCAAGTAAACTTTAATGGGGATTCTTTAATACCAAATCCATCTGCAGCAAAAAACTGTCCAAACAATCGACAGACAAGTCGATTGTTTGGACAGTTGGTTTTCATGATAAAGAGGGAGTTTTAATTCGCTCAATCGTTTGAAGAACTTTTTGGAAGGCGTCATCTACATTTATTGCTTCGATGTCTACTTTCTGTAATTCAGTATTTTGATCGCCAGAATGTCTATATCTTGGATCGTAATAGTGCTCAAGTAGCAATTCGACTGCCAATCCAAACTCACCATTTTCCAAATACGTTTCAATCAATTTGGCAACGGGGGTATGTAATCGTTTTTCAATTAATTGAAAGGCCTCTATAAAACGTTCCGGGTTGTTCCACGGTTCATAGTCAGCTAAAACAATTTTGACCCGCTCGGCAAGGGGAAGATGTATGACGATCTGCATCCCACTTTCTTTTTTCTCATAAATAAATTGCGGTAAACTTACTTTTCCGATCCGTCTACTTTCACCTTCTATGAAAACATGCGGCTCCGTTTTAAATCGTTCTAATTCATGGATGAGTAATGAGTCAAATTTCTTTTGATTGCTTGGCTCAAGTCCAATTTGTCCAAAAATAGAGCCTCGATGACCTGCAATGTTCTCGAAATCAATGACAGGATAGCCATTGTCAGCTAAACGCTTCAAAAGTTCAGTTTTTCCTGTTCCTGTATAGCCATTCAATACAATAAAGTTTGGAGAAAAGTCCTCTTTTTCCAATTCATGAACGACCCATTGCCGATAAGAACGGACTCCGCCATTTAATCGAGTAGTATGAATGCCCATCAAATCGAGGACGGTCGCCGCGGTCTTACTTCGCATGCCGCCACGCCAGCAGAATACCGTCATAGGCGTTTCAATATTTTTGAATGCGCGAATAAAATCCGGCAACTTCTTCGCAAAGATTGCAAGTCCTCTTTCTTTAGCAACTTCTTGTCCAACTTGTTTATAAAGTGTTCCAATTTCCGCACGTTCCTCATCATTGAAAACAGGAATGTTTATACTTCCTGGAATCGTCGCTTCTTTAAACTCTTTAGGGGATCGGACATCAATGAATGTATGTGGCCCTTTTTCTTGCAATTCAAATATATCTTCCAACATTAAATCTCGAAACATCCAATTCACCTTCTACCCAAAATTCACACACGATTACTCGACAGTGATACGTCCACTATTTTCTTCTGTTACTTCGCCGATGATCCTAGCGTCAACGCCTTTTTGTTGAAGTTCATCTAACAGTCTATCCGCCTGATCTTCAGGTAATGCGATGAGCAGACCACCCGATGTAACGGCATCACATAGAATCCAACGATCGGATTGGTCCATAGTTTCAGGGTACGAGACTACATCTGCGACGTGAGCGAAATTATTTTTTGTTCCGCCTGGTACTTTTCCAGCATCTGCAAGTTCCTTTGTGCGGGGGAGTGTCGGTACTTGGTTGGCAATGATGCGAATGCCCACGCCACTTGCTTTTGCTATTTCAGATGCATGTCCAAGCAATCCAAAGCCGGTTACGTCTGTTGCGGCATGGACATCGTATGTAGACATTGTTTCTGCTGCTGTTTTATTAAGTGTTGTCATAACTTTCGTAACGTAGACAATTTCATCTTCAGATAATAAACCATTTTTCAATGATGTTGTGTAAATCCCGACACCAATCGGTTTTGTTAATAGGATTTTATCGCCTGGTTGTGCACCGGCATTTGTTCGTACTTTATCGGGATGGACGGTTCCAGTAACTGCAAGACCGAATTTGGGTTCTTGATCATCTATTGAATGCCCACCCACAAGTGTAACGCCTGCTTCTTTTAATTTATCACCAGAACCCCGAAGTATTTCTGAAAGGATTTTTTTATCTAGTGTAGCTATTGGAAAAGCAACAATGTTAAGCGCTGTAATCGGTGTTCCGCCCATTGCGTAAATGTCACTTATTGCATTTGTTGCAGCAATTTGACCGAAGTCGTAAGGATCGTCTACAATTGGTGTGAAAAAGTCGAGCGTCTGCACCATTGCAATTTCATCTGTCAGTTTATAAACACCCGCGTCATCGCTCGTATCGAGGCCAACTAGCAAATTAGGATTGGGATCGGCAAGTGGCAGGTTGCGTAATACCTCCGCCAAATCTGCAGGGCCGATTTTACAGCCACAGCCGCCTTTTGTTGTAAGGGAAGTCAATTTTACTTGTTCAGTTTTCTCCATTATAGTTCCGCCTTTCGATTGCAAGTCTGCTTATAATCTTAACACATTGGTGAAATAGACTTGGCATACCAAGTCCTCATAATCTATTCCTTATGGTAGAATATTTATAGTCTATCCAATTTTAAAGGGGGAATAGGTTTGATACAAAAAAATAGCATTATCATTATTGTCGATTGTAGTGTTTGTTGGGACTCTTTTAACAATGGTTCCCGAACAGTCAACTGCGTCAGCAGCTGCTTCATACGAGAACTTGGGAAATACCATTAATACAATTATGGCTGATAGTAGAATGCAAGCCGCTTCTAGTAGCGTAACCGTGCGCAAAGCTTCAACTGGGGAAGTGGTCTATCAAAAACTGGGTCATCAAGGGATTACACCTGCATCCACGTTGAAAATACTCACAGCAGCGGCAGCACTGGAGACGCTGGGCGAAAATTATCGTTTCAAGACAGAAGTATTAACAAACGGGAAAGTAACAAATGGAACACTAGACGGTAATCTGTAACTTCGCGGGACTGGCGATCCTACGTTGTTGAAAAAAGACTTTGATGAATTTGCTTCGAAATTGTCTATTCTTGGGATTAAACGAATTTCAGGTAATCTGGTAGGGGATGACACTTGGTTCGATACGATTCGTCTATCGCTAGGTATTGATAAAAATGATGAATCGTATTATTATGCTGCTCAGATCTCAGCATTAACTGTATCACCGAATACGGATTACGATGCCGGCACAGTCATTGTAGACGCAAAACCACCTACAAGTGGGAAAGCAGCGAAAGTAACATTAACTCCAGAAACAGGCGTTGTTCGAGTTGTCAATCGTTCTAAAACAGTTCCTAAAGGCACTAAAAACACATTGAAGATTGAACGTCAATACGGAACAAATAACATTATTATTACTGGTAATGCCCCGATTGGGTCCGCTGGCAGGAAGGAGTGGATCACTGTGTCTAATCCTACGGCCTATGCACTTGATATTTTTAAAAAGTCGTTACTAGCTAAAGGTATAAAATTTGTTCCTTCATCTAAACTGTTGCGCGGAAGAACATTAGCAGAATCCGAAATTCTCGTAACTAAAAGTTCCATGCCCTTAAGAAGCTTGATGAGGCCATTTATGAAATTAAGTAATAACTCACACGCTGAAGTATTGGCGAAGGCTATGGGGAAAATGGAGTACGGGGATGGTAGCTGGAATGCCGGGTTACAAGTGATGCTCGACTATGCCGAGTCTGTCGGTTTAGATGTGGATGAATGGTTGTTTGAAGATGCATCTGGTATGTCCCATGCGAATAAAGTGACATCTGCCCAACTCACTGAGTTATTGTATCAAGTGAGAATGGCACCATGGTACGGATCGTTTGCACAAGGACTACCTGTTGCTGGGGCACCGGATCGATTTATCGGAGGTACATTGAGAAACCGCATGAAAACAGGAACCGCTAAAGGCAATGTCATTGCGAAAACGGGAAGTTTGACTAATGTCAGTGCTTTAGCAGGATATGCGCAAATAAGAGATGGGGAAACACTCATTTTCAGTGTCCTAACGCAGGATCATAAATCCAGTACGATTCCTGTCCTAGACCGTATTGCAACTGCTATAACAAATGCAACAAAATAAAAATGAAAAAACAAGTATTAGGTTTATCCAGATGTTTGTTTTTTGCACTAAAAATTGTGTTGTCTGAGGCGGATTTGACTAATCTACATGTTGAATCGCTTCGTGAGGTATGTTCTGAAATAATGAAGGTTATAGAGATTGTATTGTATAATAAACGCAGAGAGTGAAAAATCTAGTAGGTGAGGAAAAGGAACTTGATTATTATGAATATATTTTTAGATTCAATACAACATTTTATTGACAATGATTTTTCTGGTGTTCGAACGTATTTTGTTTCATTGACAGTAACAATCATTGTTACCTATTTACTGATAGTCGTATTCAGGAAAATCATGCAACAACTATTCAAGCGGACAACTCTATTAGAAGAAAAGAAGAAAGAAACAATTGAAAGTGTTGTAAAAAACACATCCAGGTACATATTCGCCATCATTATACTAATCGCAGCGATAAAGCCATTCGTGGGTGATCTGAAAGAAGTCATTGTAGCTGGAGGAATCATCGCCGCTGTTATTGGGTTCGGTGCCCAAAAACTGATTAATGATCTAATAAGCGGTGTTTTTATTATTTTTGAAGGAACCATTAAAAGAGGAGATTTTATAAATGTCAACGGAGAACTGGAAGGTGGAACGGTTGAGGAATTAGGGTTTAGGATTGTTAAGATTCGTTTGATAAACGGGAAACTATTGACCATTTCCAATGGGGAAATTAGAAAAATGGTTAACGGTTCCGTTGAAAAAAGACGGATTTTTGAGAGCCTAATCGTTTCATTCAATCAAGATCCTGGAATCGTTCGCGTGTTGCTGCAAGAAGTGTGCGACGAGCTAAACACAAAACAATTAGCTTTATTGCAAGTGGATAAATTGACCGGAGATTACGTTGAAAAGTATGAAATATATGGCTTACATTCCCTTGATACAAGTCCATTCGGATATAAGTTCTCCATCGTTGCCACCGTTAATGATACGGATTATTTAGTAGCCTCTTTGGAAGCAAAAAAAGTATTGGCTCAAAAACTTTATGATAATAAGGTCAAAATGGCGGAGCAATTGATTAATAAGGGGTACTAATGGAAATAAAAAAAATCTTGCTTAGGGCTTAATCGCCATAAGTAAGATTTTTTCAATATATAGGTTGAAATAAAGTACCTCATTGAACTCGCTACCCCTTATAAGTCGCCTTAGCTAAGTTGTATATAGGTATCCAAAATAGTGGACATTAGATAAGTAAATCAAATAACGTACTATCATTGTTAACTTCTTTAAAGGAGAAACCGCATTGATGCATGCGTTGAATAAGTCCTTCGTAATCTGATATTCTCTTTATTTCAATACCAACTAGGCCAGGACCACTTTCCTTGTTGTTTTTCTTTGTGTATTCAAATGTAGTGATATCGTCGTCAGGTCCAAGTACTTCATCTAAAAACTGACGTAATGCACCTGAACGCTGTGGGAAATTAACAATGAAATAATATAGTAGTCCTTCATAAATCAATGATTTTTCTTTGATTTCCTGCATTCGACCGATATCATTATTCCCACCACTAATGACACATACGACGGACTTACCTTTGATTTCTTCTTTATAAAAATCCAATGCGGCGATAGATAACGCGCCTGCTGGCTCTACGATTATTGCATGTTGGTTATATAATTCCAAGATGGATGTACACACTTTTCCTTCTGGAACTAGAACAATATCTTCAAGGTACTTACGGCAAATTTCAAACGTGTGCTGACCAGCACTTTGCACGGCTGCTCCATCAACAAATTTATCGATTGTATCCAAGGTAGTCACTTCATTATTCTCCAATGCAGCTTTCATACTAGCCGCACCTGCGGGCTCTACACCGATCATACGCGTATGTGGTGACAGGTTCTTAATGTATGTGCTTAAACCAGACATCAGGCCGCCACCGCCAATACTGGCGAAGACAAAATCAACGGGTTCCTCAATATCATTCATGATTTCAACCGCAACAGTTCCTTGTCCGGCAATGACATCGTAATCGTCAAAAGGATGGATGAAGATTCTGTCTTCAGCAGTCGCGCATTTGACCGCTGAAGCAGATGAATCATCAAATGTATCGCCCACTAAAATAATTTCTACAAAGTCCCGTCCAAACATTTTCACTTGATTAATTTTTTGTTTCGGAGTTGTCAGTGGCATGAATATCTTTGCATCAATACCTAGATGCGCACAGGCGAAAGCGACTCCTTGCGCATGATTACCTGCACTGGCACATACGACGCCTTTTTCAAGTGCAGCTGCTTCCATGGTTTTAATTTTATAATATGCACCCCGTAATTTAAAGGAACGAACATGTTGTAAATCTTCCCTTTTTACATAGACTCGACAGTCATATTTTTCCGACAGTCGTTCATTTTTTTGCAGAGGAGTATGTGCGACTACATCTTTTAGTAATTGATTGGCAATCAATATATCCTCGACTTGAATTCCAGTTGGTTCCGTCTTTATTAGATTCATAGTAATCTCAGCACCCTCCATATAAGTAGTTTATTTTTCTATATTAACATGATAGCAGGAGAATAAACACATGAACGTTTGTAATTGTGAGTTAATTAAGGAGGGAATGATGCTGAACTAACTTTTGTAGTCAAAATAAGATTCAATGCCTTTCATGAATTGCGACATGGAGTTGACATCAAAAATTTCTATTTTTGCTTCTTTTATAGGAGCAATTTTATATCAGGGATTTGTCTTCCTTATATCTAACGGCTTACGGAGTTAATGCTTCCACTCAATATACTTTAATGTTAAAGTATATTGAGTAGCAGAAAAAATGAAAATTGAGAGGGGTAATTTCGTGGGAAGAGTACAGGATAAAGTTGCCTTAGTAACTGGTGGGGCATCAGGTATCGGATTATCTACCGCTACACTCCTTGCAAAAGAGGGCGCAAAAGTTGTTGTTGCAGACTTTAATCTGGAAGGTGCGAATCAAGTTGCCCAAAACATCTTAAACGACGGCGGCGAAGCCGTTGCCGTATTTTTAGATGCTGGGAGTGAACAATCCATTAAAGATGCGATTGATTTCACGGTTGAACAGTTTGGTACCATTACAATCCTCTATAACAATGTAGGGACGACAAATCTACAAAAAGATTTAGATATCGTGAATATTGATTTAGATGAGTGGGACCGTTTAATGAATGTGAATGCAAAAAGTGTTTTACTGGGAAGCCGATATGCAATTCCACATATGCAAAAAGCGGGTGGCGGCTCGATTATCAATACTACATCCATGGCTGCCTTTGCGGGGGATTCTGTCCGTTCGGCCTATGGCGCATCGAAGGCAGCAGTCGTTAATTTAACGAAATATATCGCAACGCAATATGGAAAAGACAATATACGTTGTAATGCAGTCGCTCCTGGGTTGATTTTAACACCTGCAGCGAAACAGAATATGTCCCAAGAACTACTTGACATTTTCGGGAAATACAACGCATTACCTTACCACGGAGAAGCGGATGATATAGGAAATACCGTATTGTTTTTAGCTTCTGATGAATCCAAGTTTATCACAGGTCAAACGATTCAAGTTGAGGGGGGTCACTACTTAAGTAACCCGACTATCGCTGACTTTCAAGAGTTAATGTCGCAAGCAAAATCATAAGAATTTAGTAGGTAACCCGAGTGAAATAGTGGGTAATAGACGAAGTAAGAAAGGAAATGATCAATTATGAAGCTTCAGGACAAAGTTGCAATTATTACTGGAGGAGCAGGAGGTATTGGCAAAGGGATGGCAACTTCATTCGTAAAAGAGGGTGCTAAAGTTGTCATTGTAGATTTGAATGGGGAATTAGGGGAACAGGCAATTAAGGAATTGCAAGTTTATCAACCAGAATCAATTTTCATCCAAGCGAATTTAGCTGAGCATGATAAATTGTCGGAAATAGTGAAACAAACCGTCGAGAAATTCGGTAAATTGGATATTTTAGTGAATAATGCACACGCATCGACAAATAAACCATTTGAAGAGATTACGCAAGCAGATCTTGACTTATCGTTTAACACAGGATTTTATCCGACATTCTATCTTATGCAGGCTGCACTGCCTTATTTGAAGGAAACAAAGGGTAAAATCATTAATTTCGCTTCTGGAGCAGGTATAAATGGAGACGCTAACCAGGCTTCATATGCTGCGGCAAAAGAAGCAATTCGAGCGATTACACGTGTTACTGCCAATGAATTTGGTCAATTCGGTATTAATGTAAACTTAATTGCACCACTTGCGGACTCTCCTGGGATTCGGAATTGGGCGAAAGAACAACCTGAAGCTTTCGAAACAATGGTTTCGAAGATTCCGTTAAGACGACTTGGTGACCTGGAAAATGATATTGGTCGAGCAGCTGTATTCTTGGCGAGTGCCGATTCTGATTACATTACTGGACAAACACTAATGGTAGATGGCGGAATTACCAAACTTAGGTAAACCAATTAAATGAACATATCAAAAGAGCATCTTTATTGAGAAGATGCTCTTTTTTTCATATTAACGACTTATTCAACTTTGTGTAAATGGAAAGTAACGATTGTTGTTCAGCTTCTGTTAAATGTGAAAACACTTTCATGCGGAGATCTTGACCGTCCTTTTGTGCTTCAGCAAGTAAGTCTTCGCCTTTTTTCGTGATTTTCCAATAGATTATTCGGCGGTCAGTTTCGTCCTGCCGGCGCGTGATCAGTTCTTTGTTTGATAGTTTAGTGGAAAGATGCGTCAGCGATGCAGGGGTAAAGTTGAGTAGACGCGCAAGTTCGGAAGGCCGACTTTCCCCGTTCATCTGTAATTCATGCAAGGCAACGATGTGTGATACTCCAAGATCATAATCTACTTGCTGCCGCCACCTCACGTGCATTTTATGTGTCACTTGTTCAATTGTATGTAGTAGTTCAAAAATTGTCTGAGTAGACATGATTTACCCATCCTTTTCTCATAATACGTCCCGAAGAACTTTTTAGCATTCCGCACATTACTAGTGTACCATTATTAAGCGGGATTTTGGGGTGGTAGTTACGGTCGATTATGTATACCATAATGAATGAGGTGAAAATTGACATGCAAGACAAAGAATCCAAGCGATATGAAGTCGATTTATATAAACCGGTAAAAGAATATTTTACTCAACAAGGTTATGATGTCCATGGTGAAGTAAATGAGTGTGACGTTGCGGCTGTAAAAGAGCAAGAACTGGTCCTTATTGAATTGAAACTATCGCTATCAATTGATCTATTAATCCAAGCGACAAAAAGACAGCGACTGACAAATGAGGTCTATGTCGCAATTCCTAAACCGAAACTTAATTTTCGTTCGAAAAAGTGGAAAGATAGTTGTCATTTGGTTAGAAGGTTGGAGTTAGGTCTTATCCTCGTTTCATTTACAGAAGACGACGCGCGGGCAGAAATAGTGTTTCATCCCGCGCCCTTTGACCGGAAGAAAAGCATGCAGCGCAGCAAGAAAAAAAGGAATGCTATGCTTACTGAAGTAGAAGGCAGGCTAGGGGATTATAATGTCGGTGGTAGCAGACAGACCCAAATAATGACAGCCTATAAAGAAAACTGCATTCATATAGCCTGTTGCCTTTTGCAATTGGGACCATTATCGCCAAAGTCTCTACGTAAGATGGGGACTGGGGAAAAAACGTTAACAATTTTAAATAAAAACTATTATGGATGGTTTGATAGAATTCAAAGAGGGACATATATGATTAGTGACGCAGGAAAAGGTGAGCTACACGCATTTTCGGATCTCTTTAGCCATTATAGTGAGGTAGTAAGAGAAACTGCCAGCGCTTACTTGGATGTTGATGATGCTGGGGATAATAGTTAAAGGAGTGATCTTGCAATACATGTTAATATTGAACTAGGCAAATACATAACAAAAGCAAGAAGACTTTGAATTGGAGGATTTTATATGTTAGAAGAAAGTCAATTAATTGCGATTAAACAACTTCAAAAAGAATGTGAAAAAGCGGATGGTATTCAATTGAAGTTAAATTGGGAGATGCTCCGTGAAAGAGAAGGACGTCAAATGGATTTCTTTTATGAAGAGAATGGGGAACTTATCGCCTATTTAGCTTTATTTGGTTTTGGATCTACCGTTGAAGTATGTGGAATGGTTAGACCTAGGGATAGAAGGAAAGGGCATTTCACCGAACTTTGGCAACAAGCGCAGGTGCTAATCGAACAGTATGGATTTCAAATAATTTTGTTGAATACACCATCTTTATCCGTCACTGCCAAGGAATGGTTAGTTGGGCAGCCCTATTCCTATGCGTTTTCTGAATATCAGATGCGCTGGGCGGAACAGCCAATTGAAGCAAGCGATGAGGTCCTGATTCGTTTGGCTAAAAAAAGTGATGCGAAACTTGAAGTGAAGCTTGACGTATTGGCATTCGGAATGGACGAAGATGATGCACGTTCCCATCTTGAACGCATAAAAGAAAGAACGGATGAGCAATTTTTGATGATTGAGGCGGATAACGAAGCGGTCGGTAAGGTTCGCATCAACAGGATGGATGGCGAAGCATGGATTTACGGATTCGCCATTTTACCTGAATACCAAGGGAGAGGGTACGGCAGAAAAGTGCTCCGGAATATTGTGAAAAGCGAGCATGATGCTGGCAATCAAATCTGGCTTGAAGTGGAAGCTAAAAATAGTCGAGCACTTGGCCTATATGAATCAGTTGGTTTCAAAAAAATACAAGGCCAGGATTATTATAAAAAGAATAGGGACAACTAAAAAAGTTAACCGGAATGGTCGGAAGCATTGATTCCGGTTAACTTTTTTTGTGCATGTCATTTTTAAAACATGAGTACCAAAAAAATCTTCCAATAAGTGTGCTTTCTATATTTTAACATATATTCTAATTAAGCTTTCCAACTCTAAGAAATACATAAAACAAATTCTTTTACAGAACAAAAAACGTCACAAATAGTAGAAACTTATCTGATTCGACATAAAGTTGACGGATAACCCGTGTCTTTTGGACTTTGTTTCCACTAAAGTATAGAGTATTATAGACTAGGAGAATGGTAGGGGGAAAAATAATGAAAAATACACTAACAGTACAATTGGGAACAATTATTGTTGGTATCATGGTTGCAATGTTAGCGATTACGTCCATCGCGACATATAAAACAGCCTATGATAAATTATATGATGCCGCGGGTGTTGAAGCGTATGGTTGCGCAAGTATTACGACAGGTTTAATTCGACCGGAAGACGTGGAAAAAATGCTCGAAGGTGACCGTGAAACAATGGATGAGGTTGGTCAACAGCTTAACTGGACACTCAATCATAAAGCTATTTTCGAGACTCAATATATCATTGATTTAGATGGTAAAATTCTGGCACTTGATGACCATTTAAGTGCAAAAGGATTTGAACCGGGAGATTCGGTACCAGTCGACGAAAAAGCGCTTGAAATGCTCTTGAATATGAAGCATTCGGCTTACACGGAGCTCTATGAATTTGCAGGTCTGAAACGTCTATCAGGCTATGCGCCTATATTTGAAAATCACGATACAAATGGAGAAATCATTGCAATCAGCGTTATTGATTTCGACGGGACAATTGTGGCTGGAAGAACATGGGATGTCGTTCGGAATGGGATTTTAATCAGCCTAATTCCGATGATCATCGCATCTATCTTTACAATTATGCTAATCAGACGTAAAACTAAGTCGATTTCCGCTTTAATCGCACATGCGAAGGAAATTGCGGATGGCAATCTAGGTATTAAAGATATAGTTGTAACAAGTAAAGATGAAGTCGGTGATCTAGGACATACGTTGAACATGATGACAGCGAACTTGCGTAATACGATTGGTACAGTCAAAACAACATCTGTTCAATTAACGCAAAACTCGCTTGATACAGCTGCTTCATTAAATGAAATGCAAATGGCCATTCAACAAGTGGCACACAATATGAGTGAAACGGCAGCCTCTATCTCCGATGGGACAATCAATGCAGAACATGCATCAAAAATCTTGTCATCACTGGCGAATGATCTTCAGGATTCAAAAGAGAAAGCTGAACTAAGTGTGGGGAACTCGGAGCGGACAATGAAAATTGCAGAAGAAGGTCAGTATAGTGTAAATGACATTAGTAATGATATGGAGAAAATCAGGGTCTCTTCAAATGAAGCAGGCGGTACGATTCGAAATCTGATTGAATCCACAACGAAAATTCAAAATATCACCAGTTCAATTGCAGGTATTGCTGCCCAAACGAATTTACTTGCGCTAAATGCATCGATTGAAGCTGCACGTGCAGGTGAGCATGGTAAAGGATTTGCGGTTGTTGCCGAGGAAGTGCGGAAACTTGCGGAACAGTCCAATAAAGAAGTGCTTGAAGTAGAAAAGCTTGTGCAAGATATTACTGAAAGTATCGGCCGAGTTGTTGCGTCTACAACAGAGAGCACAAAACTTATCGAATCCGGAACGGAAACGGTTCGTTTGACTGCGACTTCCTTGAGTAACATTTCAAGTGCTGTCTCAGAGACTGTTAAGGAAATTAATTTAATTTCAGAATTAACGACAGCTGAAGCGGAAAATTCCAATCGTGTAGTAGAACTCATCAATCACTTGACGCAATCGATTCATTCAATTGAAGATATGACAAACAATATTTCGGCAGCAACGGAACAAACATCAGCTTCAATTGAAGAAGTGGCTACACGATCCAACGAAATGAGTTATATGGCGCAAGATCTCGAAAAAATTGTTGGGCAGTTCAAATTGGAATGATTTTTTGAAAAGCAAAAGCGGCTCTGGACGTCGAAAACTCCTTTCGAAGGTTATCCTAGTCCGAAAATATAATAATTACCTTAAAACAAAACCCGCAAAGCTACTTGCGGGTTTTGTTTTAATTATGAATGCACTTACTGCTTTTCTATAATTTGTGACTCAAACCTGGGTATCGTTTTCCTCATCGCTAAAAACAGCAATGTACTAATGATAAAAGGAGATGTTAATACAGGAAGTCCATTCGGATTTAGTATTAAATCCATACCTGCAGCTATCGGGACCGTCATTGCCGCGGCAAATATACCCATAAGGGGGAAGTAATTATTATTTTTATCGAACATTAGACCCACAGCAATCATTGTTAGCACGGCATTGTAATTATAGAGACCTAGATCTAGCAATTCTACATCTACTCCTAGCGAGTATGCTGTTAGCCAAGACACGAATGTCCCAATGGTCGCATAGACACCAAATCTCCAGCCAGCTACGAAGAGAGCAATTAGAATAAGCGATCCCGCCCATAAAGAGTCAATGATGAATACTTCACCGACACCTTTTATTAAACCGAGTAAGAAATTTGGTTTACCTTCAACGGGCAGATTCCAGTTAGCGGGAGATGATGTGACAAATGACGGGTTTATATGCAAAGCGTCAAACCGGTATGCCGCAAAAAGGCTAATCCACGTGACAATAATAAATGGAAAAGTGAGCAAGGGAATATTCCGTTTGGCTAAAAATTCCGATAAGAAAACCATGAGCAATGCAGCCGCTACTGCGGCAAATAGTGCAATGAGCCAGTTCCAATCATTTTGTAAAAATAACATTACTGCAATACCGGAAAGAATGGAGTTAAATCCGTAGATTCCTTGGCTAACTGCGATTTTGTCACCACCACAATATTTTCCTGTCAACGTACCGACCATAGAAGACAGAAGCGCCATTAAACCAAGAAAGGGAGAGTGTAATATTATCCCTAGTAGGATGAGCCCACCTGAGATTGCATTGTTCATCAACATTACCTGAGAAAACCCTTTGAGTGAATTACGGATCAGATTTTTAGTGCTATCAAACTTGAAAAAGCCCCGCAATTGGGAACATCTCCTTTCACTCTATGAATATGAATGTAATTGTTTATAAATATACCACAATCCCACAACTATTTTTTCATTATTCCCACTAAATAAACGACCAATTCTAAACTATCTGCATACAAAAATCGGAACCATAAGGCTTACATCTTTTCTTGGAATGTATTATAATTTTCAGTGGACAATTAGTTGTAAAAATACTATTTTCAAAAGGAGAATTTCAATGACAAAAGAAAAACATCTTAGTAAAATCATCCTGTCTTTATTACTACTTTCAATGATGGTCGTTTTAGCTGCTTGTGGTGCTGATAGCAACACAAAAAAAGACGACGGATCTAAAACTTCCACTTGGGAGAGCATTCAAGAAAAAGGTGAAATCGTTGTTGCAACATCAGGTACTCTTTATCCAGCATCATATCATGACAGTGAAAGCGAAGAACTGACGGGTTATGAAGTTGAAATTATGAACGAGCTAGGAAAGCGTCTGAACCTAGAAATCAAATACGTTGAAATGGGTTTAGACGGAATGCTTACTTCTTTAAACAGTGGGCAAGCTGATCTAGCAGTGAATGATATTGAAATTACAGAGGAACGGGAAAAGAAGTTCACTTTTTCTGAGCCTTATAAATATTCATTTGGGACAGCTATCGTTCGGAAATCGGATCATTCAGGTATTGAATCACTTGAAGATTTGAAAGGGAAAAAAGCGGCTGGGGCTGCAACTTCCGTTTATATGCAAGTTGGGCGAGACCACGGTGCAGAAGAGGTGATATATGATAATGTCACGAATGACGTGTATTTGCGTGACGTTTCAATAGGACGTACGGACGTCATCTTGAATGATTACTACTTACAGAAATTAGCGCTTGCTGCATTTCCAGAGTTCGAAATCATGATTCATCCGGATATCAAGTATCATCCGAATGTCCAAGCTATCATCATGAAAAAGGACAATGACGAACTACTAAAGCAAGTCAACACTGTACTAGCCGACATGCATGCGGATGGAACAATTTCCGAATTGTCAAAGAATTTCTTTGGTGGGGAAGATGTATCAGTTGAACAAGTCTATGATTTCGAATAAAACGAAAAGGCGGCTTTTACTGTGAGTGGAATTGAATGGCAACACATTTTCGATTTACAGCTTGCCATCGAATCATTTCCGTATATTTTGCAAGGGATTGGCTATACCATATTCATTTCTTTTGGCGGTATGCTGTTCGGGCTGATACTTGGCTTTTTCCTAGCATTAGGTAGAACGTCTAAATTAGTACTATTCAGGTGGCCAACACGTATCTTTATATCCTATATGCGGGGTACGCCGATGCTTGTATTCCTATTTTTACTGTATTTTGGCTTACCGAACATTGGAATTCAATTCTCAGCCGTCACAGCTGCTTTAATAGGCTTCAGCCTTCACTCTTCGGCTTATATGGCCGAGATTATCCGGTCGTCGCTTAACTCGATTGATAAGGGGCAATGGGAAGCTGCCACTGCTTTAGGGATGTCCTACTGGCAGTCATTGTTTTTTGTGATTTTACCACAAGCAACACGAATTGCTATTCCACCGTTGTCGAACGTTTTGCTAGACCTGATCAAAGCCTCTTCATTGGCTGCGATGATTACTGTGCCCGATTTGTTTCAACGCGCAAAAATCGTTGGGGGCAGGGAGTTCGACTATATGACTGTTTATATTTTGGTGGGCCTAATCTATTGGGGCATTTGTCTACTTGTAGAAGTGTGGCAAAATCATTTGGAAAAACGTTCTACGTACAACTAATAATTCTGTATCCAGCTATCATTTCTGCAAAGCATAGCCATGTGATATAATTAAAAAATAAAAAACAATATTGAGGAGCAACTAACATGTTAAAAGACTTCTTTATCGGATTATCCCAAAACCAGCTTTTAAATAGCGCAGCAAAAAAATACGGTTTGAAAATGGGTGCCCAAAACGTTGTAGCAGGAACTAATGTAGCTGAAACAATCCAAAGTATCAAAGAACTTAATGCCCATGGGATCTCTTGTACAGTAGATAATCTTGGAGAGTTTGTCTTTGAAAAAGAGGAAGCAGTAGCGGCAAAAAAACAAATTCTTGAAGTAATCGAAGCCATTCATGAACATGGAGTGGATGCTCACATTTCATTAAAACCATCTCAATTGGGGTTAGATATAGATATTGATTTCTGTTTGGAAAACCTAAAAGAAATCGTTGCTAAAGCGAAGAGTTACGAGATTTTCATCAATTTCGATATGGAAGACCATGCTCGTTTGCAACCTTCATTTGATCTTCTTGATGAGTTATCTGTGGACTATGACAATATTGGAACGGTTATTCAAGCTTATTTCTTCCGCGCTGTAGAAGATATTCAAAAGTATAAAAATTTCCGTTTGCGTATTGTGAAAGGTGCTTATAAAGAGACTGAAGCAAACGCTTATCAAGATAAAAAAGAAATTGATGAAAACTATATTCAGTTGATTGAATGGCATTTATTAAATGGTAAATTCACATCAATCGCAACACATGATCATCATGTCATTAACCATGTAAAACAATTTGTTAAAGACAATGACATTCCGAATGATAAATTCGAGTTCCAAATGCTATACGGTTTCAGAAAGGATATGCAATTGCAATTGGCTAGCGAAAGGTATAATTTCTGTACATACGTTCCTTTCGGAAATGACTGGTACGGCTATTTCATGCGTCGCCTTGCTGAAAGACCACAAAACTTGAATCTTGTTGTTAAACAAGTGTTCAATAAAAAAACAAATACAATTCTTGGATTGGCTGTCGGAGCTTTCGCTCTTGGAAGAGTTACCAAGAAGAAATAAATAAAATTGAAAAGGATGTAAAATGGGGAACTCCTCATTTTACATCCTTTTTCAATTTACCCGACAGTTACGATCACTACGAAGTAAATAACCATTGCAATCAAGCCAATCGGAACACCAAAACGAGCCCATTCGCTGCTTTTAATATGTAGTTTTCCAGCAGCGATGATATTTGGGATATTTCCCGGTATTAACATGCCACCACTAATTAATAGTCCAAGTAAAAGAGCTTTAATTGTTGAATCATTCATAACGGGGCTGATTTCTGCCGCAGCTAATGTAGCGTTATCGAGCACTGCTGAAATCATATTAATCCAATATAATACAAGAGGATTTAAATCTAAGAGGTATCTTTCGATAAATGGTTCGAAACCTGCACCAAGCAGCGTCAGTGCCATTACGAACAAATACACTTTAATCCCACGAATAATGATATCCATATACGATTCAGTTCCTTGATTAACTTTCAAGCTACTTAACTTATTCGAAGGCTTAATAATAATTGCCGCCAGTATTCCAAAAGCAATGACGCCCGGAATGATATCAGGACCAAGTAAACGTAACAAATAGAAAAAGTCAGCATCCAATTTACTAGTTGCAATTGTTGACAGGGGTTCCCCTATTGGTGTTAGAACAGCACCAAGCCCAATTGAATAACAAGCGATTATGACAAGGCGGATTTCCGATTTACGGTCAAGACGCAAAACGCCTACAATTGCGACCAGTACAATTGCGGCAATAATTGCTGTTATAACACTCGAAAGGATTCCTAAAACGATAACGATAAGTGCTAAGAATAAGCGGAATGGAATTGCTTTGCGCATGCCTCGTATGCTTTTTTCAAAAGGTTTCTGAAGCCATCGGAACAATAATCCTGCAATAAATACGGCTAGGGTTATATGTATTGGATCCTCCAGCGCTTTAACAATCAAAGCTGAGTCAAGTACTTGACTGACAAGTACCGCGGAAATCCCCATAATGAATAAAAAAACTTCCAAGTTCCTTTCAACTATTTTTACTGTGAACGGCAAAAATAATACCAGTATTAAAATAATTGATAAGCCAAGTAACATAATTAGCCTCCTTTTCATTCTAATCTAAAAGTAGAGTCAAGTTCATCTTATCATTGAAACGGAAATAGAAAAACAGTTTATCTGTTAAATAAATCAGAAGGAATAGTAGTGTCGTCTACTCTGAAATCAAAAAGCATGAACGGTATGAGGTAACGGATTCTCTATTCTGATGAGCAAGTGAAAAACAGTAGAAATCAAATTTTTTCAGATGTTTAATACACAAAAAAACCGCTTGGGTTATCTAAGCGGTTTGGTTTCTTACTACACTCAATTGAATAAAAATTTCATCTCCAAAAACTTCGTGTATTGCGCAATTAGCTCCGCTTTTTTCATTAGCAATTAGAATAGTTAAAATAATGACCCACTCAATTTAGCTCGTTTATTTATATTTTGCATCGTCCTCCTTTTCTAACCGTTTAACAATTCTTTCTAATAACTTATTGAGTGTCTCTACATCAGTATTCTGCGAGTTATTCTGTACTTGTTCCTTTTTTAAGTCGTCAATTTGACTCTGTAATTTATCAAGTTCTTGTTGCTGCTGAATGTCAGAAATCCTACTTTCTTCGATTGAAATAGCGCCACCAAGAGTTTGGAGGGCATCCCCAAATGTAGAGATTGCTGAACCCCATAATGCAATTTTAGCACCAGTATCCGATGAACTATCATTTTTTTGTGATCCGCCATTGAATAATGAGTCGTATCTACTCAAAATCATCGCCCCTCAACCATATTAACTAACGAATATTTTCATTCTATTAGATAGTTTATGTTCATACTATTGAACAGGGAACTTACTGCTAAATAGCCATTGTTTAATTGACCGCATGTTGTTGTTTTCTAGATTAAAAACGTATGATGAAAAAAACAGCCCCGTATACTCACGGGACTG
This sequence comes from Sporosarcina sp. E16_3, assembly GCF_017347125.1. Lineage (NCBI taxonomy): Bacteria > Bacillati > Bacillota > Bacilli > Caryophanales > Caryophanaceae > Sporosarcina > Sporosarcina sp. E16_3. Next base: position 76,960 of record NZ_JADPRX010000001.1, read on the forward strand.
CTTGTTATATTTCAAGCGTGTTTAGCGTACGCCTTTCATAAACCGCTGGATAACCGGTGACACTGCAAATAAGAGGATACTTATGATAATCGCAGTCCCGCCAATGATTCCGAAATACATCATTTCGGATTCTGGTGTGTATAATTTTACAAGCTGTGCGTTAAGCGCTTGCGCAGCTGCGTTCGACAGGAACCATAGACTCATCGTCTGTGCAGAGAACGCTGCAGGCGCGAGTTTCGTCGTTGCAGACAATCCGACTGGTGATAAACACAGTTCGCCTAAGACGACCATAAAGATACTTAGAATCAACCACATCGGGTTCACAAGTGTATCTGTCCCGCCAAAGTAACCGGGAAGTAAGATGACAATGAATGATAAACCGGCAAACAGAAGACCTAGGGAGAACTTCTGAGGAATATTCGGTTGCCGATCACCAAGTTTCATCCATAGCCATGCAAAAACCGGTGCCATTGTAATGATGAACAATGGGTTAAATGATTGGAAAAAGGCAGGTGAAATTTGATAGCCTAAAATATTAAGATTTGTTCGTGTATCTGCATAGACAGCAAGAATTGTTGAGCCTTGCTCAGCAATTGCCCAAAATACGACAGCTGACAGGAAGAGCGGAATGAACGCAATAATTCGTGACCGTTCCACATCATTCGTTTTTGGACTTCTATACATAACAACAAAATAAACCGTTGGAATAAGGAAGCCGAGGATCCCGACAATTACAATGAATGATTCAAAAGTCAACCAGCCACGAGGGATGGCAATCGCAACTAGAATCCCAATTGTTACAGCGGCAATTGTGAAAATTGAGAATACTTTTTTCTTCTCTGTCGGTTGCAATGGATTTTGAACTTGTGTACCTGCAAGACCAAGATTTTTCTTTTTTGTTAAGACGAAAACTAATAATCCGAAAAACATCCCGACTGCAGCAACTCCGAATCCTAAATGGAAACTTGTTTTCATTAAACTGCCGACGATTAGTGGAGAGATGAATGCACCCAAGTTAATACCCATATAGAAGATGCTGAATCCTGCATCACGACGGTTGTCGTTTTCAGGGTAAATGTCACCAACGACACTTGAAACGTTTGGTTTAAGTAATCCTGTCCCAATTACGATTAGAATCATCGAAACAAAGAACAGTGAGATGTTACCGGGAATCGCAAGTGCAATATGACCAAGCATAATGAATATTCCACCATAAAATATTGCTTTCGATGTACCGAAAACTCGGTCAGCCAACCAACCGCCAATAATTCCCGACATGTAGACCAAGGAACCGTAAATTGACACGATGGACAAAGCGACTGTTTTATCTAATCCAAGTCCACCATTCGATACCTCGTAGTACATATAGTACACAAGGATTGCTCTCATACCGTAATACGAGAAACGTTCCCAGAATTCTGTGAAGAATAATGTGAACAAACCTTTAGGGTGCCCGAAGAATCCTTTTTGCGGGACACTCTCCACGATCTGTTTCTTAGTTATCTGTGACATCATGCTACCTCCTTCATATTTTACTATAATACAATCAATCGTTTTCAATTGTCAAAAATAATTATTGGAAACGCTTTTATTTCTAATAACGCCTTTATTTAGACGTTTCTATATACTGGAAACCTTCTAATAATAATAAATAGATATTTTATAATAACGAATTAATTATTTAATAAAAGTTTAAAATTTTAGCACACATGTATAACTGTTGTTTTTCATAGAGTGAAGGGATGATAGAAACTAAATCCGAAGGGAATTCTGTAATTAAGTGGAGAAAGGAGTTTGTTCGGTAACCTTTCGTAGAAATATAATGGTGACTGTTTAAGGACGTCCAAGTACACCAGTCGTCCTAGCGAGCGACTTGTTTGAATCACCGGATGAAAAGGGTGTCGCATTAAATATGGCTGAAATTGCAATTTTGGAAAGTGAGATTCCAGTATTCCTGCACTCCATTACTCAGCAAGGGATGATTGTCAGTGTATTACATAACCAGTGGCTTAATATACAACCAACAATCATGTACATTGATATCCAATCCGTTGATCCCACACTTGATTTCGCAAGCAAATTAGCTTATTCATTTACTTTATTGAGCAGTTATCCGGTTGCAGACTAATTATTCGAGGAGGAGAAACGTTGGAAATCTATGATGTCGTTTTAATTCCGCTTATCATTGGAATCGTATCTTTGTTGAAGATGTATGGAATGCCGAGGAAGTTATTGCCGGTCATGGCTCTTATCTTCGGTGTTGTAGGGGGCATAATATACATTTATCCTGAAGATATTAAAGCGGGTATACTCGTCGGTTTGATGATGGGTTTATCTGCAAGCGGATTGTATTCTGGTGGGAGAACGGTGATTGAGAAAACGGAATAGAGATAACGTGAAAATCCCCTTAGGAAATGAAGACTTAAGGGGGGGGGTGCATATGTATATATAGTTATTTTTCATCTAATAAAAGAGCAATTTTCAATAACACTGCTTCGTGAAAATTTGAAGGGTTATAGCCACTTATTTCTTCTATCTTCCGTAGCCGGTACGTCAATGTATGACGGTGAATTTCTAAGGTTGAGGCCGCTATCGTGTTGTTCTGATTGCTAGAGAAGTAGACGGATAGTGAATGCTTCAATTGTTCATTCAACCCATTCAAAACCCTATTGGAAAACCGGGTCGTTTCAGTAGATGAAGTGTTCCTTTTCAGTAGAGCCAACAATTCGACGTCCTCAAAGTAGATAAGATGTTGTGTTGGTTGTGCAAATTGTAGTGCATTTTTAGCGGTGGTATAGGAATAGTGAATTTCATCCAAAGATCTGGCGGAATAGCCAATGCCGATTCTCACAAAGGAGTCTTTCTTCAAAGTAGGTAGTAATGTAGAAAGCTTCTTTTTTAAATTAGCTTCCGTCATTCCGCTTATTAAAATGAATACTTCATTTAGCTGTGAATGACCAATTAGAACGGTGTTTTTTTCAAATTGATCTTCCAACTTTTCAATGATTCTTTGTGAGGAAGGTAGGAAATTTTCAAATTCAATTAATAGCGTTGAGAACGGACTAATTGTGCTGAATTCCAAGAGGGAAAGCCTTTCCTTAACAATCAGAGAAAGTGGTTCGCCACTCACTAATTCTTCGAAAATCAGCTCCTTCAGCTTTCGTTTCCATTCTGCACGTGAGGAGATGAGTGATTGGTGAACCATCATTTCAGTTGTTAATTGTACAAGTGTTGCAATCTCTCGGAGGTCTGTAGGATTACCGGTTATCCCAATGACACCAACTAATTGCTGCTGGAAATGAATGGGCATATTCACACCTGGTTTTGTGCCATGCCATTCCGCTATGTTTTCTTCCGTTATCCACAAAACTTCCTCCGTTTTCGCTACATATGCCGCGCCTTCATGTATTTTATTGATTCGTATTTCTTCTCCAGAAGCTAAAATCATTCCATTTGTATCCATGACATTCAAATTATGGTTTAATCGAATCATGGTTTGCTCAACAATTTCATCAGCAAGTTGTTTTGTTAACATATTCTATCCCCCTTGTATAAATTCTCTGAAAGTATTCTGAATGATTCTATACACTTAGTATAATGTTTTTTTGGAATTTTTCCACTATACTCTATGTAAGCGCTTTAGTTGAGGAGAGATATTTATGATAGTTGTCGTAGCACCAGATTCATTTAAAGGTAGTTTGACAGCCGTTCAAGCGGCGCAATCGATGGCAGCAGGCATTCGTGATGCTGACCCCTCTATCGAGATAGTAATGCTTCCTGCGGCTGATGGCGGGGAGGGGACAATGGATAGCTTAGTTAGAGCTACTGGTGGGGAGACCGTATCTGTCATTGTACAAGACCCGCTCGGCAGAAAAGTTGAGGCAAGTTATGGCATTTTAGGGGATGGAGAAGTATGTGTTATTGAAATCGCAGAAGCCTCTGGGTTAATGCTTTTACAGGAAAATGAACGAAATCCACTAGTTACATCGACATATGGCACCGGTAAGTTAATTGTTCATGCCCTTGACGCGGGTTTGCGTAATTTTATTATCGGACTTGGTGGCAGCGCAACGAACGACGGCGGTGTAGGCATGTTGCAGGCTTTGGGAATGAGCTTTGTTGATGAAAATGGAGTGGAATTAGCGAGGGGTGGGGGCGCACTTGGAGACCTCCATACAATTGACATGCTTCACTTTGATAAACGAATTTCAGAAAGCAACTTCCTCATCGCTTGTGATGTGGAAAATCCATACGTTGGGACTGATGGCGCTTCCGCTGTTTTTGGTCCTCAAAAAGGGGCTTCCCCAGATGTGGTAGATATCCTCGACAGGAATTTAACAAAGTTAGCCAATGTAGTAGAACAACTAACTGGTATTTCTCTCCATGGAAAAAAAGGCTCTGGTGCGGCTGGAGGCGCAGGGGGTGCTTTTCAAGCTTTCTTTCCCGGCGAAATGAAACAAGGTATTCACGTCGTGTTAGATGCAATTTCGTTTGATGAATATGTAACGGATGCCGATCTAGTTATTACAGGTGAAGGCAAAACGGATAGTCAGACGTTATCGGGAAAAACACCATTTGGCGTTGCTAAAGTAGCGCAGAAAAAAGGAAAGCCTGTCATTCTTATTTCAGGTGCTTTGGATGAAGAAAGCAGAGATCTATTGACACCGATGTATAGAGAACTTCATGCGATTGCGGACGGTACAGTTTCATCAAAAGAGTCTATTGAACATGCAAGTCATTATTTAAGAGCAAAAACGAAGAAGGTAATGGAAGATTACTTGACTAGAAAATAAAAGGGGTGTAGGGATGTTATTTGCGGTTATTACTCTTGGTGTTGTCCTCATTGTTTTATTGACAGCGGTTTTCAAAGTTCATCCATTCTTGTCTTTGTTACTTGGCGCATTCTTTGTCGGAATCGCTTCTGGCATGCCGTTATTAACAGTCGTTGAAAGCGTTAATGACGGGTTTGGCGGATTAATGAAATCAATTGGAATTGTCATTGTTGCCGGAACAATCATTGGTGTTATTTTAGAGAAATCTGGCGCGGCATATCGTATGGCGGAAGTCGTTTTACGGTTGATCGGTGAAAAGCGCCCTCAACTGGCTATGTCACTTATCGGGTTTATTGTATCAATTCCAGTTTTCTGTGATTCAGGATTCATTATATTATCAAGTTTAAAAAAAGCACTTGCGAAACGGGCGAAAGTTGGGATTGCATCAATGTCAGTTGCACTTGCAACCGGTTTGTATGCAACACATACATTAGTGCCACCAACACCGGGACCAATTGCTGCAGCGGGTAATATCGGTGCGGAAAATTATTTAGGGACCATTATTCTAATCGGACTTTTAGTTGCGATTCCAGCGGTTATCGTTGGTTATTTATGGGCAGTTAAATTCGCCTCTAAAATAGAAGTGCCAGAAGATACAGAGGAAGGCGGGCTGAATTACGAAGAGATTGTTAAGTCATTCGGAGAAATGCCTTCTACTTTTAAGTCGTTCCTTCCGATTGTCCTGCCTATTCTTTTGATTGGAACCGGATCAATAGCAGCTCTTACTGGTGAAGATACAGGTATGATCAACTTTCTACGATTTTTAGGAGCACCATCTGTTGCGCTGTTATTCGGGGTATTAGCAGCATTTCTTTTACTCCATAAATTTAATGAAGAAACGTTATCAGGCTGGATTGGTGAAGCACTGAAACAAGCAGCTCCTATACTACTCATTACGGGAGCGGGAGGAGCATTCGGGAAAGTTATTTCAAATTCAGGTGTTGCAGATCTAATCGCAAACATGAATATGGACGCGTTAGCTGGTGGTGCATTGTTCTTGCTAATTCCTTTTATCATCGCAGCGGCATTGAAAACAGCCCAAGGTTCTTCAACTGCTTCACTTGTCATCACGTCAACATTAATTGCACCACTGTTGCCTTCATTAGGAATTGAAGGAGCTATTCCACTGGCGCTTGTTGTAATGGCGATAGGGGCCGGAGCAATGACTGTCAGCCATGTAAACGACAGTTTCTTCTGGGTTGTCACCGAATTCAGTGGTATGACAGTGACAGATGCGTATAAGGCGCAAACGATGGCAACACTGTTACAAGGCGTAACAACAATTGTAGTTACGATGTTACTATGGATTGTTCTTGTATAACTATATAGGTTGAATTTTTGAATTTCGTATGTGAACTCAGGTAAGCATCGCCTAAGCGCTTTTCAATGGAATCATTATCTAGTAAGGTGAAAAAAGTCTGTTTTGATAGCCTGCATCAGGCAATCAAGACAGACTTTTTTTGCATGTTTAATTACATAAAAACTTATTATTCATAAAAGTGTATACTTTGTGGTGACAGAAGATTCCGGACGGTATATACTATATTAAAATGATGAGGTGATTTGGATGAATACACCATTGGTATTGCCGCAATTCCTCGATCGGGCAGTTGCTTTATATGGGGGGGAAAGATGCTGTACATTGTGAAGGTCGTGTTTTTACATACGCTCAACTGAATGAAAGAGTCAATCAGCTGTCTCGTGGTCTGCGTGATTTAGGCATTCAAAAAGAAGACCATGTCGCCTATTTAGCAGGGAATTCGCTAGAAATGCTGGAAGGATTCTATGGTGTTTTTCAAGTAGGTGCCGTCATGGTACCGCTAAATATTCGATTGAAGCCTGAAGACTATGTATTTATCTTGAATCATAGTGAATCTAAGGTGCTTTTTGTAGATCAAGATCTTTATGAATTAATTAAACCTGTGATAGATCAATTTAAAACAGTTAAACATATTATTGTTCATTATAAAGATACTGAAACACTAGAAACGGGCTATGACGACTGGCTGGCTAGTTATTCGTCTGCTTCATTTGATCGCGCTGAACTGGGTGAAAATGATGTGTGCAGCTTGCTTTATACGAGTGGAACAACGGGAGATCCAAAAGGGGTCATGTTGACGCATCGTAATAATTATCTACATGCGCTTAGTACGATGCATCATTTGAGGGTCACTGACTCGGATGTCTATTTGCATGTGCTCCCAATGTTCCATGTCAATGGCTGGGGCTCTCCTTTTTACTACACTGCAAATGGTGCTACACATATTTGCTCAAGAAAATCGACACCTGAATCCATTTTTAAAGCATTACAAGAACATAAAGTATCCATTTTGCATATGGCACCAACCGTATTAAATGCATTGCTAATTTATCATGATCAGCATCATCCGGTCATCAATCAAGACATTCGCGTGGTGATTGCAGGATCTGCACCGCCTCCTGCTTTCATCACACGCGTCGAAGAAGAGTTAGGCTGGGAATTCATCCAAGTATATGGCATGACGGAATCAGCACCACTTAGCCTAATTTCGACGATTCGCTCGCATTTGACTGATTTGTCAAAACAACAACAGACCGAATTGAAAGCGAAAGCAGGTTACTCGATGATTGGGAGCGATGTTCGAATCCTCAGTGAATTCGGAGAAGAAGTAGCGCGTGATGGAGTACAAGTCGGGGAAGTGGCAGTGCGTAGTCATGGTGTTATGAAAGGCTACTGGAAGAATGACCAAGCCACGGAACAAGCGTTGCAAAACGGCTGGCTTCTGACAGGAGACATGGGGACCATTGATGAAAATGGCTACATCAATATCGTTGACCGCAAGAAAGATGTAATAATTAGTGGCGGAGAGAATATATCATCGATTGAAGTAGAAGGTGTCCTATATGGACATCCTGCGGTACTGGAAGCTGCTGTCATTGCGGTTCCACATGAGAAGTGGGGAGAGACACCGCACGCATATATTGTATTACGCGAACATAAAACCGCAACAGAACAGGAAATCATTACATTCTGCAAAGAAAAGTTAGCCCACTTCAAAGCCGTGACAGGCATCACTATTGTCGATGAACTACCAAAAACAGCATCCGGTAAAATTCAAAAAGTCCAAATCCGAGATGCTTACTGGGAAGCAAAAGGAATAACGGGGCGCTTGGTGAATTAATGAATGTCATAAAAGCTTGCGCGTGCACAAGAGGAATCCCCCTCTTTATGCACGCGCAAGCTTATTTACTTTTCCTTCTCATAACAAGCAGGGATAATCCGAAAAACAGCAAAGTTGTACCAATGAGGTACATAATACTAAATAACTGAGTAGTTTTTTTACCGTTGATGTCGTACAACATGCCCATATCGATTTCGAATGCTTGTTTCATAGCGACTGGAGCTGTAGAAAAGGCCTCTCGAAGTGGCGCCTCCATTATTAATTGCCGAAACAGCGCAGCTGAATGGGAAACAGGGAAAAGCTTGACAACTGCTTGGATGTAATCAGGCAGGCCTCCAATAGGAATATAGATGCCAGCTAAAAAACCAAGAAGTGTTCCAATGACCGTGCTTGCTGCGGCAAATGCATTTGACGATTTGAAAAAGGAAACCAAAAGAAGCACCATCGATCCGCTTGCCAATACGGATAAGATAATTACGCCGCCTGCCGCTATCATTTTTCCGAACGACAGTACCACTTCTCCAGAAACGAAGAGAAACACATTTGATGCAATGAGTGTGATCATACACATGATGAATCCTACAACCAACGCACTGATGATATAGCCACCCACCAACCTCGTTCTTGAAATAGGAGAAGAGTAAAAATCCATGTATGTTTTATTTGCGCGATCTTCAACCAGGATGCCAAATGAGCCGAGTGTTGTCGTCATTGAGGTTACCGCTAGGATTCCAGCGATGAACCACGTAGTGAGGACTGCCTTTTTTGCGGGGAAATCCGGAAGGCCTTTGGCGGTCATATCACCTAAGAATAAAACGTACAGTGCGATTAAAATAATGACGGCTAGAAGCGAGAAGAAGACAGTGGCTTTATCCCGAAAGTACAATAAGATATTCCGTTTAGCGAACGCTATCATCATGATTCACAGCCTTTCCATTGATGGCAATAAAGACATCATCCAAACTGGATTTCTTCACTTCAAAAGAAGAGATGAAAGAAGTGAATTTCTCTAAAATCGGTATCGCATCCCTCGTATGGCTAAGTCGGAAGTGAAAAAGCGACTTTTCTTCATTGAAATTCAATCCATCCAACTTGAGCAAGCTACGCAGTTCGTCTGCTTGATCCGTAGAAATCGTCAGTAAATCCGTTGAATAGTTATTTTTCAACTGTTCGGGCGTTCCTTTTGCAACGATGCTGCCTTCTTTCATAACAACTACATAATCCGAATTGGCTGCTTCTTCAATGTAATGTGTCGTTAGAAAAACAGTCATGCCTGTTTCTTTTTGAAGTTGCAGTATGGTTGCCCATATGTTTTTTCGACTTTCCGGATCAAGACCTGTTGTCGGTTCATCCAATATTAAAATGTTCGGTTTATGAATAAGGGCGCGCGCAATATCAACTCGCCGTCGTTGTCCACCCGACAATTTCCCATAAGGTCGATTCGAAATAGATTGTATATCCACAACATCCATAACCCGAGTAATCGCAACGTTACGCTCTTGTCGTGTCATCCCATAAAAAGATCCCCTAATCGCTAAATTCTCTTTGACAGTCAATAAAGGATCAAGCAGGCTCTCTTGAAATACAACGCCAATTTCCCGGCGAATGGCTTGGTCCTGTTTTCCAACAGTGTAGCCATTAACAACCACAGCCCCTTGGTCTTGCTTTAGGAGTGTCAATAAAATTGAAATGGTCGTCGACTTACCAGCACCATTTGTTCCTAAAAAAGAGAATAACGCTCCTTCGTCTACGTAAAAACTAATATCGTTTACAGCCTTCAATTTTCCAAAAGATTTCGATAATCGCTCTACTTCAATGATCTTTTTCATTGGATCCCCCCCACTTTTAGCACTAAATGATAATTGAATTATATCATTTATCTGTCAGTTTAGTGGCGCTATATTTGTTGAAATCTTGAATACTGTATATAAACTAGCGTAGGCGCCTCACAGGGGTAGCCGAAGGGGTAAGACTGGCGTAAGGATGGCAGTGTAAGTTCGCGACGTCGTGTCGCAACGACTGCATGACCTGCATCCCGTAGGCCCAACCGTTATGGAGTGGAATCATTCCTTCAACTCACTCTATAAATGTATAAGCAGTGCTTAGTCATTTATTAATCCACTAAAATCGGCTATGATAGGACAAGGTACATATTAGAAATGGAAGTGTTGTCATGAGTCAATTAATTATAGAAAACCTCACAAAGACTGTTGGGGAGAAAACATTGTTTAAAGATATAGCGTTTACGGTCATTAGCGGAGAAAAAGTCGGTCTGCTCGGTATCAATGGAACAGGCAAATCGACGTTACTGTCAATCATTGCAGGAGTCGAACAAGCAGATTCGATTTCGGCCGAACATCCGAATAGATACCGCATCGTTTATTTACCACAAGAGCCAGAAATTGACCCGGAACTTACAGTGATGGAAACGGTGTTCAAGAGCGATGCACCAATTATCAAGGTCAACTTGGAGTATGAGTACGCACTTCAAGCACTTTCGGCAGATCCTGAATCTACACTAAACCAAGAACAATATTCTAAGTTCCAAATCGAGATGGACGATCTATCTGGTTGGGATATAAACTCAAAAGCACGTACGATTTTATCGAAACTAGGTATTGAAACCTTCGATAAGAAGATGGGCGAGCTTTCTGGCGGACAGAAAAAACGGGTAACACTTGCAAAAGTACTGATTGAACCTGCTGATCTCTTGCTGCTTGATGAACCGACTAACCATCTCGACGTCGATTCAATTATGTGGCTGTCAGATTACTTGAAAAATGAACAAGGAGCAGTCATCTTTGTTACCCATGACCGCTACTTCTTGGACGAGTTATCTACTAATATCTATGAACTTGCAGATAAAACTTTATATGCACATACAGGTAACTACGGGAATTATCTTGAATCGAAAGCCATCCGCGCGGAGATGGCTGCATCGACGGACGATAAACTTCGAAATCGTTACCGTTCAGAACTGAAATGGATTAGACGAGGTGCGAAAGCTAGATCAACGAAGCAAAAAGCACGGATTGACCGCTTCGATGACCTATCGGAGAAAGTCAAAAAAGAAGACAATGGTGGAGAAATGGAAGTAGCGCTTAAGTCGACACGTCTTGGTAAAAAAGTGATTGAAGCGGTCGGCATCTCGAAGTCGTTCGGCGGAAGAAAAATCATTGATAATTTCTCAAGTATCCTACAATCAGGTGATCGTATCGCGGTTGTCGGGCCTAACGGGGCAGGGAAAACGACATTATTAAATATGTTTTCTGGAGAAAGTGAGCCGGACAGCGGAATCATTGACAAAGGAACGACAGTAAAAATTGCTCATTTCCAACAACACACGCCAATAATGGATGAGAAAAAACGAATTATCGAATATATTCGTGATACGTCGAATGATATCGAAGGTGCTGATGGGGCACGAATTTCAGCTTCACAGATGTTAGAGCGGTTTTTATTTCCTACAAAAGCACACGGTACGCCTATCGGTAAATTATCAGGTGGCGAGCGAAAACGACTTTATTTATTGAAACTGCTAATGGAACAACCAAACGTCATGTTGTTGGATGAACCAACTAATGACCTCGACCTTGAGACGCTTTCTGTTCTGGAAACGTTCATCGATACATTCCCTGGCGTTGTCATCACAATCTCACATGACCGGTTCTTCTTGGATCGTACGTCAACAAAACTATGGGTAATGGATGGATCAGGGGATATCGACACATGGTTTGGTATTTACTCTGATTTCCTTGAAACTTATGTGCCTAAAGAAAAAGTGGTACACGAGCTAATCGTTGAGGTAGAAAAGCCGGCCCAACAGGAACAAAAAAAGAAAATGTCGTACGCCGAAAAGAAAGAGTACGAAACAATTGAATCGGATATCGAAAATGTCGAGAAGTTGATCGAATCGACAGAGGCGGAAATGGCATCCACCGGCTCCGATTACGATAAACTCAGAGAACTGACAGCTACACTTGATGAACTGAACGGCAAATACGACACACTCATTGAACGTTGGTCTTTTTTGCAAGAATTGAATAAATCCTAACGAAAGGGGCAAATACACTTGAAAATTGTAACGATTGAACCAACGCCAAGTCCCAACTCCATGAAAATCGTGCTCGACACGGAGTTACCAAATGGGACGAGTCATAATTATAAAAAAAGTGATGCGGAAACAGCATCATTTCCAGCTTCAGCATTATTGAACATTAATGGTGTAAAAGGCATCTATCACGTCATGAACTTCATGGCGGTCGAACGAATTAGTAATGTCACATGGGAATCGATTCTTGCAGACGTTGAAGCCGTTTTCAATGAGGAACAAAGTGAGCAGACGGAAGCAACAGTAGAGATTGACGACAGCTACGGGGAAGTATACGTACACGTTCAGACCTACAAAGATATCCCTCTTCAAGTGAAAGTGTTCGATAGTGAATCCGAAGAACGATTTGGACTAAGTGAACGCTTTGTGCAAGCGATGGAAAAGGTTCATGGACGTGAAGTGGAAAACTATATTTTGCTGCGTAAATGGGCAGATTATGGAATCCGTTACGGAGAAAAAGCCGAAATCGGTGAAACTGTCAGTCAGGAAATAGAGGCGGCGTATTCAGAAGAACGCTTGCTAGCTATTATACAGCAGGCAAATGAAGGACATAGTGAAGGCGTGCAACGTGGACGGAAAATTTCATTGGAGGAGTTCTCGGTCGACCAATGGGAAACTAGATTCCAGCTACTTGATCAAATTCCTGACCCTGACATGTCGGATGCACCACTCCTTGAACGGGCACTGGACGATGAGAAGATGTCAATTAGACGTCTAGCAACGGTCTATCTTGGTATGATTGAAGACGACGCGGTCATTCCGTATGTTGAAAAAGCACTTAAAGATAAAAGTTGGGCAGTGCGTCGGACGGCGGGAGACTGCATGAGCGACCTTGGTTTCGAAGGGTTCGAACAGGCAGCAATCGAAACATTGAATGATAAAAATAAACTGGTTCGCTGGCGTGCGGCTATGTTTTTATACGAAACTGGAACTGACAAGGCTTTGCCTGCTTTGAAAGAGGCTGAAAACGATCAAGAGTTTGAGGTTAAACTCCAAATCCGTATGGCAATTGCCCGAATTGCTGAAGGCGAAGATGCTAAAGGTTCTGTGTGGAAACAAATGACAGAGGCGCGTACGGCTTCAAAAGAGTAATGTGATGACTACATTTTTCAATATGTTAAACGTTAGTGGATGTGAAAACTTGCATTCTGCTAACGTTTTTTCTAAATGATTAATGGGAGGAAGACATATGAAACTGTTGAAGAACCTTTTCTTTATCGTATTAATTATTGGTGGAGCTGGGTATGGAATCTATTATGTCGGAACCAATATTGCATCTGACAAAATAATGAACGTTGTAACTGCTGAATTAGAAAATAGCGGACAGATAAATGATATTGAGAAAATGGTAGCCGATGACCCTTCATTAATGCGTTTCATTAATGAAGGTGCAAATATTGAAGAAAGTAATCTTCCCTTTACGACAAAAGAGCAGGCAACCAGATTATTAATCAAAAGAATTGGGTTCAGTGAACTCCAAGCGATTCAATCTAACGCCCAAAAGGGTATGACGAATGACGAAATAATGGAGCTATTAAAAGATATTGAAGGAAAACTAACAGAGGAAGAGATTCTAGCATTAAAGGTTATCGCTTATAAAGAATTCCTTAAATAATGCTGATTCCATTCATTAAGTAGTGGGGTTGATTTGAAGCCAAATTATCCCACTATTATGTATGCCATTTTGGTGATATAGTAGACTACTTGTGATTCTTTTTTGGGATTTCATCACAATACATACGCACTATTTTCAATCATAGAAAGGTCGTTAGTGAACATGGGACCACTTAAAGGAAATAAACGAATACGGTTTGCATTACTTCTTGGAACATTAGCAGCGATGGGTCCGTTAACAATTGATATGTATTTACCTTCATTCCCTACAATCGTAAGTGCTTTTGGCACCACTGCCACCTATGTACAGGTCAGTTTAACTGCCTGCTTACTAGGTATCGGGTTAGGTCAACTAATTCTTGGCCCAATGAGTGATGTCCACGGACGGAAAAAGCCGTTGCTCATAGCACTTATTTCCTATTTCGTCGCATCAATTTTATGTGTATTTTCCCCGAATATCGGGTTCTTCATTGCAGCACGTTTTTTACAAGGCTTTGCCGCGGCTGCGGGTATCGTTATTTCAAGGGCTGTCGTCCGAGATTTATATAGCGGACGAGAATTGACGAAGTTTTTCGCTTTACTAATGCTGATTAATAACTTGGCGCCAATCCTCGCACCAGTTCTTGGAGGAGGCATCCTCGCGTTTACTGAGTGGACTGGTGTATTTGCTGTTTTAAGCGCAATCGGCTTTTTGCTATTTGTCATTGTCCTATGGAGAATGGATGAAACATTGCCCGAACAAATGCGCGTTCCAAGTAACCTATCTCATACATTAAAAAACTTTCTGTCACTGCTGAAAAACAAACAGTTCATGGGGTATGCACTTGCACAAGGTTTCATCATGGCCGGCATTTTTGCTTATGTCGCCGGGACACCCTTCGTTTATCAAAATATATATGGAGTCTCACCACAGAAATTCAGCTTATTATTTGGTATGAATGGATTTGGACTAATTATCGGCACCCAGGTAGTAGGACGCTTAACAGGAGTTGTCTCAGAAAAACGTTTTTTGGAATCAGGTTTGTTCATCTCTATCACTTCAGGTACATTGCTACTGATTGCTGTGTTACTGAATGGACCACTTATTACAATCGTTGTACCTATCTTCTTTTTTGTCGCTTCGATTGGTATAATTTCGACATCCTCCTTTTCACTCGCGATGGAAAAGCAAGGGCATATTGCGGGTAGTGCATCGGCATTACTTGGATTACTGCCATTCATTTTAGGCGCAATCACGGCACCACTTGTCGGAATAGCAGGGGAAGAAACAGCAATTCCAATGGGAGCTATTATCTTCGCTTCAAGTTTAATTGCAGTCCTTGCGTATTTTGGACTTTCAAGAGTCAAAGTCGAACAAAACTAACAGACAGCCGCCAGCTCAAATGAGAGTAGGCGGCTGTTTTCTATTATGCGGTGATTGTACACACCGTCACAAATTGCCTGAATATAATGGCAATACCGGTCGAATAGAGGCGTTAGGAGAGAGAGCAGTGAAAGAAGTCATCATCGCGTTAGTCAGTTCTTCAATTACAATCATTATCACAAGTTTTTTTAATTATCATTTTCAGCTTATGAAAGAGATTCGAAACGAAGCGGTTAAATATAAAACAGAAATCTTGAAAAATGTTTATACCCCTTTATTAAAATTACTCGGAGAGGCTATTGTGCCAGGTGACGGATATGACGGGATTACAAAAGAGTCTTTTTTTGAAATTGAAGACATTATTAAAAGAAACTATGAGTTAGTAGATCCTGATTTAGATACGATTATTTGGTCCATTAAAAAGGAAATCAGATGGGAACACTACGAAGATAGTTTAACGTTATTTGATAAAGATAAGCGTTTATTGCAACATGTCGAACTAAATTTCAATTTTTATAGGAAACAATTAGGTTTGCCGTTTAACAAAAATAAACTCAAAAAGTCTTGAAAATTAACTAAATCGGACATATTGGAACGTTAAGTTTTGACATGTCCTATACATATTTATTCTAAAACGGACAAGTGCCGCCATCACAAAACACATAATGAATAGTATAAATAGAAAAGTACTTTTAGATTGCCGTGGGAATTTAAAAAAGACAAATACTTTTTAATAGGACACAAAAAGGAGGTGTCACAAAATGGTTAAAATCGTAATCGATGCTGGGCACGGATTCAATACACCTGGTAAACGTTCTCCGGATGACGAGCGGGAGTGGTCGTTTAACAATAAAGTAGCCAAATACGCTATTGCTAAACTAAAGACATACAAAAACGTGGAAATTCTACGTGTGGATGACCCAACAGGTAAGACGGATGTTCCACTTACTACACGCACAACTCTAGCGAACGAGTGGCAAGCCGATGTATATGCTTCTATCCATCATAATACCCTAGCGGATAAATGGGGCAGCCATAGCGGTATTGAAACATATACAATGGACAACCCAACGGCGAACCAAAAATCAATTGAAATTGCTGGCGCTATTCATCCGAGGATTGTAATGGCTATGGGGATAAGTGATCGAGGGATGAAGCGTGCCAACTTCCACGTTCTTCGGGAATCTGCTATGCCGGCATTCTTAAGCGAGGGAGGCTTTATGGATTCAACAGTTGACATTCTAAAGTTACGGGATAATCACTATTTGCAAGCCCAAGGTGAGGCAATCGCAGAAGGATTGGCTATCTACTTTAAATTGCAGCTGCAAACTTCTTCGGTAGGCAGTCCGATACTATCACCAAAGGAAGGGGCGAATAAATTGTATAAACCATCATCGCAATCACTTATCAATTCGACAAGCGCCGTTTTAAAACGACTTGAAAAGATGCCAGATGGCCCGTTATCTCCAACTTGGCATGACAAGCTATTGAAGGGAACATTGACGGATTCGGATGCAATTGGGCTCTTGTATGTAGCGATTGAACGTGGCCTTTTGGTAGATGAGAAGTAAGTACTTGTCATTTGTTCGTAAGAAGGTGAAATGAAAAAGGTTAGCTGCAACTAGAACCATAGTGAAAACGAAACAAGCCATCTTTTCATGATTGAGAAGATGGCTTGTTTTAATTAACACCTGATTACTGCGATGGTAAAAATGTTAAGGATTCAAGATAGAATACTAATTGAATTAGCGAATGTACAAAGAACCGATTTAGTGGCTTTTATTATAAATTCAAAGTAGTAGTCTGACAAAACCTTAAATAATGGAAAAGTAAATCTTGATACCTATTCCCTATTAGTGTAATATTACACTAATAGGTGTCGTAAGTAACCTTTGGGAAGGAAGTAACATATGAATAAAGAGCAAATGATTGAACTTATTTCCAGTAAAATTAGACTTATTCGGTTAGAAAAAAATTATTCGCAAGAAAAAATGGCAGACATTATGGGTATATCCAAAAAAACACTTATCCAAATTGAAAAAGGAAGAACGTTATCGGGCTGGACAAATGTAATTGCGGTCTGTGCGTTATTCAGAGATAGTGAAATTTTGCGGTCAGTTTTAGGGGATGAACCTTTAGAAATCATTGAAACTATTGCACACAATGGAATAGATAGACCAAGAGATAGGTCGATGGGGGGAAGAGTTTGGTGGCAAGAAATTGATAATCAAGGGAGTTTTCGATTGCAACAAAATGTAATTAGCCAACATTATCGAATTTTAGACGACAAAAATTATAGATGGTATAGCTCGTTTGAAGAGCAAGAAGCCTTAACTCGTTTAAGTGAGTTATTCAAAGGGGAGTCACCTGACGATGGCGAATAGTAAATTTGTTTGGTTGGATCTTATGAAAGTACTATGGTTGATTGTGTCTTTAATTCCAGCTCCGTTCCTTTTCCATTACTATGAATATGGACAGCATATGAAACATGAAGAAGCTACTTTTCTACTCGCGAGTTCTATATTGTACGTGGTAGTATCAGGTCTTTTATCAGGAGCAGTAAAACTGCGTTTCATTTTTTGTGTGAATATAATAACTGGCGTATTATCAGTGTTTTTGGCTACTAATTTTATTGTGGATGAGGGTGGCTGGTTTAAACCTGTTGGCAGAGATGGCGCGGTTATATTTGTTACGTTCGTTTTTTTCACAGGACAATTATTGGTAAGGTTGTTTTTGAGGGCATTTTTCGTGAAAAATAATGCTTGAAATATACCTATATATCAACAAATGACGTAACATAAGCACAATTGTTTACGTAGTTTGAATTTAAAATGTGGTTTTCTTTTATGAAAAGAATAGTTAAAAGTGTTCTTATCTTTTCAGCTTATATAGCTTACGACAAGAATCATACTGTTGGAAAAATAGAAATCTATTTGGAACAAAAGGAAGTTCGTTACGATTTTTAAATAGCAGAATAATGATTTCAAAAGAGGGGATTGAGGATATGAAGGTGATGATTTATAGTTCTTTTGTAATCATAGGTCTTATATTGGCAACCATTTTAGGCACGCTTGGTCAAGATATATCTTATACTTTAAATGAACGTTTCCCTGCAATTGAGTTAACAACAGCTATAACTATCGTAACTTTCATTAGTATTGGATTATATATAATTATCCCTATTTCATTATTTATTTTCAATAAAACTGAGAAAGTATTCCTTATTGTGAGTGTTACTGCATGTGTCTTAATAGGCCTCCCGATTTCTATATGGTCATTTTTTGTTTGGGGGATGTGGATGGGTTAATTTAACAAAATATTTTGCATTAACGGTCATGATTGTTGAAAATCATTAGCCTAATTCCTTGTTCAAGATACGGAGGAGTTAGGCTTTTTATCTTTCAAAATCCATATTGAACACCTTATCAAATAGGACTAAGCCACAGATAGCGGGCAAGGGTCGGATAATCAAGTATTAGCAATAACAACGCAAGGTATGGACAATTTAAAAAACAAATAACTGCATGTATTAAGCGATTAATAGTAGAATGTCCATCCGGTCGTTTTTTTTGTTCACTCAAAAATAAGCAGTGATTGAATGGAATAACTCAAATAAACCATAACAACTAACACAAAACTAACATTTAAAGTGAAGAACCGTGAAAAGATATGAAAGACAAGGTAGAATGGAACTCGTGGAACTTGATTTACTAAGCGATTTTGAACACATATGAAAAGGGGCGAATACATGAATGCTTACGACGAGTACATGAAGGGCATTGTGAAACCGATGCGTGAAGAGCTTGCACAAAATGGATTTACGGAACTAACGACGGCTGAGGACGTTGAAGCAACAATGAAATCACTTGAGGGGACAGCGCTTGTCGTTATCAACTCGGTTTGTGGATGTGCAGCGGGTCTTGCACGTCCAGCAGTTAGAGAAGCATTACAGGAAGCTGAACATAAACCAAATCACTTGTTCACAGTATTTGCAGGACAAGATAAAGAAGCGACAGCTATGATGCGGGATTATTTCCCGGAAGTACCGCCTAGCTCACCTTCTATCGCACTTTGGAAAGATGGGGCACTCGCGTACTTTATTCCAAGAGAACAAATCGAGAATTTTGAGATGGGGCAAATTAAAGACCATCTATCGGAAGTACTCGATCAAGTTTGTAAATAATGAGTACAGTCATCACGACCGCTGGCAGGCCTGATGATCAATCGCTACAACTTGCGTTAGAAGCGTCTGAAATCCTAGGCTATCCGATTGTCGAACGCAAAAAACAAGCGGTTTCCCGAATACAAAACACAAACGGTTCGGATGTTATTGTTGCGGGGAAAAATCGATATGATTTATATCGTATCGGAATGGAAGAACCGTTTTTCTTTCATCCTAATTCTGCAGCATTCAGATTGAAACGGTTATTGAAGGGTGAAACAGATCCGCTAATCGAGATAACTCAATTGAAAAAAGATGATTCGTTTCTCGATTGTACACTTGGGCTTGGCTCTGACAGTATCATCGCTTCTTTCGTAACAGGTGAAGGCGGCAAAGTGTTGGGCGTAGAAGCAGATCCCGCAGTCGCGTTCATAACTGGACGGGGTCTGCGCTCGTTTCCATCTGAGTCAGAGCAACTTGCTCAGGCTATGACTCGGATCGAAGTCATCCAGTCTGAAGCAGTTGAGTTTTTGAGCCAACAAGCGGATTCAGCGTGGGATATTGTCTATATCGATCCGATGTTTCATGCACCTATTTCGGAATCGACCAATTTCACGCCACTGCGTCAAGCTGGCGTGCATAGTACGCTGACAGATGAATGGATAAAACAAGCCCAACGTGTATGTAAGCGGCGGGTTGTTGTGAAAGATCGGTTTGATTCACCCGTATTCGAGCAATTTGATATGGAACGAAAAATCAGACCCAATACGAAGTTCCATTTCGCTTGTATCGAAAAATGAAAAACGCCGTCCTCCTCAAAAATGAGGGCGACGGCGTTTATTGATATTAGTGGGTGAAATTCAATGAGCTAAGATACACGAGCAATGCCAGCATTCCGATACCGATAAACAGATTCACATCCATCAGTGATACCCTCCTTCAAAAAAACATACAATTATCTTCATTTTTATTGTACAATGAAAATAAGAAAGAAGAAACCTTTTCAATACTTTTTCGTCAAATAAACTATAAGTAAACAAAAATTTAATCAATTGCGGGTGAGATGTTATGAAAAAGTGGTTACAAAAGACGCTCATTGTTGCCGTAGCACTCTTGACATTCGGTGCCATTTCACCGAATCATGAAATTTGGACAAACTTACAAGACAAAGACGTTTCGAAACATTCTGCAAGTCCTTTGCAAAGTGACAATTATCCAATTGAATTAGCAGATGCGTACTATGACGATAGTTTAGAAGATAATTCGGACTCCGTAGAAGATTTATTTATCACGTCTGCGAAGAAGCTATCGTACATGAAATTTGGAACAAAAGTTGGTCCAGTAATCGCTGATGAATTTGACAGCATTATTTTCCCGAAAATTGAGGAAGCTATTCAAATGACGCTTGCTAGTTCTGATGATCTACATAAGCGCCGTCTTGCTATCAGCGAAAAGCCTGCCGGGGATTATTCAGAGAAAATTTTTAATGTATATGATCTTGAAGACAGAAAAGACCTTATCCGTTTCCATGTTCGTACTGAAAAAAGGCCGAAAGACGGCTACTACTATAACTTCCACTATCATATTGCCGCAGATGAATTTACAGCTCATCATTCAATCGGTGACATCTATTGGGCAAAAGACACACCTCCTAAGTGGTTATCTTAATCATGGACGGGGGTGTTTTTTTATTAATATTGCGTAAGAACAGACAATTTATAGAATAAGCATGCAGTGAAAAGTCAGCCGACGAACCAAAATCCAATCACTTCATTGCCTTTCCTTTTAAATAATTAGGCTTTAGTATTTTAACGAAAGAAACAGTAAAAGGCTTCGTTTCAAGTTATTATGTATTTCGAAATCGAATTTTTGCAGGAAACTCGCTGTCCTGCTATGATAAAGAAGTAAATAGAGAGGGGTTTGATTATACATGAATATGAATTTTGATCTTTATATGAATGATATCCTTAAAACAGCACGTGCGGAGATGGAAGCTGGTGGATATGAGCAGCTGACAACGCCTGAGCTTGTGGAAGATGCTTTTAAACGCCCGGGCACGACACTTGTTATGGTGAATTCAGTTTGTGGTTGTGCAGGCGGTATTGCACGTCCAGCGGCTGCACATGCAGTACATTATGACAAACGTCCGGATCACTTAGTAACTGTATTTGCAGGACAAGACAAAGAAGCAACAGCACAAGCACGTATGCTATTCGGAGAAGATCACTTGCCTTCTTCACCATCATTCGTACTGATGAAAGATGGCAAGATGGTAGCTGAAGTTGGACGTTATGAAATCGAAGGACATGATCCAATGTCCGTTGTAACAAACCTACAAAGCCAGTTCGAGGACTATTGCGAAGAACTGTAAGAAAAGTGTAGTGCGCCTGCAAGTGGACACAGCCTAAGTTCGCCACGTCGTGTGGCAACGGCTACGTAACTCACATCCTGTGAGTCTCCAAATGTCTGGCGCACGGAAGCTAGACATAATAAGTGAAAAACAGTCCGTACGTGCTAGTTGCACATACGGACTGTTTTTTGTTTTTTTACATAATCATACTAAGGCCAAACATAACACTTGATGCAAGCATTGCGCCAACCATTACTAAAACGATAACTTTTTGTACTTTAGGGTTGCTCATTAGTCAAAACTCCTTAAGCTTAATAGTTCTATTTTAACAGAATTTATGAATATCACAACATATAGTCGTTTTAATGAGGTAAAATGTACAATAGGGGGAGGGGAATTGGTATGCAAAAAGTAGACCATGTTGGAATTGCTGTGAATAGTATCGATGTATCACTAGACTATTACATACATACGCTCGGGCTTACGCTTTTAGCAGTTGAAGAAGTCGTCAGTCAGAACGTGCGCGTCGCATTCATTGACGCCGGGAATATTAAGCTTGAATTATTGGAACCACTGGGGGAAGATGGGCCAATTGCCAAATTTATCAATAAACGCGGCGAAGGTGTTCATCATATCGCATTTGGCGTGACGGATATTCGTTCAAGAATGGCTGAACTGCGAGAAAAAGGCGTACAATTACTTCAAGAAGAACCCAAACTGGGTGCTGGAGGGGCCGAAGTTGCGTTCCTTCATCCTAAATCATCATTCGGTGTTTTGTATGAGCTATGTGATAAAAGCGGTAAAGGGGACTGACAAAATGGATATCTATGATAAAATTAATGAATTGTATGATAAAAAAAGAGTGATTGAACTTGGTGGCGGAGACGAGCGAATTGCTAAACAGCATGAAAAAGGAAAATTGACAGCAAGAGAACGAATTGACCTGCTCCTAGATCCGAATTCATTTGTTGAATTAAACCCGTTCGTTGTCCACCGTACGCGTGATTTCGGTATGGACAAGCAAGTAGGTCCTGGTGACGGCGTGGTGACAGGGTACGGAAAAATTAACGGAAGGCCGATTTATTTATTCTCACAAGATTTCACTGTTTTCGGAGGTGCACTTGGGGAGATGCATGCGATGAAAATCGCCAATGTCATGGATCTAGCAGCTAAAAATGGCGCACCATTCATCGGATTGAATGATTCGGGTGGAGCACGGATTCAAGAAGGTGTCGTTTCACTTGACGGGTATGGTGAAATTTTCTATCGTAACGCTATCTACTCCGGTGTTATTCCGCAAATATCGGTCATTCTTGGGCCTTGTGCAGGCGGCGCAGTTTATTCGCCAGCCATCACAGATTTTGTATTTATGACAGATGAAACGAGCCAGATGTTTATTACAGGACCGAAAGTAATTGAGACGGTTACTGGAGAGAAAATATCGTCAGAAGATCTTGGCGGTTCTAAAGTACATAACTCGATTAGCGGGAATGCCCATTTCAGAGGTAAAGATGAGAAGACAGTTCTAGAAAATGTTAGAAAATTACTTGCATATTTACCGCAAAACAATACGGAAAAACCGCCAATCGTGGCTTATAATGAAGCAGATGATTACCGCGGAAACTTGGCAGATGTCGTGCCGTATGAAACAATTCGCCCATATGACATTCGGCGTGTTATCGAACAAGTCGTCGACACGGACTCTTTCATGGAAGTTCAAGCTGAATTTGCAAGAAATGCTGTCGTCGGATTGGCCCGTATGAAAGGTGAACCGGTCGGCCTCGTTTGTAACCAGCCGAAAGTTATGGCTGGGGGGCTCGATATTGATTCATCCGATAAAATTGCACGTTTCATCCGATTCTGTGACTCTTTCAATATTCCAATCATTACGTTTGAAGATGTGACTGGGTTCTTCCCAGGCATTAAACAAGAGCATGGTGGTATAATTCGCCACGGTGCAAAAATTTTGTATGCTTATTCGGAAGCAACTGTGCCAAAAATAACGGTTATTCTTCGAAAGGCATTTGGCGGTGCTTATGTTGCACTGAACTCCAAATCAATCGGAGCGGATATTGTCTATGCTTGGCCAAATGCTGAAATTGCAGTTATGGGTGCGCAAGGCGCTGCAAATATCATCTTTGCCAGAGAAATTGCCAATAGCGAAGATCCGGAAGCAATGCGTGCAGAAAAAATCGAGGAGTACCGAGAGAAATTCTCAAATCCTTACGTTGCGGCATCACACGGCATGGTCGATGACGTTATTGATCCGCGTGAAACACGTATTAAACTATTGCAAGCACTTGACATGATGCGCAACAAACAAGAAACTAGACCGAAGAAGAAACACGGTAATATGCCGTTATAATTAAGGGGATGCTTTATAATGAATAAACAAAGACTGCTCGAAGAATTTTTTGAACTTGTACAAATTGATTCTGAAACGAAAAACGAACGCGCCATTGCCGATGTTTTAACACTAAAAATGGAAGCTCTAGGTTTTGACGTTGAGGAAGATGATTCTGACGATCGGACTGGACATGGTGCAGGTAACTTAATTGCGACGCTCAAAGGGACTGCTGAAGGCATCGACGCCATCTATTTCACGTGTCATATGGACACTGTTGTTCCAGGTCAAAGTATTAAACCTGAATTGCGTGAAGACGGTTATGTCTATTCTGATGGTACGACAATTCTTGGCGCAGATGATAAAGCGGGAATTGCTGCCCTATTTGAAATGGTACGTACGTTGAAAGAAAGCGGTAAGCCACATGGCGACATTCAGTTTATTATTACAGCTGGCGAAGAAAGTGGCCTAGTCGGCGCGAAAGAGATGGATGCGTCATTGATTACAGCGAAATACGGCTATGCTGTCGACAGTGACCAAAAAGTAGGCGGCATTGTAACTTCTGCACCGTTCCAAGCGAAATTATGGACGACAATCCATGGCAAAACAGCACATGCTGGCGTTGCACCTGAAAAAGGAGTTTCTGCCATCAATATCGCGGCGAAATCGATTGCTGCAATGTCACTGGGTCGCATTGACTCAGAAACAACTGCTAATATCGGACGCTTTGAAGGTGGACAAGCAACGAATATTGTCTGTGATGAAGTGCGTATTTTAGCGGAAGCAAGATCTATCAATCAAGAAAAGCTCAATGAACAAACCGAACATATGATTCGTACATTTGAGCGGACTGCTGAACTAATGGGCGGAACAGCTGAAACAGAAGTTCAGCTTATGTATCCCGGATTTAGTTTTGAAGAAGATGCAGAAGTCGTGCAAACGGCGTTGACAGCCATCAACAATATCGGACTGACGCCAGAGCTAATGACGAGCGGCGGTGGAAGCGACGGTAATGTATTCAACGGCGCAGGTATCCCAACAGTTACATTAGCTGTCGGTTACGAAGAAATTCACACGAAAAATGAACGGATGCCGGTTGAAGAGTTGAACAAGCTGACAGAACTTTTGCTTGAAATCGTCCATGTAACAGCGAATAAGTAAAAGGAGGGGGATAGAATGAGTGATTTAAAAGCAGTTATTGTCCAGTGTGGTAACGAGGAATACGCGATTGCTGTTGATGCCGTCGTGTCAATCGAGCGTCTCGAACAAGTAAACCCGATTCCACATCTACCCGACTATATGCTTGGACTTATGCGGATTCGTGGAGAACTCGTTCCGATTCTGGATTTTGAACAGATTCTTTATGGTAAAACTGCAAAAGGATTTGAAGATGCACGTGTTGTGGTAGTTCAGACTGGAAGCTTGTTCATGGGACTCCTTGTACTGGATGCGAAAGAAATTCTTGATATACCAGAAAGTGCATTAACGTCTTCAGGACTTATGGCGTACTCAAGAACACCGTATTTCACAACAATCGCAAATTTGGAAAACAGAATGATTACAGTTGTTGACCCTGAGATTTTATCCCAAACGCTTGCTGGGATGGATAAAATCGGCGAGTACGTCGAAGCACAACTAGCACAAGAAAAGTAATGCGTAGGCCGGGCAGTGTCATCTGTCCGGTTTTTGCATGTTAGGTAAGACAGTATAAGTTTTTTTGATCTGTAACGTTGTCTATGCTTCAGGCGCCAGCCGCTCGGAGGCCCACAGGATGTGGGTCATGTAGCTGTTGCCGCAGGACGCGGCGTACTTAGGCTAGGTTCCTTGAAAGCAATCCAGCTATGTGGCAAAGAGCGCCACGTCGCTGGATCGACTTATGCCTGTCGCGTCTAGCGGGCGCCTTACGCTTTTCATCAAAGGAGGGGATTATGTCGTGACAACGGATGGTGAATCGCAAGTAAAGGTCATTCTTCATCTTGATATGAATAGTTTTTTCGCATCCGTTGAACAAGCCCATGACCCTTCCTTGAAAGGTATCCCAATGGCGGTTGCCGGTAATCCAAAAGCACGGAAAGGCATCCTTGTGACGTGTTCCTACGAAGCGAGAGCGCTTGGCATTTACACGACGATGACCGTCGGCGAGGCGAAGCGATTATGTCCCGGTCTTTTAATTGTCCCGCCCGACTTCGAAAAGTATCGGATTGCTTCGTCTGCGGTTTTCGATTTGTTACGAACCTTCACAGACCTTGTGGAACCGGTGTCAATTGATGAGGCGTATATCGATATTACGGCAATTGGCGGATTGACCAATGCTGTGAATATTGCATCCGCTATGCAACAACGCCTTTTACAGGAGCTCGACCTACCTTGTTCAATTGGTATTGCGCCGAATAAGTTTCTTGCAAAGACTGCCTCCGATATGAAAAAGCCAATGGGTATCACGATTTTACGGAAGAGGGAAATCGAGTCAATCTTGTGGCCGCTTCCGGTTATTGAAATGCATGGAATTGGGAAGAGTACAGAGAAAAAGATGAATGAGTTAGGCCTTTACACAATCGGGGATTTGGCAACAACAGATGAAATTACCATTAAATCTTCTTTTGGGAAACACGGCATCAGTCTACACCAACGTGCAAATGGTATTGACTACCGTCTTGTAGACCCTGAAGCTGCCGATGAACGAAAAAGTTTCGGCAGCTCAACTACATTAACTGTAGATGAAACTGATTTGGATGAATGCCTGAGGGTTTTCAAATGGCTGGCGTCCAAAGTAGCTAACCGTCTTGATAATAGACAATTAGCCGGTACAGTCGTTATGATCCAGATACGTACAGCCGACTGGCGTAATCATTCGCGTAGCCGAACAGTCCTTAATCCTCTTTATAAAGAACAAGACATTTACAAAGAAGCTGCAGATTTGTTTACAAGGCATTGGGATGGCGAACCGATTCGACTTCTTGGTATTACTGTTTCAAATGTGGTTATGATGAATGAACTACATGAACAGCTATCCATTTATAACTTTGAAAAACATGCGAAAGAAGAGACAATGGATACTTTGCTTTCGCAGTTAGAACGAAAATTCGGTCCCGGAACAGTGAAGCGGGGCATGAAATGAAAGGTGGATATCCGTTATGGAACTACAATTTTTAGGGACAGGTGCGGGTATGCCCTCCAAAATGCGTAATACTTCAGCCGTCATTTTGAATTTGTCGGCCGAAGGGGTAGGGTACTGGTTATTCGATTGTGGAGAAGCGACGCAACACCAGCTATTACATACATCGCTAAAACCACGAAAAATCGGCAAGATATTTATCACACATCTGCACGGCGATCATATTTTCGGATTGCCGGGATTGATAGGCTCGCGTTCATTCCTCGGTGGTGAGGAACGACTTGATATTTACGGGCCTTCCGGATTGGATGAATGGCTGAAGACAACGTTGCGCGTGACCAACACACATTTAAACTATGAACTAATTGTTCATGAAATTGGAGAAGGCGTTGTTTTTGAAGATGCCGATTATCGTGTAACCGCTAAAAGATTACAGCATATTATCCCGTGTTTAGGTTATCGGATTGAGCAAAAGCCGCTTCCGGGAAAATTACTCATCGCCAAGGCGAAAGAAGCTGGTGTACCAAATGGTCCGCTACTGAAACAGTTGAAGAGCGGAGAAGATGTGGTATTAGAGGACGGGCGAGTTATTGTCAGTTCGGACGTCACTGGGGAACCGCAAGAAGGATTTACGGTTGCCATTCTAGGGGATACCAATTATTGTTCCGCTGCAGTTGAACTGGCGCAAGACGTGGATATTCTCGTTCACGAGGCTACGTTCGATATAGATACGGGAAATCTGGCGAAAGAATATGGCCATTCAACAATCGGTGATGCAGCACGGGTAGCGCAAGAAGCCGGAGCGAAAACGCTTATTGCCAATCATATTAGTGCGCGTTTCATGCCCAGCGACGTGGCGCAATTGCAGAAACAAGGGGAAGCCATTTTCCCTGCACTTCATATCGCGGACGATTTCTCACGTTTCGAATGGAAAAACGGCGAAGTTATTCGAGACTAAATGGACAATAGTAGTTATTAAGGTTGTTTCCGTCCGTTATAACTACTTGAATAGCGCAATGCTTTCGTCAAAAATAGGTAAGTAATAACCCGATTCTACCCACTGCTGGGGAATCGGGTTTAGTTTATTTATTAAACATTAGTTCACAGAAACAACTTGTCCTTTTGTCATATTCTCCAATTCATCAGGTGTTAATTGAAACACGGCTTTTGGGTGTCCAGCAGCAGCCCAGATTGTGTCATACCGGAAAAGGTCTTCGTCAATTAAGGTTAGTATGGGGTTTTTATGCCCTAATGGAGGAACACCGCCAATAACAAATCCAGTGGATTCGCGGACAAAATCAGCATCGGCTTTACCTAGTTTGTCATTTAGTATTTGAGCAACTAGTTTCTCATCAATACGATTGACCCCACTTGCAACGACCAATAGCGGCTGGTTCGTGCTTTTTAGTTTGAAAATAATTGATTTAGCAATCTGTGCGACCCCACACCCCAAGGCATTCGCCGCTTCTTGAGCAGTGCGAGCACTGTCCGTCAATTTGACCACCTCGTTTGGATGTCCTAATTCCAGTAGTTTCTCTTGGACTTGCTGAACACTTATCATTACGTTCCGCATTGATCCCAACCCTTTCAAACGTTTCGATTCATCTCGAATAATTAGTTTTTTGTTCAATAGACACTATTCTACACGATGATAAACTTTTCCTCTATTTTTCTTAGTTTCGTGAGTGTTACTGTTTATAGGATAGGCTAAAAGTGTATAGTTAGGGTATGTAATTAATGGAAAGAGTGATTGCTTTATCGTGATGCTTACTAAACAAAAACGTTTCCGGTACTTATTGCTTTTCTTATGCCTACCCATCCTTGCGTTTATTTTTCCTTCTTGGACTCCTCGAATTAGAGATGAAAGCAGAGCACTGCTGCCAAATAGTGTCTCTACGCTTGAACAAATTGAACTCGGCGGTATTAAACAGTCGGTCCTTATTCGCGGAAATGATCAGCGTAATCCTATTTTATTATTCCTTCATGGCGGACCTGGCTACTCTCAAATCGCTTATGCACGACAATATCAAAGGGATTTGGAAAAGGATTTCATCGTCGTCAATTGGGATCAACGGGGTTCTGGAAAATCTTATCATTGGAATCTAACACATGGAGATTTACACATCGGCAATCTAGTTGAAGACACACTCGAACTAACAAAGTACCTGGAACATAAATTTAACCAATCCAAAATTTTTATAGTCGGGCATTCTTGGGGAAGTATGTTAGCAACATGGACAGTTCAACAATATCCAGAACATTTCTATGCGTATATAGGAATAGGACAAGTTGCAGATGCTCCTTTTGGTGAACATTTGTCGTATCAATTTGCACTTGATGAAGCAATAAAACGAAACAATGCTGAAGCGATAAAAGAGCTTGAAAGCATTGGACCACCCCCATATAAGCATTATAGTAAAGTTACAAGGCTAGAGCAGAAGTGGATTACTGATTTTGGAGGCGCCGAACGCAACAGTCATACGCAGAAAGAACTGATTAAAGGGATATTTCTGGCACCTGAATATACCTGGACTGATGGAATACGCATGGCATTCGGTAGCCGGTTGTCGAAAAATGCAATACTGCCTCAAATTCAGTATTCGAACTTCTTTAAAACTGTTCCGACTTTAAGCATTCCTGTTTACCTCTGCATGGGAAGGTATGATTATATAACGCCATCTGAAGATGCTTACAATTACTATGAAAAGTTAGACGCACCTGAAAAACTGTTTATATGGTTTGAGGAATCTGCACACTTCCCACATTTCGAAGAGATGGAGAAATTCCATACGCTAATGATCACCATTAAAGAGCAGACTCTAGGAGCGTCACACTAAAAAACGCAGTAGCGCCAACCCCTATTAGCGTTGGCACTACTGCGTTTTTGTTGTCTAGGAAATTATAAATCCTCGTACTGTGGATAAGTTGTAATGTGAAGATTTTCCGTCAGACTCCTCGAGTTGCTTCAGTCTAGGCTGAATAGGCGCTTGCGCTTTTGTACTTTAAAACATCCAGCCTCGCTCATACTGTTTCGGTGACTGAATCTCAACACGAAGGTCTTTTGCCGCTGTATATGCCCAGTACGGGTCGCGCAGTAGCTCCCGTGCCAGCAAAATCATATCGGCACGGCCATTTTTCAAGATTTCTTCTGCTTGGATACCAGTAGTGATCAAGCCAACGGCACCTGTTGCTATATCGGCACCTTCTTTAATTGTTTCCGAAAATTTCACTTGATAGCCAGGGAATGCATCAATTGCGGCTGGTACGACCGCCCCAGAACTGACATCAATTAGATCGATGCCTTGCTCTTTCATCCACTTCGCCATTTCGACGTATGCAACCGACGTCATGCCCCCGTCAGTGTAATCATGCGCGGATATTCGGACGAAAAGGGGACCTTCCCAAACGGAACGTACTGCGTCGATAATTTCACGTAACAAGCGATAGCGGTTTTCTGCAGTGCCACCGTAATCATCCGTCCGTTTATTTGATAATGGAGACAGGAATTCATTAATAAGATAGCCATGTGCACCATGAAGTTCAATTACATCGAACCCGGCTTTCTTCGCACGGATTGCACCATCCTTGAATGCTTGCACGGTCGTTTTTATATCGTCTTTAGTCATTTCAACAGGCGATTTATACTTGTCATTGAATGCAATTGAGGAAGGTGCATAAATATCGCCATCAACTGTCGCTTTGCGTCCGGCATGTGCGAGCTGAATCCCCGTTTTAGCACCATGCTGTTGCATAAGACGGACCACTTCTGTTAAGCCTTCAATATGATCATCGCTCCAGATGCCAAGATCTTGTGCAGAAATACGCCCCGCAGGTTGTACGGCTGTCGCCTCAACGATAATCAAGCCAACTTGACCGACTGCACGTGTGGCATAATGTATTTTATGCCAATCTTCAATCATTCCATCTTCGTTATGGCTCGAATACATACACATCGGCGACATAACGATACGGTTTTTAAATTTAACATTGCGTATTGAAAATGGTTCAAATAACTTTGCCATATTCTTAACCCCCTTAATGATTAACACGATTAGTATAACAAAGGCGTGAGCATAAGGCAGGGGTCTCGACTTGAAAAAGGTGCCTGGCACTAACACAGTTTGGAATTGTATTTGTAGCAGTCTACTTAAAAATATATGGTTTTAGTAAAATAAAAAAGCAATCGATGTATAATTTTTATTTTAATTATATGATTCATCTGACACATTAAAGAAATTCAAGTATGGAAAATTAGGCTGCAAAGAATTGAGAATCGTTTGTTTTGAATGGATACAGGCACAATTCACTATCTTTTTCAAAAGTAATGAATGTAGGATATAATTAAATACAGGAATAGGTAGAATATGAATTAGAAGAGGGAGTTTTTAAAATGACGCTTAAACAACAACTAAAGGATTCAATGAAAGAAGCCATGAAAGCGAAAAACAAAGAAGAGTTAACAAGTATTCGCTTAGTTTTAAGTACGATTCAAAAAAAAGAAATTGATAAAAATGATGGTAAAGAGCTTAGCGATGAGGAAATTATGCAGATTGTCCAAACGGAAATTAAGCAAACTCAGGAGTCTCTGATGTACGCGAAACAATCTAATAAGGATGAGATGATAATTAATCTTGAAAATCGAATTCAGTTTCTTACATTATATCTACCTGCGCAGCTTAGCGAAGATGAAGTTAAAACAATTATAAAAAATATTATCGAAACGAATGGTTTTTCCGGTAAGCAAGATATGGGCAAAGTGATGGGACTTGCAATGTCTGAACTAAAAGGCAAAACCGATGGAAGTTTAATCAGCAAAGTTGTAAAAATGTTGTTGTAGTATAAAAAATCAATAATTAATCGCTACAAGACGGGTATAGAAGAACAAATAATAATTAGGTCTTAAATAAATTAGACGTTGTGAATGAAATCATCCTATGTAGTATATCGCTGACGTTGTGCTACACGTATGGTTAACTTGAACAACGAAATACGTTTATTTATTATTTGCATTTATTTACGTACTTCTCTATAATCAATTCAAACCTTATACTAAACGGCGATGACGAGGAAAAGTAATGAGACGATGTTATATAGAGAGCTTCTGTTGGTGGAAATGAAGCAAACTAGTCTGATGAACATGATCTCCGAGCTTTGCACTGAAAATCTGCGGATGAGTAGGCTGCAACAAGATTTGGCACTTGTTACAAATGTCAAAGTATACTCGCATGATTTGTAGCGACGTACTTACTAAGACAAGTGGTGTGAGCCATTTGTGAACTAAGGTGGTACCACGAGTGAAACATCAACCTCGTCCTTATCGGATACGATAAGTGGCGGGGTTTTTTGTATGCCCTAAAAAGGAGGAATTCGATTGAGCATTTTTATTGGTGGTGCGTGGCCATATGCCAATGGGTCATTGCATTTAGGTCATATCGCAGCTTTGTTACCAGGAGATATTTTAGCGAGGTATTACCGACTAAAAGGGGAAGCCGTCTTATATGTGTCAGGAAGCGATTGTAATGGTACACCGATTTCGATTAGGGCCAATCAAGAAGGGCTAGCGATTCAAGATATCGCAGACCGCTATCATCAAGAATTTATAGAAATCTTTACAAAACTTGGATTTAGTTTTGATTTGTATTCCAGAACTGATAGTCAACAACATCATGAAGTCGTTCAGCGGATTTTCTTGCAGCTGCTTGAGAATGGATACATTTATAAAAAAGAAATTGAACAAACGTACTGTGAATTTGACCAACAATTTTTACCGGATCGGTATGTGGAGGGGGTTTGTCCAAACTGTGGGCATCCATCTCGTGGGGATCAATGTGATAGTTGTTCAACCATCCTTGATCCACTTGATTTAATTGACCGGAAGTGCAAAATTTGTGGCAATGAACCAACCACAAAAGCAACCGAACATTTCTATTTTTCATTAAGTTCATTTCAACAAGAGCTAGAAGAGCAAGTGAAGAAGGTTCGAGCAAACAAAGCATGGAGAGAAAATGCCATCCATTTATCAGAGAGGTATTTGACAGAAGGTTTACATGATCGTGCGGTGTCCAGAGATTTACCAAATGGAGTTAGTGTCCCAGTACAAGGTTATGAGGATAAAAAAGTGTACGTTTGGATTGAAGCAGTCTCAGGTTATTACTCGGCCAGTCAACAATGGGCGAATGACACTAATCAAAGTGATGAAGCTTTTTGGAATGAAAAGACCATATCTTACTATGTGCATGGAAAAGACAATATTCCCTTCCATTCAATTATTTGGCCAGCTATTTTATCAGGTATTCGAAAGGATGCTTTTCCAACGCATATCGTTTCGAACGAGTACTTAACACTAGAGAAGAAGAAACTATCGACGAGCAAAAACTGGGCTGTATGGGTTCCCTCCATTTTGGAAAGCTATAATCCCGACTCGATTCGATACTTTCTAACTGCAAATGCACCTGAAAGTAGAGACGCAGATTTTTCGTGGCGTGAATTCATTTTTAGTCATAATTCTGAGCTTCTTGGTGCTTACGGCAACCTCGTAAATCGGACGTTAAAGTTTATAGATAAGTCATTTGAAGGAGCTATTTCAGGAAACATTCATGTCGATATTGTAGAAATGATTCAATCTAGATACGGTGAAATTGGTCACTTGATTGAACAGGGTCATTTTAAACAAGCGATTGAAACGATTTTTGAAACCATTCGTTTCGGAAATAAATACTTTGATACAAAACAACCTTGGAAAGAATTTCATGAGAACAGGGAAGAGTGCGGGGACATCTTACTAACATGTGTGCATATGATCGCAAATTGTGCTCAGTTATTATCGCCATTCCTACCTTTTTCGAGTGATAAAGTGAAAGAGATGTTACATTTAGCGCCATTTACTTGGGCACCCATAGAAGAATTAGCTTATCAAACCTTTCAAGTAAGCCCTTTATTTGAACGAATCGATTTAAATCAAATTGAGATTGAATTAGAGGAGCTAAAATTGAATGCGATATAAGCAAAGGTTCGAGAGAACAACAATAACTAAACCACTATCCAACGTTGAAAGCTTCTAACATGGAGGCTTACTCCCTAGGAACGTTGATGGGGAAAATAAAATGGTGGATAAGGCTAAGCGTTTCGTCAGAAAGTCTTAACTATTAAACTATTTCACAAAATATGCATTGGACTAAACTCCCTCAAAAAAACAATTACTGCCATATTAAATGATTCTTAAATGCGCAATATTGTGATAATATCTATATATCTATGAAAGGTGGAGTTTATGATGAAAAAAATTCATTGGAGAAATCAGAGGCTATTGCGTTTGGTAATGGAGAGAATGAAATAAATACGTTGGAATTAGTAGGGCTTGGTTTGGCTATTGGGAATGAATAAATATAAACAATTGCAGATTTCGTAACTAACAAGTCAAGTGAAGACGGAATTGAGTATGCGTTGAAAAAGTATGGAGTGATTTAATTGATAAATATGTTTCAGTATAATTGGCAAATCAGAGAAGACTGGTTTAAGTGGTGTGAAACCATTTCATACGAAGAACTCACTAAAAAACGTATGGGGGGTATGCAAAGTATAATACACAATCTATTTCATGTAATTGACTGCGAACAAATATGGGTTAATCAAATGCAAGGAACACCTGTCATCATTAAAGATATAAATAGAATATCAAGCCTTAACGATGTAAGGACATTTTCTAATCTAACCAAACCAGCAACAGAGGGCTTTATTAAATCACATACATCTGAAGCTCAGGATAGGATTTTGCTGGTCAAGAATAGAAATGGTACCACTAAATCATTCTCATATGATAAAATAATTGCCCATATAACATCACATGAAATTCATCATATTGGACAATTATCTGTTTGGTCTAGAGATATAGGATTGAAACCTGTATCTTCTGATCTATTATTTAGAGATTTAATTTAGAAACCACTTACTTCACTTTTAGAGATGGTTTTTATATATCCTATTGAAAAAACCGATTCCACAATATTAAAATGTGGAATCAGTTTTTCGTTTATTTAGTAACATAACATAAATGGATTTAAATATTCGGCACTACTTATTTAGGATTAACTAGGCGGCGTATCTCACCTGTTTAACGAACAAATCTAGCGATTAAGCGGTGTTGGAAGTACAATCCATTTTTAAGGACCGACTAGATATCTATATTCTTTATCAAGCATATGAATGCAGCCAAACAATTACTAGATTCACTAAAACTTGATTGAAATCGATGAACTGGAGTTGACGGCGTTCCAGCAACTCTACATTGAGCTAGTGGAAAGTAAAGTCGCAAGAATCACGGAGCGATTTACAGTGAACACGGAAAAAAGAGAATATTCATTCATGTTCTTGCGTCGTTTTGGAGTAGATCACCTAAAAAGCGAACTCATTGACCCACTCCAAGTAAAATGCTAGTATAGGGGTACGGGGTATATGTTTAAGGAGGCGAGATCATGGAGGAATCAACAAAAACAACAGTCCAACCAAATAAACAACAGCTTCTTAACCGATTAAAACGTGTAGAAGGACAAGTAAGAGGCGTTCATCAAATGGTCGAGAATGATCGCTATTGTGTCGATATTTTGCATCAGATTAGCGCGATTCAATCGGCCATGAACAAGGTTTCTTTAGCCCTGTTAGAAGATCATACACATCACTGTGTAGTGAATGCCATTAAAGGTCAGAATGGTGATGCGGCTATTAAAGAATTGATGGCCGTTATGAAAACAATGACGAAGTAAAAAACACACCTCGCTTGACATACCTAACAGGGGTATAGTAAGTTTAGTGGAGTAACTATAACAGGAGGTTTTTAATATGAAAGAGACTTTAATAGTAGAAGGCATGTCATGTAATCATTGTGTTAATTCAATCGAAACGAGCGTTGGAGAACTTACTGGTGTTTCAACAGTCAAAGTAGATCTTGGCAATAAAGAAGTTTTAGTAGAATTTGATAATGCAACCACATTTGCGCAAATCAAAGAAACGATTGAAGAGCAAGGCTACGACCTAGCTTAACGAATAGACTTTCTGCTTACACCACGTGGGGGTATATAGCAGTAGAAACGATTATACTTTTAGGTATGATCCTTCTTTTTGAAAAATTTATACCCCTGCCGAGTATCGGAGGAGAGACAAATGGCTACAGCAGAAAAAACGTTACGAATTACTGGGATGACTTGTGCAGCATGTGCAAATCGCATTGAAAAAGGGCTCTCAAAAATAGAGGGTGTTGAGAAAGTCCATGTTAACTTTGCTTTGGAACGCTCAACAATCGTCTACGATACAGGTAAAACGAATGTCAATGAGTTTAGGGCAAGAGTCGAAAAACTCGGTTACAGTGTCGTTCAAGAAAAAGTAGCTTTTGACATTTCGGGTATGACCTGTGCGGCATGTGCGAAGAAAATTGAAAAACGAATTGGTAAGATGGATGGTGTTTCCAACGCTAGTGTTAACTTTGCGCTAGAAACAATTGCAGTCGAATATGATAGTAAACAAGTTGAAACAACTGAGATGATTACGGCCGTTAAGAAAATGGGCTATGAATTAATTCCAAAACAAGATAGCAAAGACAAAATGGATCACAAGGAACAGGAAATCAAAAAGCAAGAGAAAAAGTTCATCCTTTCACTGATTTTGACGATTCCATTACTATGGACCATGGTGGCGCATTTTGAGTTTTTATCATTTATTTATATGCCCCATATTCTAATGAATCCGTGGCTTCAGCTTGCATTTGCGACGCCTGTTCAATTTATTATTGGCGCTCAGTTTTATAAAGGTGCGTATAATTCACTACGTAATAAAAGTGCCAACATGGATGTATTGGTTGCACTGGGTACAAGCGCGGCATACTTCTATAGCCTTTATTTATCGATTGAATGGATGAATACTGGAAAAGTTGGAAGCCCTGAGCTGTATTTTGAAGCGTCAGCTGTCATCATTACATTAATCGTCCTTGGAAAGTTATTTGAAGTTCGTGCAAAAGGGAAAACGAGTCAGGCGATTCAAAAGTTGCTAGGTTTACAAGCGAAAACTGCGAGAGTTCTAAGAGACGGCGTTGAAATTGAACTACCGATTGAAGAAGTTATTGCGGGCGATACAATTCTTGTGAAGCCAGGTGAAAAGATTCCCGTGGATGGGGTAATTATTGAAGGACGTTCGGCCATCGACGAATCGATGATTACAGGAGAAAGTATTCCAGTTGATAAAGTTGCGGGCAATAATGTCATTGGCGCGACTATCAATAAGAACGGTTCATTGCAAATCAAAGCGATAAAAGTTGGGAAAGATACAGCATTAGCACAAATTGTAAAAGTGGTGGAGGAAGCACAAGGTTCAAAAGCTGAAATCCAACGTTTAGCTGACAGAATTTCAGGTATCTTTGTACCCGTTGTTGTCGTTATTGCCGTAGTAACGTTCCTAATTTGGTTTTTCATTGTAACACCAGGCGATTTCCGTTCGGCATTGATACCAACGATTTCTATTCTTGTTATTGCTTGTCCATGTGCGCTAGGTCTGGCAACACCGACATCGATTATGGCGGGTACAGGAAGAGCAGCTGAATTGGGTTTACTTTTTAAAGGCGGAGAACATTTGGAAAATACCCGCTCAATTGACACAGTGGTGTTGGATAAAACAGGAACAGTGACAAAAGGTCAACCTGCGTTAACAGACATTACAGTGACAGCGGGCTTTACAGAAGATGAAGTGCTGCAACTAGTTGCAACAGCTGAAAATCAATCCGAACATCCTTTGGCACAAGCCATTGTCTTGGGCGTCAAAGAAAAAGGGTTATCATTGCTTGACGTGACTGATTTTGAAGCACTACCAGGCTATGGAATACGGGCTATTGTTAATGGTAAAGAAGTGTTAGTCGGTACAAGAAAATTGATGAACGATTATAAGATTACTATCTTGGGTTTGAATGCTACTATGGAAAAGCTTGAAAGTGAAGGAAAAACAGCGATGCTGATTGCAGTGGATCATAAATTTGCAGGTGTCGTGGCAGTCGCGGATACAGTCAAGGATACGTCGAAAGTTGCAATTGCCAGACTGAAGGCATTGGGCCTGGAAGTGATCATGCTAACAGGCGATAACCAACGAACTGCGGAAGCAATTGCTCGTCAAGTTGAGCTTTACTATGTCATTGCAGAAGTATTACCCGAACAGAAAAGTGCAGAGATTAAAAAATTGCAAGACCAAGGTAGAAAGGTAGCAATGGTTGGGGATGGTATCAATGATGCGCCGGCACTTGCAATGGCAAATATAGGAATGGCTGTCGGAACAGGTACAGACATTGCGATTGAGGCAGCAGATATTACACTGATGCGTGGAGACCTAAATAGTGTAGCTGATGCCATTATTATGAGTCACAAAACGATGCGCAATATTAAGCAAAACCTATTCTTCGCATTCTTCTACAACACAATCGGAATTCCAATTGCGGCAATTGGTTTATTAGCCCCTTGGGTTGCCGGTGCAGCGATGGCTTTCAGTTCGGTGTCCGTTGTATTGAATGCATTGCGTTTGCAAAAAGTTAAATTGTAAATGGAAGGAAGCCATGCGGGAATTCTGCATGGCTTTCGTTTTAATAGTAGGGGTAATTTCATTGATTGGGGCTGACAATGACTCAAACTTCGCATAGACTGATAATAACAGGGGAAGGTGGGGATTAGTTTGCTAATAAAACCAAAGAAATTGCAACCAGGGGATAAAGTTGCCACAGTAAGTCCTTCTTATGGAGGAGCAGGAAATCCGGGACTTAGATGGCGTTATGACCAAGGAGTAAAGAGACTAGAAACTATTTTTGGCCTTGAGGTCATTCCGATGCCGAATAGTTTGAAAGGATCAGAGTACCTTTATAAGCATCCACAGGCTCGTGCAGAGGATCTGATGACGGCATTTAAGGATAAGAGCGTTAAAGGAATATTTGCGAATCTTGGCGGGGAAGATAGTATTCGTTTACTGCCTTATATTGATTTTGACGTAATACGTAAAAATCCAAAAATATTCATGGGCTATTCCGATGTGACGATTACTCATTTGTTTTGCCATAAAGCTGGGCTCTCTTCATTTTATGGTCCAGCAATTTTAACGGATTTCGCTGAAAACGTCGAGATGGATTCCTATACAGTTGATATGTTGAAACGGATACTTTTTTCTGATGAAGTTATTGGTAAAATTAAACCTGCTGAAAAATGGACAAGTGAACGTTTAGAGTGGCATGAAAGGAATAAGAATAAACGGCGTACAATGCAGAAAAACGCTGGATATGAAGTGCTTCAAGGCTCAGGTGTTGTACAAGGAAGATTAATTGGTGGGTGTATCGAAGTCCTGGAGTTTGCAAAAGGTACAGAGATTTGGCCAGAACAGAAGCATTGGAAGGACTGCATTCTATTCTTCGAAACATCGGAGGAAAAGCCGGAACCTACTTTTGTTAAAAATTGGCTACGTAATTATGCTGCGCAAGGTATTCTGCAAAAGGCAAATGGTATAATTATTGGTAAACCACAGGACGAAAAATATTATAAATCCTATAAGGAGGTCATTCAACAGGTCATGCGGGAATATGGCTTGGAAGATTTACCGATTCTTTATAATTTGAATTTCGGCCACACAGAACCAAAGTTTGTTTTGCCCTATGGGGCGATGGCAAGGATTAATTGTGATAAGGGGACTTTCGCGATATTAGAGAGTGGGGTGGAGTGAGGTAAGTGGTACTATCATTGTTGGATAAAAGAGTTGCCAATCAATTTAATTTGATTGGTAACTCTTTTTTCATTTAAAGAGATCGTTCACTGTATTAATTCCAACAATTCATTCAATTAGGGTACAATAGTAAATATGAGTTTGATTTTACGAGGAGGATTAGTATAGGTACAGAGTATCTAATCTGGATTGGTAGTCTAGCCTTATTTATTTTGGGCTGGTATCAGTAGTAGTAAGTGTGTTTATGATTATATTTCGTGAAGATAAAAGAGGAATCCACGATATTATAGGTGGGACGTTTGTTGCCACCGCTAATCATGGCAAATAGTGGTGTGAAAATCGAATTGAAGGACGTGTTGATTATCAAAGCGATTATTTTTGATTTTGATGGGACATTAGCGAATACCTTACCCATTTGTTATTATGCTTTTCAGTGTGTCTTCAATGAGTTTGATAGTAAAAATCTTTCCATAGAAGAAATAAAGGCAATGTTTGGCCCGTCAGAAACTGGGATTATTCGAGAGAACCTATCTAATAGTAACAAGGACGCAGCCATTGAATTGTACTATGCAAAGTATTCTGAACGCCATAACCAATTAGTTACACCCAATAAGGAAATTGATGATCTAATAAAGCACTTAAAAGATGAAGGACTGAAAATAGGTATCTTTACTGGAAAGGCAAAAAGAAGTTTAGATATATCTTTGAAAGCTTTACAGATAGAAGAGCTGTTTGACGTCATCATAACAGGGGATGATGTGAACAAACCAAAACCGCATCCAGAAGGGTTATTGAAAGCTTTATCCCTTTTAGGTATCGAAAATAGCGAGGCACTATTTATTGGAGATAGCGATGCAGACATTGATGCTGGAGTTCGAGCGAATGTACATACGGTGGGAGTCCAATGGTTGCCTGATTATCATTCAATGGAATTTACGATTGAACCTGATGCTATCTTTAAAAGTGTAACTGAATTCATTGATTCTATAAAAATTGGTGTTACTTATGAGTACTAAATGGTTGGAATGGGCAAAGAGGATACAAGCATTATCTCAATCGGGATTAACCTTTTCAAAAGACATTTATGTCATTGAGCGTTATGAAGAGTTACATATGATCAGTGCAGAAATCATGGCAGAGCACACGGAGTTAGAAATGAAAAAAAAAAAGGATTTATTCATGAATGAAACGGGTTATCAAACCCCTAAAGTGGACGTTCGTGGTGTCGTTTTTAAAGACGATACGATGTTAATGGTAAGAGAGAATATGGAAGATAGATGGTCATTACCTGGCGGATTTTGCGATATAGGTTTGTCTCCATCTGAAAATATTGTTAAGGAAATAAAAGAAGAATCTGGCTATGATGTGGTTCCTACGAAGTTGCTTGCTTTGTTTGATTAAAATAAACATCCACATCCACCACAACCCTATCATTATTATAAAATTTTTATTCAGTGTGAAATCGTTGGTGGAGTTCCAACTACTGGAATCGAAACGAGTGGGATACAGTTTTTCACTGAACATAATATACCAGACCTTTCTGCTGACAGAGTGATAGAGTCGCAAATAAAAACGCTTTTTGAGTTTTCAAGAGACCCTGATAAAAAGACGCTATTTGATTAACTAGGGGGATGGCAGGCTTGAAAATCAATAAAAAAAGAGTTAGTAAACTTATTGAGATAACTTTTTTCACTGTTAGTGGAGTCTATTTGCTAGTAGCGGGGATAGGATTAATCATCATGATATTGTTCACTATTTCTTATTTTTCGCAATGAAGATGTGATTTATGCGGCCATTGGTCTAATACTTTTTAGGAGAAAGAAGGAAATAACCACCTTTCGCTAACGGGGACTATAATTGAATAAAAGAGCAGATAAGCCCCCAGTTATAATAATTCTTATACTGTTCATTAAAATAAACCTCATCGTTTAATTAAGCCATAAGAAAAAATGATTTATTGAGCTACGGAAAGTGGGGTTTTAAATGAGAATAGTTGAAGTTAAACCTTATGATGAACAATGGGTTTCAAACTTTGATAAAGAGTCCCATAAATTACATGGGGTTTTTGGTTCTGAAATTATAGAAGTGCACCATATCGGAAGCACTTCTGTAAACGGACTGCAGGCAAAGCCCATCATAGATGTCATGCCGGTAGTAAGGGACATTAATCGAATTGATAAATTTAACACGGCAATGCTTGCCATTGGCTATGAACCAAAGGGAGAGAATGGAATAGCCGAACGTCGATACTTCCAAAAAGGGGGAGATAACCGAACTCATCATGTTCATATTTATGAATGGGGGAATTCTGAAATTGAACGTCA
This sequence comes from Sporosarcina sp. E16_3, assembly GCF_017347125.1. Classification (NCBI taxonomy): domain Bacteria; kingdom Bacillati; phylum Bacillota; class Bacilli; order Caryophanales; family Caryophanaceae; genus Sporosarcina; species Sporosarcina sp. E16_3. The sequence continues at coordinate 119,065 of NZ_JADPRX010000001.1, forward strand.
TCTTGCATTTCGGGATTACTTACGGGTACACTCAGATGTTGCACTAGAATATGGTAGTTTAAAAGAGAAGTTATCTCAACGTTTTCCCTATGATATTGAATCATACATCAATGGAAAAGAACAACTAGCATTGGAGATTAATAGGAAAGTAATGGCTTGGTATAGTTGATTATTTCACTCTGATAATAATGATGCAGCATAAAGGATAGGTGTGAATATAATGAATTCCTCAGTTTGCAATAAAATCAGAAAGCTTTTAGCCTTCACTTTATTCATTATCATAGTGGGTTCTCTATCATATCTTGCTGTCTACAAGCTTTCATTTTTGCCAAATGGTTATGATATTATTTTACAGCAAAAAGATAGTATAACCGTAAAATCATTTAATATAATTGCGGGAGAAAAAGATACCGTTACTTTATCATTTTCTGAAAATACTTTGTGGAAGATTGAAGAAATAAACTATGAAGTAAAGAGGCAAAAAGATTTTTTGTGGTTTCTGTTTACAGCAAGTAGCTTTTCGATTTTCATGCTTGTTTTAAAATTGCGCAAGGGAGAGAAGTTTTGGAGTGCAGCCTGGGGAAGTCGTATTGTTTTCGCTACACTGTTTCCGTTATTTATCCTCATGAACTCTTTGATTAGAATAAAGGATTTCATTTCCTAATAGTTCAGTTCAATATGCTGACCCCAAAATTTCCCCCTACCGTTTGATAATATGGTATGGCAATTGCTGTCGTAAAATTATTATAAAAAGCGGAAAAATTATCTACCAATAAGAGATTTGCTTTTAAAGAATTAGTAGAGGGGTGACTGACATGTGAGAAAAAGAAGTCTATCTTATTTGAGGGAAGTCAGAGATCAAATCAAATTAAAAGAGGCAAAGGGTTTTGTTTCAGTTGAATTGGATCATCACATAAGGGGGGCGAAGAACGAATGGAGCGAGCAATAAAAGCAGAAGAAAAAGCTGTTGTACCGATGGGAAGCCCGATAACACTTGGTCAACAACCTAACAATCTTCCTCGCCCAAAGGTGGATTGGTGGTCAAAATACGTTTGGAAACTACTTTGGATTGTGGGTTTATTTGCAATAATAATCATCAGTTACCAGTTGGAGCAGAGTATAAGGCAACATGTAGCTACAACTTTTAATATGCTACCTTATTTTTGGTTCCATTCCATTGTACCTGCTGTATTTGGGGCTTATATTGCTCTACTTTTCGTAAAAGCATGGTCAGTTAAATTGGATCTTGCCATAATTCTATGCGTGACCATTCCATGTCTACTTATCGCTTTCTATGGTCCAGTAATATTCACTATTGTCCTGAATACTACATCAACTCCAGATTCTAATAACGTACTTATTCCATTATGGATGCATGAAGTAAATTCCATTGGGATCCCTTCAGTAGTGGCTGGATTAACTCTGATTGTTGGTCTATTCGGAGGGACTAAACAGGCAAAGAAATAATCCCTGAAAAAGGACTGCGGTACTGATACAATTTGGAATTGTATCAGTACCGGACACTTTAAATGAACAGCTTCAAGACTGGGCTCCTAGCTCACGTGACCGCGCCTCCGCTTTTCCAATACAATCTGCAATCGTTTCTTTGAACTTTCCGTTCTCCAACGCTTCCAATCCCGCTTGCGTCGTACCGCCTGGGCTCGTCACGTTGTTCCGCAGTTCCGCAGGCTCAGTACCTGTTTCTTTCAACATTGCCGCTGCCCCTTCAAGCGTTTGGATGATAAGCGCGCGTGCTATGTCTTTTGAAAGTCCTTTGCCGATCGCTGCTTCCTCAAGTGCTTCTGCTAAATAATAGACATATGCTGGACCGCTGCCGGAAAGAGCAGTGACTGCATGCAAGTCATCTTCTTCCACTTCTTTCACCATGCCAATTGATTCTAGTAGACCGAGGATATGTTTTTTTAGCTCTTCGCTAATCGCTTGATTCCACGCGATACCACTGGCAGACTTGCCGATTGTAGCGGAGGTATTTGGCATGGAGCGTGCGATAGGTCTTGCACCAAGGCCATTTTCGATTGTCTGAATGGAAACGCCTGCAATAACCGACAAAACTGCTGTTTTATCGTCCAAATAGGGTAGTGTATCCGCCATTGCCTGATGGATATCCTTCGGTTTCGTCGCAAGAACGACGAGATCTGCATTTTTCAGCGCCTCTTTATCCTTGCAGACAATTGATACACCATATTTATTGTGTAAAGAAAGTAGTCTTTCATCATCTGATCTATTCATAACAAAAACATTTTTGGGTACAACTGCACCTTGTTCCACAATTCCTGCAATAACAGCTTCTGCCATAGAACCGGCACCTATAAATACAATCGTTTCCATTCAAATTACCCCTCTCATTGCACTAATAACGGCGTACGCGCGCGCGCTCAAATCTGGACAATAAAAAAATGCGCTTTCGTCCCTACTAAATAAGGACGAAAACGCATGTTTCCGCGGTACCACCTAAATTTACCGGCATAAAACCGGTACATCTCATTCTTTCTTAACGCGAAAGGCACGCCTGTGTTTCCACAGCAGCTCGGAAGGAGGTTCGAAGCGGGAGAGGGGATGTGGCTTTCAGCCGATGACCACATTTTCTGTTCTCCATTACCGCAACTACTAGTCTTCGTCAACGCCAATATGTACTTGAATTAGACCGATTATTGCACGTCGTCTAAAAAAAGTCAACTATCTAATTTATTAGCGATTCATTGTCAGGTCATTTCCAAGATAAAGTAAATCGCAATTATAATCGCAATAACTATCCCTACTGCAATTGATACTTTCACGGCACTCACAGGAGAATTCCCACTTACTTTTCCAGTTTGTCCATTGACGAGAAAGCGATAGACCTTATTGTTGAATTGGAACGATGAAATCCATAAAGGCAATAGAATATGTTTGTAGGTTATGTTGTCATAATCGGTGGAGACACTCACAATATTTACAACATCGCCATGAACTTTGCCGTGTATACCACTTGTAATGCCATCGTTTATAACAACTTTTGCATCATTCCATCCTTCCTTCAATGGAATAGAATACTTCTCTGCCAAAAATCCAGATAAATAGTCCGTTTTATAATCAACAAGTCCATTTAGATGAAAAGGTTCAACTTTATCAATCAATCCACTGGCCACATTACGTGAAGCTTTCACCAATACATCATCAAATAATTTGCTGTAACTACCATGTTCTGTACGCCACCTGATTTTTCTTACTTGTTCTGTTACTTGTTTGGGTTTGCCATCTTCAATTACAGTCCGTGTTTTTGTAACATAATAATACGTACCAATTTGTACGACGTAGGATGAATTTGTCTGAGAGTCGAATGTCCAGTAAGGAATATAAGCACCAGCCAAATGGTCTAATTTATACGATTTGATCAGCTTGGAAGGTGCAAAGTATTTCTTTTTCATCCACACCTTGAATTTTTCGACCGCCTCGTCTTTCGTAATTTGAAAGGGGAGGACCAAAGCTGGTTTGATGCCTGCGTGGCTATCTGTTATCGCAATATGCGACGACCCGCAAAATGAGCAAAAGTCTGCTACTTTGTCTTGATTTAAAAGGGTTTCTGCACCACAGTTTTCACATTTGAAAACACGTTTTTCATCATCCCAACTGTGGTCTTCTGTTTCTAACGCCCGTAAGAAATCATGTTCAATCGTGTTTACCCGTGATGTCGTGATTTCCTTTTCACTTCCGCAAAATGGGCACTTAAGCGTTCCACTTGAAGGATCAAAAACTGTATTACCGCCGCAGGAAGAGCATTTATTCACTTCCGTTTGTTCAACGAGTATCATTTCTGTATGCTCATTATTTTCTAAACCGTTCACCTAAAACACCTCTTTACCCATCACTGTTGCAAATTGTCGCCACAGTCCCCACAAAACTTCGTTTTAGGGGCGTTTACCTTGCCACATTTCGCACATGTTTTTTCGTTCACTTGTTGTGCACCACATTCCCCGCAGAATTTTGCATCTCCATTTATTGCCGCCTGACAGCTGATACATGGCACTTTTTGCTGTTGTACAGATTTCCCACAGTCCCCGCAAAACTTGGCATTCGTATTAATGAGTGCCTGACAATGCGGACAAGCCATTTTTTCTGATTGAGGGGCTAAAGGCGAATTTGTTGGTTGCTGGTTGCCTTGAAAGGCATTTGCCATGACACTACCAATTGCAGCCCCTGCCCCAATTCCTGCACCTGCACCCGCCAATCCACCACCTTCATTTCTAGCAGCTTCTCGAATTGCCTCAGCGGCTTGGTATTGCTGATACTGGTTCATGTCTCCGATAACACCCATCGATGTTCTTTTATCTATCACTTTTTCCACTTCTTCAGGAAGAGATAAGTTTTCAATATATAGGGAAGTGATGTCAAATCCGAACGAACTGAATCGCTTTTTCATCTTTTCTTTCCCTAGTTCACTGAGTTCATCATAGTGCATCGCCAGATCCAAAGCCGGAATTTTCGACTCGGCAAAAAGATCTGTCAGTCCTGATAGCACCATTTTTTTCAACTGTTCCTCAATATTACTCGTATCATAGGATGCATTAGTTCCGAACAGCTGCTTTAAGAAAACAGTTGGCTCGGACACACGGTATGAATAAATGCCATAACCACGTAAACGGATCATACCAAACTCTGGATCCCGCATCATGATTGGATTCGAAGTGCCCCATTTTTGATTGACGAACTGTTTCGTATTCACAAAATAGACTTCCGCTTTAAAAGGTGATTCAAATCCGTGCTTCCATGACTTCAACTTCGTCAAAACCGGCATGTTTTGTGTGTATAATAGATGACGCCCTGGACCAAAGACATCCGTAATTTCACCTTCATTTACAAAAATCGCTACTTGTGATTCTCGAACCGTTAATTCTGCACCCATTTTGATTTCATTGTTTTGAACGGGAAATCGATAGACCATCGTATTCGTGCCACTATCAGTCCATTCAATTACCTCGATAAATTGACTTTTGAAAAATCCAAATAACCCCATACTTAAGCCCTCCTAGTAGTTCTATATCATGCTAATTAAATTTGAGAATAGATACTCCCATTATACCATTTTTAAACTTCATGGTAGAGAATTCATTCAAAAGATGACGCTTTCCAATAAAAAAGGTACAATGTACTGAATACTCATTCATATTTATAAAGGGGATTTTTCATATGATACAGAAGATTGTTATTCCAACACCATTCGCAGTCGGCGATGTAAATGCATTTCTGATAAAAGGAGATACACTGTCACTCGTCGATGCGGGGCCGAAAACCCCTGAAGCATATGAAGCATTGAAACAAGGCATAAAGAGCGCCGGTTATTCATTTAACGATATCGAACAAGTCATTTTGACGCACCATCATCCCGATCACGCTGGCTGGATTGACGCGTTTGATAACGCTAAAATTCTTGGACATAAGTATAACGATTTATGGCTCAAGCGGGATGAAGAATTTTTCAACTACCATGACGCGTTTTATCTCGATTGTCTGATCGAAGAAGGAGTTCCTGAAAAGTACCTTGGTTGGGTTAAGAAGATGAAACGATCTGTCGCTTTTATGGGCGAACGTCCATTGGATGGAGTGCTGTCAGAGGGTGATGCGCTTCCCGGGCACCCTGGCTGGACTGTTATGGAAACACCTGGTCACGCGCAAAGTCACATCGTATTATGGGACGAAGAGAATAGAACGATGATTGGCGGAGACTTAGTACTTGAAAAAGTGTCTTCAAACCCACTTATTGAACCGCCACTTGATCCTGCGCAGGGACGCCCGCGTTCTTTGCTGCAATACAACGAATCGTTGAAACGTATTCTGACATTGCCGGTAGACATTATTTATACCGGGCATGGCAATGAAGTACGGATTGCTCACGAACTTATTGAAAGTCGGCTGGTGAAACAGCGCGAACGGGCAATGAAAGTACGTGCAATGATGGACGAAAACCCTCGGACAATTTTCGAATTGACACGTGAACTGTTCCCGGCTGTCTATGAAAAAGAGCTTGGTCTTACGCTTTCGGAAACGATTGGGCAAACAGATTACCTTGTCGACGAAGGGCTGATCCGTGAAAAGCGGGATGAAGGCGGCGTCTGGCATTATGAGCAAGCCTAAATCGATTCTCATAACAGGCGCAACTAGCGGGGTTGGATATGCACTGTCGAAACGGCTGTTGGCAGAAGGACACGAGGTGTGGGCGACAGGCAGGGCACTTACTGTTTTAGAGGAGTTGCAACGTGAAGGCGCGCATACGATACCTGCAGATTTATCGAAAAGTGAAGACGTTAAGCAGATGATGGCAAAGATTGGTACACCCGATGTCATCATTTTTTCAGCTGGGGTTGGATCGTTCGATTTCGCACACGAAACGTCTGACGAAGCGATTCAAAGTATGATGGCTGTCAACGTAATCGCACCCATGCAACTCACTAAATTTCTATTGCCCAGCATGATGAAGCGGGGCAGTGGCCATCTGATTTATCTCGGTTCTCAAGCTGGAAAAGTGGCAACACCAAAAGCGTCTGTCTACGCCGCGTCAAAGCATGCGATTATCGGCTATACAAATGCGCTTCGAATGGAAGCAGCTCCATTCGATATTCATGTGACGACGATTAACCCCGGTCCGATTGACACGCCCTTTTTGGATCTCGCGGATGAAACAGGAACTTATCGTACATCACTTGGCAGGCACTTATTGGCTGTGGAAACCGTGGTCGATACTGTGGTTAAAACAGTTGGGAAACCAGTTCGCGATGTGAATTTACCTTGGTATATGGGAATCACGAGTAGAATGCACGCGGTAGCGCCGACGCTTGTTGAACGGGTGGGGCGGAAGTACTTTATGAGGAAATAAAAGAAATCATAATTTATGAAAGCCGGCTTAATTGCCGGTTTTTTTTTCGCGTGGGAAAAGAACTGTAATAGAAAATGATTGAGGTTTAAGATTATTTTGAATAGTATATATATTGCTGAAACATAAAACCTCGCTAGTGCATATACAAATACATTACTCGCTAATTGTATATTCTTCTGCGAATATTACATTCCCGTATGAGGTTTTATTTAGAATCATTTAAGAACTGGTGTTAATTTGATTGCTTAAGGAAGGGAAAGTCTATAAAAGAAGGAGAAACATCGCGACCGAATATACTATTGATATATGCACTAACGAGGTGTATGATTATTTAAAATAGTAGGAGTTGTTCGATTATGAAGCTACCTTCGTTTCAACAAGCTGTTGGATTTAGTGTTGGTGATGCCCTATCCTTGTTTTTATTAAGAACTATTCTGGAACAAGATAATTATTCAAGAGCACTCTATGAACACTTCAATTTAGTTTTCCCAGGACGTTCCGTATCCTATGAGTATGTCGCACGCACTGCTAACACTTTAGAAAATGACGGCTTTCTTCTATCACGAACAGAAGGTCGCAAAAAAGTATTTCAAATTACCGAAAAGGGCAAAGCTCGTCTTCAGGAATACGAAACTATTTATGCGCTTCGATTTAACGAAGTTTCGGCTGTTATAGATCGTTTCTATTACTTTTTAACTAAAAATGGTCCGCTACCACAAGGGGAGATTGAGCCACTACATGAAGACTTTAGATCGTTTATATCAAAGTTATTATCCGTAAAAGATGTTGTTCGTTTTATAGCCCTGCGACTTAGCTTGAATCGCCAATCTTTTTATATGGCCGAAGTTCAGGAACAATTGAATAGTTTGTTTGGTTGGTCTCCATCTAATGGTTATTTGTACAATATAGCGCATGAAATGGAAGAATCTAATTTATTGGTTGGTTTCTGGCCAGATGAAAGAAGGACTGTGCGCAAATTATACAAAACGGATGTGAGTGAGCAATTCTACATAATCGTATCAGCTTCATTGACTGAACGGATCACCCAAGTTCGCAGATACTTGCACTACGTTTTAAAAATGGTATGAATTACACCAGTTCTGGTGAGTATTCATTTAATTACAATGATTACTTGCGATGGAATAAGGAACTTGACACGTCACCATTTGGTGTCCTATAATAAATGAGACAACAAAAGGTGTCCTATTAGGTTATCATGAAGTTTAATCGGTGACCTCACAGGTAATATTATTGAAAAGGCGGGGGTGATTTTGAACGAAAAAAGTCAAGTAAGGGATGTTTATGACGCTGTTGCCGATCCAACAAGGCGAAAATTACTTCGAATGTTGGCAGATGTTGAAGAATTGCCCCTGCATGAGCTAACGGTTCATTTTCAAATGGGTCGTACAGCAGTTTCTAAACATTTGGCTATCCTTAAAGATGCTGATCTAGTAATCGCTCGAAAAGTCGGTAGGGAAACAAGATATCGTCTAAATCCCACTCCGTTGAAAGAAATTCAAGATTGGGTATCTTTTTACGAAGGTTTTTGGAAAGAAAGAATTGCTAAATTACATCTTATATTGGAGGAAAAAAAATGAAATCAGATGTATCATTAGATTATCAATTTACGAGTTCAATCGAGCAGGTGTGGAACGCTTTAACAGATTCGGATACGCTTGCGAAATGGATATGGAATAACGATTTTAAACCAGTCGTTGGACATAAATTTCAGTTTCGTGCAGAGCCTAACGAATGGTGGGATGGCATTGTAGACAGTGAGGTGCTTGAAGTGGACGAGCCTCATAAATTATCTTACACTTGGGTAAGTGCCGGAGAAAGCACAACTGTTACATGGACTTTGAAAAAAGGTTCAGAGGGAACAGTCCAACTACATTTCGATCAAACTGGATTTAGTGAAGAAACGAAAGCTCGCGTGGGTGCTATCGAGGGAGCTAAATATGCTTGGACACAAATGGGTGAGCAGCTCGAAAAAGTGTTAGCAGAACTGTGAAATTGATTTCTTCATCCTCGATAATGCCTGCTTTTCAGGCCAAACCTTTTGATTGGATACTTGAATAGATAAATCAAACAGAAATTGATAATTATTACTATAAATTCGGCACCTAACAAATAGGGTTTTTTCCAATACCGCTTTGTTCGTTATTATTGCTAGGTATACCACCTAGTTAGTTCTAAATAAGTAGTGTCGAATATGTAGTAATCATTTATGCAAATAAACCACTCTTCAACAATAGGGCGCTTTTCCGGAACATGGAAAGCGTCATTTTTAATGGAAGAAAGAATCGAGTTAAATTTAAAGTTTTACTAACATGGCTATACTAAATTTAGAGATTGGAGAGGAGTTCACTATGAAGATAAATCAATTAATTGCGAACAATATTAACAAATTAGATGCAGCACTACCAGTGGATAAATCGTTAGGAATTGCTGGTTTGTCTGGGTCTGGTAAAACAACTTTTTGTCAAACAATTGGTGAAGAATCCAAGAAGCGTCTCGTTTCCTTATTGCCAAAGGCTGAATATCAGTATTTATTTCCCGGTATTATGGAAACCAATTTCAGTGCCATCAAGATGGAAGAAATGCCTTTAGTCCTTTTTCTCGGAAAGTCAGCGATTTCTTCCAATCCACGTTCTACAATAGGCACACATACAGGCGTATTTAAAGACATTCGTGTTACTCTTGCTGAAAAATTCAATCTGTCTCCAGAAGTTTTTTCATTTAATAATGAGTTAGGCTGGTGTCCGGGTTGTAAAGGTCGCGGAACTACTAAAAATGTCGAATGTAAAAAGTGTGAGGGCAGGCGCTATAATCCAGAAGTTGAGCAAAAAAGAATAGAATTATTGGGTCAACCACATAGTATTTCTGATATCAACAACTTAAGCATTGAATCGATTCTTTCCCTTGGAGAAGAATTACATATTAGTGAAGCGAAACAACATATCCTTAAAAATATTATCAATATGAATATTGGTTACTTAACTATAAATCGCATTATGGGCACTCTGTCAGGTGGAGAATTAACACGACTTTACTTGGCCGAATTCATGGCAACAAGTGAAAATACCGTTATTATTATTGATGAAATATCGGTCGGGCTCGATCACCAAACACTAGTAAAAATTTTAGAACAGATTAAACAATTGGGCTATAGGAATCAAATTTGGCTCATTGATCATTCTGACACGGTGCTTGACACAACGGATGAGCAATTGTTCTTTGGGCCAGGTAGTGGTAAATACGGCGGGAGAATTGTTGAAGAATCCCCACGTCCAAAACCAGTCACTTCGGAAAGAAATCTAGCAATGCCAACAGAATACTATCAGTTTCATGATCTTTACTGTCGTAATATTCAAATGGTTGAAATTCAGATTCCCCAAAATAGACTTGTAACCTTTACGGGTGAGTCTGGATGTGGTAAATCTACACTTGTCAATGAGTGTATAGCCAAGGATTTTCTGAAGCGATATCCTAAAGATAAACTGGTAATGGTGGGGCAAAATCGAAACCAATCAATTACCAGTCGGTCAACAGTTGCGACTTTTCTTGATATTAAAAGGAAACTCACAAAGTATAGCGAAGAAATCGAGGATATTTTTCAGCGCTCGATTGAAGATATTATTGATGAACTGCCGAATGATGATATCGCTTATAAACGCTTGAGCTTATTGATCAAACTTGGACTTGGTTATTTGACATTGGAAAGAAAAACACAGTCCTTATCAAATGGTGAATTTCAATGTGTCCATTTAGTTTCCGAGCTGTTTGCCAACTCAAGAAACCCACATACGCTTTTTATTTTTGACGAGCCTTCAAAAGGTTTATCACAAAACATTTTAAATCAATTCATTGATAGTATTAGGGGCATTCTGCGCGATGAATCTGTCTCAATAATCATGATTGAACATAATTCTTATATGATGGAAAGCTCTGATTTTATCGTCGACTTTGGGAAAAGGCAGCATGCACCTGTTCAACACCTTGATGTTGTCAGTCATGATGATTATTATCGAGAGCAAAACAGTACGGATAGAGTTGCTCCGTTGCAAATTTCTTCAACTATTCATCAACAAAATGGAATTAACTATTTAAAAGAAAATCAGATTGCCTATTTTAAAAATGCAGAAAACGTCTATAAGGGCGGCATCCTAAAAAGCCTATCATCAATGGCACGTTTGATTTATGGTGAATACGAATCCGAAACAATTGCACCCGTCATCGCTATTGATCTGGAACGTCACTTGTATAGTCAATATAGTTTTCTCTATGAAATGGGTGGTTTGATCAACCATATAGTGGCAGCCCATACGACCAATAAAAATACGCATAGCTTCGATTTCTATAATCAAGACAATCATTGTCCTAGCTGCTCGGGCCGCCGTGTGATTGAAAAGTTTGATATAGATGTTGTGATTCAAGACAAAAATGCTCCATTTTGGGATGGCCTATTGCATCCAGATGTGATGGAGGTATTAAAACATTATCAATACTCAAGATTGGAATTCATATTTGATGAAATTAAGAATGAGCTCGGCCATGATATGAGTAAAAGTTATAATGAGATGACAGAAGAAGAAAAGCATACCTTTTTATACGGGTATTTGGAAAAGTCATTTTATGATAAAGCAGCCAAGGCGCAGAGAACATGGCAAGGCTTTAATAGCATAATTGGGATGTATATGTCTATTTCGAAATCGATTATAAAAGAGGATATGAAAGCATCCAAAGAGATGATTACATGTCCAATTTGCGAAGGGTCTGTGTTAAACCATCATAAAAAGCTCAAGTTTGGCGAGACGGATATTCGTGAGATAATAAACCAGCCGCTTGATCAAGCATTGAAAACAGTTGGAGCGCTCCCGGAACTGGTAAAATTGAAATCTATTGTCGGCGGAGGTATGATGTTGACGGAAGATGTCTCCTTACTGCCTAGGGAAACACAAGTTGCACTGAAAGTATTTGAATTGGAAATGGCAAGCTTTGCTGGTTATGAAGTGGTATTACAAAATGCCTTACCATTCTGGGATAGAATTAGCAGCAATATTAAATCCATCAGCACGAACAACCAGGTTACAATCTGTGATTTTGATAAGATTAATGAGACGAGAGAAACGATCATTGATAAGTATTTCACCAATGGAAAATACAAAAAGCTTACCTATGTCTATGAAGCGTTTGGATATAAAAAAATTGTTACCCAAATTAATAAAATCAAAAAAAGTCATCCATGTCCATTCTGTAAAGGAAAGAAAGTCATTACAGAAGATAATCTCCATGATGGCGTATTTAAATTAACGATTCCATGTGTGAGTTGTAATGAAAGTGGCATCACTGATGAAGGACTTCAGGAAGTTGTCGAAGGTGTAGCGGTTGAAACATGGCTCACTGGTATAGTAAGTGATGTTGTTGATAAAAACCTATATACTGAGGCTGTTGCTGATATTCCAATTTTCAATCGTATTCGTGAGTTAAATAAACGAGATTTGATGGCGGTTTATCAATGCCTGGAGCAAAATAATTAAATTAGAATTATTGAAATAAGTGATATTTAAGTAAAGAGCAAGCTGTCATTTAGTTAAAAAAACTCATTAGCAATAATAGCTTAACAGTCAAATAAAAAGCGTCACAAAGTACAGCCCCTTAAGTCGGAATTTCAACGACTTAAGGGGCTGTACTTGTTCACACTCTAAATATACTCCCCAAACCCTTCCGATTTCCACGAATGAATGGCATGTCGTTCCTTCTCGAAGACCTTCTCCAAGTAAATCATCGTCGTTTCAATCTTCTCATGCCCCAGCGAACGCATAATATCATAAATATCTACCCCATTTAGCTTTGAGATAATCGCAAAAGCATGGCGGAATACGTGAGGTGTGATTTTCAGTGTTTGATCCGATAACTGTAGCTGTTCTAGGCTGATAATTTCCTTTTTCACGTATTGCGATAAATACGAGGGGGAATACGCTCGACCTGTATTCGTTGTAAAGAGCGGATCATCTAATTGTGCTTGCTCGATTGGTAGTAGGCCCCTTGCCTGGCGAAAACCGCGAATGCTGTGTACCACTTTCTCTTTCAACGGAACATGCCGTCTCTTATTACCTTTCCCTAAAACATCCAAATAATAGCCGCCTTGAATCGCATCCAACTTCAAATCTTTCACCTGCAAGGTACAAAACTCTTCATTCCGGATCCCTGTGGTTGTGAGGACATGGATAATGGTAAACATGACCGGCTGCTGCATGTCCCGAAATGTATCTAGTAGTGTAACGACATCAACTGGCCCCAAATCACGGTTAGGACGGTCATCTTTTCGAACAGACGCAATGCGTAGTCCCTGGTGAATAGGTTCTTGGGTATAGCCCACCTTGTGTAGAAATGCAAAAAAAGCTTTGAGTATCGTTGTTTTCCGTTCCAGTGTGGCGGGGGAATATGAACCCTTACTTACCACATAAGGACTTTCAGTTGCTAACCACTCCTGATACCTCCTTAAATGACGCGATTGAAGGGATTTAAACAGAGAACCTTCTATTATATTGGCAACATCTACATCTATTTCTGTGCTATACGTAAGAAGCTGTTCGATGAAGAGTAGGAGCTCGCGCTCATACTCGCGGACCGTCCTCTCCGTGCGGTCGTTTTTTTGGTTCAAGTGGCGACGTTCGTAAAGAAACCATTTCATCATCTCTGGATCCGTAAAATCATGAAAAGCCGTTTGTCCCTGTTTTTCAGCTTCATCTAACTGGTTTTGAAGCAAAGGTAAAGTTGTTAAATCCTGTAATTCCTTTTTCAATATAGTCATTTGTAATTGTTTTTTTTCACTCAATGAAAATACCATATATAACTCTCCTTTTTACAATCCACAAATAGCGCATTATGTACTATTGAAATACAATCCATACTTTTAACCCTATACTAGACCGCGATAGACGAACTAGTTCAAATAGAGAGGTAATCCAATCTGTTTCGCAATTCCAATCTTTAAAATTATATTTACAACTGTTTATTTTTCAAAACTAGATTTAGTGGTTTCTAACATGATTTATCCGAATCCAAATACTATGTATAATCTTCTTTGCAAATACAATCATTTTTATGGCAAATAAGTTCTTTATCTATTAGTAAATCCATTTTACCACAAATTCAACCTAACATAAAAAAATAGACCCTTTGTTTATGTTATCTATTATTAATATAAATGAGGAATGTATTCTGATATACTATGATGTTGCTATTGTTATTTACACACGTTATACTAGTAATGTTAGCCATAGATATAATGTGAATTACTCTATTATTTACTTCTTCGTTTTAATCATACATACTTAACAATTTTTATAATAGTTAGAGGATAAGAGGCTCATTGAACTTGAATTACAATCCATTTCAATTCAACTTACTGTATAAAAACGTCATTTATTAGACTTATTTAATCAAAAAAGCACTATTTATTTATATTTTTATTCATAAAAAATTACTAAAAACGTATGAAATACCCAAGATTTATGCGTTATCCATTCGACAGACAGGGGAGATTGACTTGAAAAATTGGTACACCAGACAAGAGGTAGCGGACATACTTGGCATTTCGAAGGCTACTGTGTATCACTACGCTAAACAAAAAAAAATCATCAAAATAGCAAATCCACACCGTCTAATACGTGAAGTTAGGTACAAACAAGAAGAGGTAGACTCACTTGCGATCGAACGCCAACGCCACCAGCCGCTCGGTTTAAGGCCATCTACACTCGCTAAGCAATTAGGGGTCACACCGCAACGTATTTACGCCTTAATTCGGGAGACTACTTTACCTGTGGATGAATTGCCTGTCGGAGATGAGCGCACCATCTACTCCATTCCGGATGAAACTGCCGACTGGATCCGACAAGAAATCGAACGTACTGCATCTGCACGCGGGACAAGGGTTGAGTATTATGATGCTAAATTTGACATCGTACTTTACCAGCTGTTTCGTACACAACAGGGGCAAGAGATGCGTGTATTACGCAACGACAACCAGGAGTGGGGCTTCTATTTGCAATCACGGACATGGATTCCTTTTACGAACGGCATCCATGCCTATCAGTATGAAGCGGCTTATCCAATACATCAGCCGAATAGGAGAGTAAGGGGCTATACAGACTTCTTACTACCGAAAGATATGCAAGAGTCCTTTGATTTCCTTGATTTCGTTTACCAAGTGTGGGGGATTGAAAACATCCGCATTCGTGAGCACGACACACACATTGATCTGTCGATAAAAAGCGGTGAAATCGCGGTACCTATACCGGTTCCAGACATCCTTACAGAGAGTATTATCAAGCAATTTCTAGTATTGGGTGATGTTGTGATCGAAGAAGCTGAATGGACGCTAATTAGTGGATACCGACGCACGACATTTGATTTGCCATCAAATTTACTGGATGAATTACAGGTGATTTCTAAAGAAAAGGACCTGTCAATGAGTGAATACGTGGAAGATGCACTGCGAGAGAAGATTGCAAGAGAAAAGATAATGGAATAATGAATGCCCGATCAACCCAAAACCGAGCTGTATGTCAGCTCGGTTTTGGGTTGATTTTGATTATACAGAGGCACACAATTATAAATTCCTCTATGTTTAACACGCATAATATAATTATGTAAACCAATACCTGCTTTATTGATTATTACTCCCTTATCTCCAGCCTATTTTAAAACAGTAGAACCGATAAGAAGGATATATCTAGCAAACTCTCGAAAGAGAATGTATAAAAATGTAGTAAATAAGTAGGCAATTGTTTCTTCGGACAGCATTTGAGTATGGCACACTTGTGGCATGAATCATGATCGAGATGAAAATGGAATACTCCAATACTATAATTAAGGAGATATTTGAATGCTTACTTAATTAAAGATGCTACATCTACACGATGCCGAACCGTTATTTAGGTTCATCAATCAAGAGCAAGTTTGTGAGGGGGTTGCCCATCATTGATCATACGTAGTCTCCGACAGATACAAGTGCATTTATACAAGCAACAATCTTATCTTTGAGGTGCAATGGAGTTCATCAACGAAAAATTAATCAACGAGGAGTCGGTTATTTTTATGGTCTTCGATGGCGGTGATGCGAATGGTTTTGTTCAACTCTATCCATCGTTTTCATCCGTTAGTATGAAGCGGGCATGGGTGTTGAGTGGCCTGTATGTGAAATTAAATGGTCGTGCTAAAGGATTTGGCGAGGAATTATTACGAGCAGCTATTGCTTTTGTGGTGGAAACCGATGCAAAATAGAGCCATATCTTATCGATCCTGATAATGCGGCTTGGATTCCTCTAATCTTTGATTTTGCGTTAGAATTTCTTCTTTTTCATAACGAATTAACAACTTCACTGGATACACCATTTACGCCTTTACAAAGGCAACTATTCCTGCAAGGCAAAAAAAGTCGGTGGGGTTGATTGAGGTAGTGCATAAATATTGGCAACAAGCAATCGAACATGTCATTTTAGATGAAGTGATGTGGCTCATGGCCGTTGTAGAAGAAGACTGAAAGAATCCATCACAGCGCGTTCTTTTTGACGGTTTAATCAATTTTTTGTTTGATTCTTCAAGCTTCAGGCTAGGTATACTGATTCTATCGAAGTAACTAAATAAATCTAAATTCAATAATATTATTATGTAAACTAAATGTTACTTTTTAATTATATTTAGCCTGTTTTTTGGAGCTCCTTGCAGGGGATTTGAAGTAGACAACAAAAAAAGTGGTTGATTTCTACGGGAATTCCATTGAAACCAACCACTTTTTTTGTCTATATGAATAACAAACAACAAACAGACGGTATTGAATATACTACAATACACACATACTGATTAGATGGCTCAGAAAGTGAGGTAATGTATATGAAAATCGTCGAGATATATGAACGGTATTTAAAGGGGGAGAAATTTAAAAGCATTAGTGAAATAAATCTTGGGAATTTACCGGTTAAACAACCCGCTGATTTAGTAGGACAGTCGCCGATTATGCAAAAATTAGCTGAAAAACATTCAAAATATTTAAGGATATATAAAAAATAAACCCCGCTATAAACAAAAGCGGGGTAGTTCATATTTCATTTATTTAATATTTTTCTTACCAATGGGTCAGTATTACTTACGTGAATGGGTTTTACCATTTGGCCAGTAATAATCAGAGGATTGGCCCTTTCAGTACTTTCTTTAGCACTGAATTGATTTAATTTTTTTGCGGCACGTTCTTTAACATCTTTAGAATTGATTGGAGTTTTGACTTTCACCATTCATACCACTCCTTTCTATCATAATACATGAAGTACATTTGATTGGTCAAGATAGACTCACGTTCCATTAATTATCTGTATGTGTCAATACCACCATATACTCGATATTCTCAATATTTTTACTCACAATTTTATGCAAAAGTTCGAAAAGGTATTTATCGAAAATATCAAAAGGATAGGTATAGCTGTTTATTACAGTGACATATTCATCGCCGTTGTAACAAAAATAGAAAACAAGGTAGTTTTTCTTGAATAAATTACCCTCATTGATTTTATTGTAAATAACGGATTCTCCTGTTTCCTTAGATTCTTCGATGAAATCATTTAGTACTTCAGGAGGAGATTGACTAAACACTTCATATGAAAATGTGGCATTGAGCGGGCTTTTTTTGTATCCTATTTGAATTTCTGAAAGGAAATACTCTAGTACTTCTCTATAATCTATAGCCGAATCATGTAAAAATTCTAAAGTTCTTCCTGAAGCATCATCGCCAGTTAGATAAGCCATCAGTTGGGCTTTAGTCCCGCTGATTTCTATCGTTTCAATTGCAGCTTTTTCAATTTCATCTACCTCAAATTCCATATTTAAAAACTTGAATCTTTTTAAACGTTTGAAGGCAACAGGAATGATTAAAAATAAAAGCATCCAAATAAACAGTAAAAAGAGTCCACGAAAGATAATTTTATTGAAATCAGATTCTATAAATGGTTTCACTAAAATAGTGAATATGGTTTCTTTTTCAGGACTAATACCAATCAAAGGGTCTTTACCTAGTGCTTCAACAGAATTCATGGAAGACTCTATTTTCTTTGGCTGTAAAATGAAAGCCTTTGGATTTTCTTTAATAGTAGCTATTCCGATT
Organism: Sporosarcina sp. E16_3; assembly: GCF_017347125.1. NCBI lineage: Bacteria > Bacillati > Bacillota > Bacilli > Caryophanales > Caryophanaceae > Sporosarcina > Sporosarcina sp. E16_3. The sequence continues at coordinate 137,097 of NZ_JADPRX010000001.1, forward strand.
AGTATTGATGCAGTTATCATCCAAGTTAAGATGAGCGCTATTCCTGCAGTGTATGCATAGGGAATAACGAAATGAATCCATTGGAAAAAAGAGATACTTTCCCTATTTTTGTTAGAATGCTGTATTTTGCTCACCTCCATTTTTCCTCTTAGTTTGATTTTATCGAAGTACTACTAATCTAACAATAGAAAGCTTGGTTTTATAATCAAATACTATAATTACACCATCTTTTTAACAGTGAGGATTGAAAAGAGGCTAAAGCACATCATTGTAGAAGGAGGCCATGAGCTAATGGATAGATGAATTTATTAACAATACAGAATTTGAGTGTGGTACAGTTGATTAATTCAATAATGCAATAAACACATGGGGGGAAGCGCACATGAGAATACAAAAAGCAACAGTAAATGATCTTGATTCATTATCAGAGCTGTTTGACTTGTATAGAATATTTTATCACCAAGGGTCAAATATTAACGGTGCAAAAGAGTTTATTAAAGACAGATTAAGCAACGCGGAGTCCGTAATTTTTATTGCTTTTGATGCAAATAATCCGATTGGCTTTGTTCAACTATATCCTTCCTTTTCATCTGTAAGCATGAAGCGTACATGGGTGTTAAATGATTTGTATGTAAGGGAAAGTGTTCGCGGCAAAGGTTTTGGCGAAAAATTAATTAAAAAAGCCTTTCTTTTGCGGGGGAAACAGGTGCAAAAGGAGTACTACTTGAAACTAATATAGAAAATGTAACAGCACAAAGACTTTATGAAAAAGTCGGCTTCATAAAAGAAACAAACCAGTTTTACTTCTTTTCAATTTAAGAAGCTACCCTTTCCCTTTGGAGGTTCACACATGAATAGTCTACATAAATTAGAATACAAATCACCGATTGGAGTAATTGAAATAATTGGTACAGGCGGGGCTATTAGTTCAATAATGTTCTCTGAGAGGGATGTGGTATGGGATTGTGTGCAGGATGAATCCCCAACGATTTTGAAGGATTGCCTTCAGCAACTTGACCAATATTTTAAAGGTGAGCGTCACGAATTTACACTTCCTTATAACTTTGAAGGAACAGACTTTCAAAAAAAAGTTTGGTACGCATTGACAAAAGTACCCTGTGCCGAAACGGTATCCTATAAAGATATTGCTGATTCAATTGGGAATGAAAAAGCCGTCAGGGCAGTAGGCACTGCAAATGGAAAAAACAAGCTTAGTATCGTGATTCCTTGTCATCGAATTATCGGTTCGAATGGGAAATTAACAGGTTATGCAGGTGGTTTGTGGCGAAAGGAATGGCTACTTCAGCATGAGCTGACCTATTATAAGGACATGTCCTAAGTCGAAGCTGACAATTTAATAGCTAAACAGTTGCATTGATTCTAGATGAAAAAAGAATTGATCCATCCGCGGCTTCCAAGCACGGGAATGGATCAATTCTTTTAACGTTTGGCTTTGATGTCAGGACAATCAATCTTGATTCTCCCGATTTAATGCTTGTGTTCCTTCACAAGCTCTTTCTCCACACTTAAAATCGTAAAGCTTTCGATTGGTGAATCGCATCCTTTAAGCGTGTACACAAACAATTGTTGACCTTCCTCTTCTAGGAGATCTGTACACGCCATGTTGATTTTAACAGGATCGTTTCCTCTATTTTTATTTTTTGAACGGTCTATTTCTAAGTTGATTGTTGTGCCTTCGGAAGAAAGATTATATAATGTCGGGTCACCTTCGAGCGTGTAATTCGCAATACGAACTGTAGCCGCTTCCTTCATCTCCATACTCTCTAAGAACGTTTCAAACACTGGGTAATTATAGATAGGCCCATGCATATTGACGACATCACCATTTAGAACTGCTTTTTCACTGTCATACGAACAGGCTGAGCTAACTGTCATAGCTATTAGTATAAGTAAATATAAAAATATTTTGTTCCCCATAGTTTTCCCCTCCTTACGATCAGTTAGCGTTTCCCCTCAATTATATGAAGTAGTCACGCACAATATCCCATTCTAATAACCGAAACTATTTCCGGATTCGAACTATTTGAATCTCGTAGCTTTTATATTGTTCAGACTTTTGCTAAACTAATCAAAGGTCTAATTTTAAAGAAAAGTAGGGGGAGTAGCGTGAAGGTTTTAGTACAGCTCAGCTGGTTTTTTAAACAGCAGAAGAAGCAGTATCTTTTTGGGATTGCGATGCTTGTTTTCGTATCCTTATTACAATTGCTGCCGCCGAAGATCATTGGAATTATCGTGGATGACATTGCAGTGGGTTCTTTAACAGCTGAAGGGCTCACAAAATGGCTGGTTATCTTAGCTGTAGCAGGTATCCTCATGTACATTGCACGCTATTACTGGCGCGTAATGATTTTTGGTTCAGCCGTTTTGTTATCCAAAATAATGCGTGAAAAGTTGTTTAATCATTTTACAAGAATGTCACCATCTTTTTATCAAAAGAGACGTGTAGGCGATTTAATGGCCCATGCCACAAATGATATAGGTGCTGTACAGCAAACGGCGGGTATGGGGATTTTGACGCTTGTCGATTCCATCTCAACAGGCGGATTCGTCATTTTGACGATGGCCATCACGATCAATTGGAAATTGACTTTGATTGCACTCATTCCACTGCCATTCATGATTTTCCTAACAAGCTATTATGGAAAATTATTGCGTAAGCGATTCCGGTTTGCCCAAGAAGCTTTCTCCAATTTGAATGACAAAACGCAGGAAAGTATATCTGGCATTAAGGTCATCAAAACGTTTGGTCAGAAAAATGAAGATATTGAAGATTTTACAAGCTTATCTACAGATGTCGTTAGTAAAAATATGCGTGTCGCAAAAGTGGATGCATTATTCGATCCGACAATTACAGGGATATTCGCGATTTCATACATTTTGTCTTTCTATTTCGGAACGAAGTTTATTATTGCTGGTGACATGTCAATTGGTGACATGATAGCGTTCAGTACGTACCTCGGACTTCTTGTCTGGCCGATGCTTGCATTCGGCTTCCTATTTAATATTGTAGAGCGAGGAAATGCATCTTATAGCCGAATAACGGAATTGTTATCAGTCGCACCAGAAATTAAAGACGTAGCGGGTGCAATTGATAGAAGACCAGAAGGCGATTTACATTTCAATATAGATGAGTTCAAATTCCCAGGTGATGAGCGTGCTGCATTGCGCGACGTTTACTTCACTTTAAAACAAGGAGAAACATTGGGTGTTGTCGGCAAAACAGGGTCGGGTAAAACGGCCATTTTAAAACTATTGCTGAGAGAATTTGAAGGATACAAAGGAAGCATCGTCTATGGAGACAAACCAATCAATCAATACAAGCAGCAGCGTTTAAGGGAGTCGATTGGTTATGTGCCGCAAGACCACTTCTTATTCTCGACAACAATGGCTGAAAATATAGCCTTTACAAACCCCAGAATTGGAACAGAGAAAATTCATGAAGCCGCACGACTTGCGCATATCCATGACGACATTTTAGGATTTACGGAAGGATATAGCACCATTGTTGGAGAACGTGGTGTATCGTTGTCTGGTGGTCAGAAACAGCGCATTTCCATAGCTCGTGCATTAATCATGGCGCCTGAATTACTGCTTTTGGATGATTCCTTATCTGCCGTCGACGCCAAAACGGAAGAAGCGATTTTACAATCACTCAAACAAACACGGACAGGCGAGACGACAATTATTACCTCGCACCGATTAAGTGCTCTCCAACATGCGCATAAAATCATCGTTCTGCATGAAGGAACGATTGTCGAAGCTGGAACGCATGAAGAACTACTCGAAATGAATGGAAGATATAAAGAAATGTATGACCTGCAGCAACTTGAAGTGCTTGTCGAACAAGGAGGCGAGGAATAATGTCAGCAGAAAAACAACCGAAATTAACAGCGAAAGATCAATGGGTTGTCTTGAAAAGATTGTTGCATTATATCATCCCTCATAAAAAGAGTGTAATTATAGCGCTTGTCCTACTTGTTTTGACGGTCGCTGGCAGTATCGTAGGACCTTTGATCATTCAACGATTCATTGATAACCATCTCACTACAATGAGTTTTCAAAAGAGTGCCATCACGAATATCGCAATTGTCTATATAGGTATTCAAGTATTCATGGTCTTCGTCTCTTACTTCCAGCTGATACGTTTCCAAGATATTGCACTAAATATTATTCAGCAAATGCGCATCGATGTGTTTTCAAAGGTGCAAGGGCTTGGTATGCGTTATTTTGATAAAACACCTGCTGGAAGTATCGTGTCACGTGTGACAAATGATACGGAAGCAATAAAAGAAATGTTCGTCAGTGTCATTGTCACGTTTTTACAAGCTATATTTGTAATTATTGGCGTTTACATTGCACTATTTTCACTTGATGCAAAGTTGGCGTTTATTTCCTTGTTATTATTGCCGTTGTTTTTAGCTGTTATCGTCGTATACAGGCGCTATAGCGCAGATTTCTATCAAGACATTCGTGAGCGATTAAGTCAGCTCAACGCTAAAATAGCTGAATCATTATCCGGAATGGGAATGATCCAAGCATTTAGACAAGAAGACCGTTTAGAAGCGGAATTTGATGATATTAATGAAAAACATTTCCGTGCTGGAATGCGTAACATTAAATTTGACAGTATCCTGCTAGGTCCGGCTATCGATTTACTGTATGCTGGAGCAATCGTTTTTGTACTCGGATACTTCGGGTTTTTATCCCTTGCCAGTCCCGTTGAAGTGGGGATACTATATGTATTTACAACTTTAATTGGCCGCTTATTCCAACCTGTTCAACAAGTAATGCAGCGACTATCTATTTTCCAACAAGCAATGGTTGCCGCATCCCGTGTGTTTAAGTTAATGGATGATCCCGATATGGAACCAGAGCAGCTAGATAGTAATCAAGCTGAGATACTAAGCGGTAAAATCGAATTCCGAGATGTATCGTTTTCCTATGATGGGCAAGCTGATGTTCTGAAAAACATTTCATTCACTGCGAATGCAGGCGAAACTGTTGCCCTGGTCGGTCATACTGGCAGCGGAAAAAGCTCCATCATCAACTTGTTAATGCGTTTCTATGAATATGAGCGCGGTGGTATTTATATCGATGGTGTTTCGCTGAAAGAATACCCGAAAGAAGAACTGCGGAAGAAGACAGGACTTGTCTTGCAAGACCCGTTTCTATTCTACGGTGACATTGAGAGCAACATTCGTTTGCACAATAAGGGAATGACGTCTGGAGAAGTGCGTGCGGCAGCTGAGTTTGTCCAAGCAAATGAATTCATTGAAGAACTACCAGACAAATACGCGCAAAAAGTTACAGAACGCGGCTCCACATTCTCAAGCGGTCAGCGGCAGCTAGTTGCATTTGCACGAACAATCGCGACAAATCCTAAAATCCTTGTTCTCGATGAAGCAACTGCCAATATCGACACTGAAACAGAAGTCGCAATCCAATCGAGCCTTGAGAAAATGAGAAAAGGGCGCACAACAATCGCAATTGCTCACAGGCTAAGCACAATTCAAGACGCGGAACTGATTCTCGTCCTGCACAAAGGCGAAATCGTCGAACGTGGAACACACCAGGAATTGCTGGTGCAAAAAGGGCTCTACCATAAGATGTATCTACTTCAAAACAATATTTTGGACGATGTTATCTGATAAATGGTCGGCTTGCACATCCCTCTAGGGAACGGGCAAGCCGTTTTTTTGCTTACATGACTATGTCACGCCGAAATGTCATAAACTGTTCACAGACATATTAGACGTAATTTGGCGCTTCTTTTGATACGATTGAGGAAGAAAAACTGAAGGGGAGAGAATAATGGCAACAGACTTAAATCTATTTCTCGCTTTCGGTGCCGGTTTCTTAAGTTTCATCTCACCGTGTACATTACCGTTGTACCCAGCATTCATTTCGTATATTACGGGCATGTCACTGGATGAGTTAAAATCGGACTCGAAACGCATGAGCAGAAGCGGTATACTACATACACTGTTCTTTTTAATCGGATTTTCAGTTATTTTTGTCGTACTTGGTTTCGCTACGTCGTTTGTGGGGACATTTTTCATTGAAAACCAAGTAATACTCAGACAAGGCGGCGCAATCTTTATGGTGTTATTCGGCCTTATGATTGCAGGTGTATACACACCAAAGTTTCTTATGGGCGAAAAGAAACTACAGTTTAAAAACCGTCCTTCAGGTTATTTTGGGAGCGCATTAATTGGGCTTGCTTTCGCAGCTGGTTGGACTCCTTGTTCAGGACCAATAATTGGGGTAATCATGGGACTATCTGCAACAAACCCAGGATCAGGAGTTCTTTATATGCTGATGTATGTGTTCGGTTTTGCGATTCCATTCTTTGTTCTGTCGTTCTTTATAACGCGTCTTGGCTGGATTCGGAAAAATAGTGGCCTAATTATGAAAATTGGGGGCGGCGTTATGATTGCTTTCGGAATCTTGCTGTTCTTTGATGGATTGACCTATTTAACAAGTTTGCTCAGCCCGATTTTTGGAGATTTCCAAGGTTTTTGAGTTGAAAGGGAGGGATTCCGATGCAGCAAATTGGGTCATTCGGTGACTGGATCGAAAACGTTGAAAGAGAAAGAGCGTTACTCCTTTTTGTGAAAACCGATAACTGTTCAGTCTGTGAGGGACTATACCCTCAAGTGAAAGCACTGCAAGCAGATTTTTCAATCCTTTTTTTAAAAGTAAATGTGGCGGAAGTGCCAGAAATAGCGGGGCAACTTTCGTTGTTTACAGCGCCAGTCGTCCTCCTATTCAATGATGGAAAAGAATATGCGCGATTTGCACGTTTTATCCCGATTGAAGAATTGAAGTATCGTTTGGGGGAAATAATTTGAATGAACTAATTGAAACAATTTTCACCAAGGTACCCCCGGTTTACCTCATTATCGGTTCAACCGTACTTGCGTTAGTTATGGGGACAATCGCGCTGATTGTTAGGACGAAAGCGGCGAAGAGGCCTGTGACACCACTGAAGATCATCTTGCCACCGCTCTTTATGTCGACTGGTGCGCTGATGTTCCTATTTGAAGAATTTCGAGTGCCGCTGCCTCAGGTACTAGAAGCGCTACTTGTAGGGATACTGTTTTCAATTATCTTGATAAAAACGACGAATTTCGAACGAAAAGATAGCGATATCTATATGAAACGGTCGAAAGCATTCCTGTACATTTTACTTGGTCTACTTATTGTTCGGCTCGCAGGGAAACTACTTCTCAGCAATACAATTGATGTAGGGGAACTGGGCGGTATGTTCTGGATTCTTGCATTTGGCATGATTGTCCCTTGGCGGATTGGCATGCTAATCAAGTACAATAAAATAAAAGAAGTTAGACAAGTAAAAGGTGTCCGCATTTAATTGCGGACACCTTTTTTAAAATAAATGTTCATACGGAGTAAGATCAATCTTCATTTCCGCCATTTTCTTGCGCAAAAATTTATGATCCCGTTTAGGCGTTGCTTGTATATATCCACGGATAATAAGGTCTGAATCAATTTTCCCCGCATGTTCCTCGAGTGCGATTTCACCTATCTTACCCGCGATTTTTTGCTTCGCTACTGGGCGGAATAATTCCGGTACTGGGACGACTAGCTCATTCAACAGTAGTTTAGCTTCGTCATTCCAAAGGTGGAGAGAGCTCTCCACATAATGTTCTTCCCAGTCGAGTGTCGATTTCCCGTCTGCTTTTGGAAACACTTTTAAAAATTTCCGGAACATGAAATAGCCGCCAATAGCGAAAAGTCCAATAAGGACAACGCACCAGAAAATGATGAACCACATAAATAGATCTTGTTGCAACAGTCTTCACCTCTTCCATTCTATTCACCATTATAAGAGCATTAGTAAAAAAATACACGGACAATGTATTCCTTATCTCAAGTTATCACTATATAGGAGGTAAAAGGAGGGGACGGGATGAAACAATGGATGAGTTTAGTACAAGAATTTGGGTTTCCAATCTTTGTATCATTTGATCCCGCCTTAACGGGCAGTAAGCTCCCCACTTCAAGTCTTTAAGGACTGAAGAAGAATTAGTGGGGGGAATCAACTGGCCGTAAAAGCCCGAATGGTTAAACTAACAATCAGTGGGGGATGAATACCCCCCTCTGATTGTTAGTTTAACTTTATCTCTTGCACCGACTCGAAACGAAACTTGTCGACATACACGATGTCCTTGTTTCTTTAAAGATGAAGTGAACTTCACAAATAAGTCACGGATTCGACATGGAAGCAATCAGCTCCTCGCTTGTTTGAAGCCATTACTTCCGCTATGATGAACGTATCAATTGATAGTGGAGGAAACCAAATGAGAGAAAAACTTTTACTGCCTTATGTATTGCTTGTAGTGCTAATTCTAAGTGCGTGTTCTGGGGGCGGGTTCAAAGCCGAGCATAATTATAAAATTGAACCGTTTGAATTTACAAACCAACACAATGAAAAGGTTTCATTGGATGATTTGAAAGGGAGCGTATGGCTGGCACAATTTGTTTTCACAGTTTGTACGAGTGCCTGCCCACCGATGATGAGTAACATGGCAGATTTAGATAAAAAACTTATTGATGAAGGCGTTGAAGATTACAAAATCGTATCATTCAGTATTGATCCTGCTGTCGACACACCTGAAATAATGCAAGAATACCTTGACTTGTATGATGTCGGGGATCAGAAAAACTGGGAAATGCTGACTGGCTACACACAAAAGAAAATTACTGACTTTGCAGCGAAGTCATTCAAGACGCTTGTTGCTGATATACCCGATTCGGATCAGGTAATGCATGCAACTTACTTTTCACTTGTCAATCAAAAAGGGGAAGTCGTCAAAACCTATAATGGTATGACGGATGTACCATTTGATGAAATTGTCAAGGATATGAAAGTGCTTAGTAAAGAGGGCTTGTAACTAACAAAAGCAATACTTGATCTAACGGGGTGGAAAGATGAAAAAACAACAACGTAAAGGGTTATCTATAAAGGTGAGAGCAATGCTTATCATCCTGCTTATCCCCATTGCGGTTACAGTCTTCACATTAACAGCTATCATCTGGACAGGTTTGAAAAATCCAGAACTCATTCGGAAATCTGCAAGTGCATTACTAGACATAGGGGAACGTCACACTGCTACGTCAATCCCGGAAGAGTTCATCCCAGTCTATAAAGAGGCCGCGGAGGCGTATGGCATCCCATGGACACTACTTGCAGCACATCACCGTATTGAAACACGGTTTTCAACGATGGATCCGCTTCTCTCACCAGTTGGTGCAGAAGGACATATGCAGTTCATGCCTTGCACGTTTGTCGGCTGGACTTATCCGGGATGTAGCGGTCTTGGAAAAGGAGATATTCCTGAAAAAGACAAGACAAATCCCGCTATCATCAAAGAATACGGCGGATACGGCGTTGATGGTAATGGTGATGGCATAGCCGATCCATATGATATCGAAGATGCCATTTACAGTGCCGCCAACTACCTTTCAATAAGCGGCGCCGCAGATGGAGATTTAGAAAAGGCGATTTTCAATTATAACCACAGCGAAAAATACGTACAGGACGTATTGCGATTTTTTAATGAATTCGAAGTCCAACGACTCGAAATGGAAGCAGCTAACATGTAAAAAAATGGACCTCCAGTAAAATGGGGTCCATTTTTTATTGCTTAGTAAATTATTAAGTTCTTGGCCTGTGGATCACTTATGATAGGCGATATTCCACTTCTAGACTTCAACGCCTAGAGGCTCGGTCATAAGCTGGTCCGGCTATGCGGCAAAGTGCGCTGCTTCGCCAGGCCTTCTTATGTCTGCCGCATCTGACCAGGCGTTTCCGCTTTTGTTCTTTACGAAGCTTTACGCATTGATTTCATAATAAAGCTCACAATGAACACGAGTATAATCGCTCCAATGAAAGCAGGGAAGATGTAGAAATCGGAAATTTTTGGACCCCACTTCCCAAGTAGCATTCCACCAATCCATGCACCAATGATACCAGCGATAATATTACCGATAATGCCACCTGGGATATCTTTACCCAAAATCATACCTGCAAGCCAACCGATAATCCCGCCAATAATTAAGAACCAAATGAAACTCATACTGTCCATCTCCTTTTTAGTAATTTAAAATTTCCTCTATAGTGTTTGCTATTACCTTTATTACATCCCTTCAAACATCTAAAAGGAAAAGATTACCGGGAATTTCAAGGGAGTTAGCGGACAACAGTAACACCTAACGTGTTTTCAAAATGACGAAGTGCCCATTCATGACCTGCGAGATCAAAGCTTGCGACACCTTTCTCGTGGACGACAATGTCAAATCCGCGGTTGTATGCATCGACGGCTGTATGCAAGATACAAATATCCGTACAGACACCAACCAAATGCAATTCGGTAATCCCGCGTGCTCGAAGATGCAATTCCAAATCTGTTCCCGCAAATGCACTAAAACGTGTTTTGTCCATCCAATGGATTTCTTCTTTGCGCTCATCATACAATTGTTGAAGGGAACCATATAGATTCCTGCCGGCTGTCCCACGTATATTATGTGGCGGGAATTGTTTTGTTTCAGGATGGTACAAATCGTCTGCATCATGCACATCAACTGGCATTACAACGAAATGGTTATCATCCAAAAATTCCCCCGTTAACTTGGTGATATAATTTTCCAAGTCAATTCCTGGTTGTCCGCATGTAAGTGCACCATTTTCAGCTACAAAATCCTCTGTATAATCAATAACCAACAATGCTTTCTTCATCTATGCCACCCCTTTATATGTCAACCATTCCATCATGCCATAATCTAGTGACTATTTCATTCACTTCTGTTGTTAACCATTTGATTACTCTAAAAAAAATGAATAGAAAAGTAATTTTGCGTGTAAATGAATATCAGAATATACTTAAATTAATACTAGCTGAACTACCTGAAGGGGGATGATTTCTTGGGTGAAGCGGAAGTGGCCTACGCCCACCTTACACGTCCGTTCGCTTGCATTGACCTTGAAGCGCTTGACCGAAATATCGCATTTGTCAACAAGTCCTCTGGAATGAAAGGAGTCCGAATCGCTACAAAATCTGTGCGATCGGTAGAACTGCTGCAATACATTGCTCAAAGATTGGATTATCCTGCCGGCTGGATGACATTCGATCTAAGGGAAACACTTTTCCTACTTAAAAAAGGATTTAATGACCTATTACTTGGCTATCCACAAGTTGAAGAACAAGCGCTTATGCAGCTCATTCCCTATATTCGTGAAGGTCGTACGGTCGTCTTTATGGTTGACCATATCGAACAGTGGGAGTGGTTAGAATCCATAGCTAAGTTAAATGACGTCATTCTTGAAATTTGTATTGATATAAACGTCTCAACAGATTTCAAAATACTGTATTTTGGTACAAACCGTTCTTCCTTAAAATCAATTACAGATGTGGAAAATTTATTGGAGGCAGGCAGTTTATTCACACATACTAAAATCATTGGTCTCATGGGCTATGAAGCACAGATTGCGGGTGTCACGGATATCCCGGTAGTTCGTTGGCAATCAGCGCTTATCAAACAATTGAAGCGGATGTCCCGTAAAAATGTAGGCAATTTCCGTAAAAGCGCAGTCAATCTCATTCGGGAAAAATCGTCCAGTTTTCGATTCGTAAATGGCGGCGGCTCCGGCAGCATCGATTTCACATCGGGGGAAGAGGAAGTGACGGAACTGACAATCGGATCTGCCTTTTACTTTCCGGCATTATTCTCGAGGTATCAAAACTTGGCGCTTGAACCAGCAGCGACATTCGCCCTTCGTGTCACGAGAATGCCCGAACAAGGTATTATCGTTTGTCATGGGGGTGGTTATATTGCATCTGGAGCAATAGGAACCGACAAAAATCCAGTGCCTATCTGGCCGCAGAAGCTCTCCTATCTGAAAAATGAAGGGGCGGGTGAAGTCCAAACGCCATTGCGAGATAAAGAGGGAACTCTTCAAGTCGGAGATACTGTCTATTTTAGGCATGCCAAAGCGGGTGAGCTCTGCGAACGTTTTTCTGAACTGCACGCAAGACGCGGATTTGAATATGTTGATGCTTATAAAACATATAGAGGCGAGGAAGGATGTTTTCTATGAATGCTCCGAAAAAGAGAATGAAATGGGCGAACTGGTCCGGGAATGTCAAAGCGACACCGGATTGTTATCACTTTCCGAAAAGTGCCAGCGATATACAAGACGTCGTAAATAGTTGCAGAATTCGTGGTGTATCCCTACGCGTAACAGGAGCAGCCCACTCGTTCAGTCCCATTGCTAAGCCGGAAAGTGACGCAATGTCAGTTGACAATTTACGTGGACTTATCTCCTACGATTCTGAAGCGATGGAAGCGAGACTTTGGGGCGGAACGTATTTACATGAGGCAGCATCCATACTTGCTGCCATTGGCATGGGTTTCGAAAATATGGGGGATATTCAGGAGCAGACAATTGCCGGGGCAGTGAGTACAGGAACGCACGGCACAGGAATCGCTCTCGGTTCGCTATCCAGCCAAGTTGTCGCTTGGACAAAGGTTGATGGAAAAGGGGATATACAGCATCATCGTCGCAGCCAAGACGATTTATCGAAAGCACTTAGCCTTTCGCTTGGCATGCTCGGTGTCCTTCTCGACGTGACTATTAAGACTATCCCACTTTACAGCCTGCAGATGATGAGTTATCGAAGTACGGTAGGTGAGGCCCTCGCTGAATGGTCCTCCGGAATTTACGATAATAGACATATTGAATGGTTCTATTTCCCCGGTACAGATACGGTCCAAGTAAAAAAGACGAATATCACGCCAATCCACAAACAAACTTTGCAATCGAAAACAGTCGAATTCATGAAAAATGGGTTAATTGAAAACGCTGGTTTTAAAGTCATTTCTGAACTGTGCCGCGTCAAACCCAGCATGTCACGAATGTTGACAACTATTTCTGCGAAAAGTGTTCCAAACGGTTCAAAAAGGGGTATGTATTATGAAGTGTTCCCTTCACCGCGACTCGTCAAATTCACAGAGACGGAATATGCGATTCCCTTGCATACATTTGAAACATGTATCGAAGAAGTCCATGACTTTTTGCGTGCACATCCGTTTTACGTCCATTTTCCAATCGAATGCAGGGTCACTGCTGGTGAAAATGCTTTTCTCAGTCCCACGCAAGGTGAGGAAACGGTGTTCCTTGCGTTCCATATGTATAAGGGAATGGACGCTGAACCGTACTTTAAATGGGTACACAAGCTAATGGAGAAATACAACGGGCGGCCACATTTTGGAAAAGTAAATGATTTGACGAATGAAAAAATGCGAAAACTTTATCCAAATCTCCAACGTTTCATGGAAATTCGACAGCAGTACGATCCTAACCGCGTTTTCATGACAAATTACTTGCAATCTATTTTTCGTATATAAGAGTTCTATGCAAGGATGGGTTAGAGTCATAACATTAACTTATGATAGACTATAAAGTTAATGTATTTTACTTATGTGGGTTGGTATTATATGATGGAGTAGAGAAAAGATGCTTATTTATAGCCTTTTCAGCAGTATTCAACAGATAGAAGGAGGAATTCAATAATGGCAAAAAGCAATTTGCACAACAGCCGTACATCATTCGATCTGAACGGTAAGACATATAACTATTATCGTCTTGCTGCACTCGAAGAAGCCGGTATCGCTAAAGTTTCCAATCTACCTTACTCGATTAAAGTGCTACTTGAATCCGTCCTACGTCAACATGACGGCTATGTAATCAAAGACAATCATGTCGAAAACTTGGCAAAATGGGGGAAAGATGCAGACGCGGATGCAGAAGTACCATTCAAACCGTCACGCGTTATTCTTCAAGACTTCACAGGTGTACCTGTTGTTGTTGACCTTGCATCACTTCGTTCAGCAATGGCAGCAATGGGCGGCGACCCTAACAAGATCAATCCTGAAATTCCAGTTGACCTTGTTATTGACCACTCAGTACAAGTTGACCGTTACGGAACGGCAGAAGCACTTAACCTAAACATGGAACTCGAATTCGAGCGTAACGCGGAACGTTACCAATTCCTAAGCTGGGCACAAAAAGCATATGACAATTACCGTGCGGTACCACCTGCAACAGGAATCGTCCACCAAGTTAACCTTGAGTACTTGGCAAACGTTGTCCATGCAGTTCCAAACGAAGACGGCACATTCGAAACATACCCGGATACACTTGTTGGAACAGACTCTCACACGACAATGATCAACGGTATCGGTGTTCTTGGATGGGGCGTCGGCGGTATCGAAGCTGAAGCAGGTATGCTTGGACAACCTTCATACTTCCCAATTCCAGAAGTTATCGGTGTAAAACTTGTTGGCCAACTTCCAAACGGAACGACAGCTACTGACCTTGCGCTTAAAGTAACACAAACACTTCGTGCACATGGCGTTGTAGGTAAATTCGTTGAGTTCTTCGGACCTGGCGTTGCACATTTACCACTTGCAGACCGTGCTACAATTGCGAACATGGCACCTGAATACGGCGCGACGTGCGGATTCTTCCCAGTAGATGAAGAAGCACTTGACTATATGCGTCTAACAGGCCGTGAAGATAGCGACATCGCTGTTGTGAAACAATATCTAGTTGAGAACGATATGTTCTTCACTGTAGAGAACGAAGAACCGACTTACACTGATGTTGTCGAAATCGACCTTACTGGTATTGTAGCAAACCTTGCTGGACCGAAACGTCCACAAGATTTGATTCCTCTTACAGAAATGCAAAGTTCATTCAAAGAAGCAGTTGTTGCACCTGAAGGGAACCAAGGTTTCGGTTTCTCTCCAAAAGAGCTTGCAAAAACAGCTACAATCGAATTTGAAGATGGACGTTCTGTCGACATCAAAACGGGTGACCTTGCAATCGCTGCCATCACTTCATGTACAAATACATCTAACCCATACGTTATGTTAGGTGCTGGACTTGTTGCGAAAAAAGCGATTGAAAAAGGACTTACACCACCTGCATACGTGAAAACATCACTCGCACCAGGTTCAAAAGTCGTTACAGGCTACCTGGAAGATTCAGGTCTTAATGTGTTCTTAGATCAAATTGGATTCAACACAGTTGGATACGGTTGTACAACATGTATCGGTAACTCTGGACCGCTTCTTCCTGAAATTGAAAAAGCGATCATGGGCAACGATATGCTAATGTCTTCTGTTCTTTCTGGTAACCGTAACTTTGAAGGACGTATTCACCCACTTGTGAAAGCAAACTACTTGGCTTCACCGCCACTTGTTGTTGCATATGCACTTGCTGGAACAGTCGATATCGACTTCGAAAAAGATCCAATTGGTAAAGGCAAAGACGGCGTTGATGTCTTCTTCAGAGATATTTGGCCAACTACGGAAGAAATTCAAGCAGTTGTAAAATCAACAGTTACTCCTGAGTTATTCCGTAAAGAATATGCACGTGTATTCACGGAGAACGAAGCATGGAATGCAATCGAAACTACAGATGATTCATTGTATGATTTCGATGAAAACTCAACATATATCCAAAATCCGCCGTTCTTCGAAGGTCTTGCAAAAGAACCGGCAGACATCCAAGCACTTTCTGGGCTTCGTGTCATTGGTAAATTTGGCGATTCAATCACAACGGACCATATTTCACCTGCAGGCGCAATTGGTAAAGATACGCCAGCTGGTAAATACTTGATCGACAATGGCGTAAGCCCTCGTTTCTTTAACTCATACGGTTCACGCCGTGGTAACCATGAAGTAATGATGCGTGGTACATTCGCTAACATCCGTATTCGTAACCAGATTGCGAAAGGTACAGAAGGTGGATTCACAACTTACTGGCCAACAAAAGAAATCATGCCAATCTATGATGCTGCAATGAAGTATCAAGAAGAAGGCACGGGTCTTGCAATCATCACTGGTAAAGACTACGGAATGGGTTCTTCACGTGACTGGGCGGCGAAAGGTACTTCACTTCTAGGTATCAGAACTGTTATCGCTGAAAGCTACGAGCGTATTCACCGTTCAAACCTTGTTATGATGGGCGTACTGCCACTTCAATTCATGAAAGGCGATAGTGCTGAAACACTTGGCCTTACTGGTGAAGAGGCAATCAACGTTAATATCGCGGAAGGCGTTAAACCACGCGATATTCTGAAAGTAACAGCAACAGCAAAAGACGGTTCTGTCAAAGAATTCGACGTACTAGCACGCTTTGACTCAGAAGTTGAAGTGGACTACTACCGTCACGGCGGAATCCTGCAAATGGTTCTTCGTGATAAAATGAAAACGAACTAATTTTAATAAGTAGGAAGGTGTCCGATTTAATCGGGCACCTTTTTGCTTTCCTAAAAACGGTTGTAACCTTTGTACTGCTTTTTCAGCATAGCTTTTGTATAATAGGTGGTGAGGTGATGGCAGTGTTTATAAGTGAAAAAGAAATTGAAATCAGATACGCAGAGACAGATCAGATGGGTGTCGTCTATCACGCCAATTATTTAGTGTGGATGGAAATCGGACGCACGAAGCTGATTGAGGACCTCGGCTATACATACGCGCAATTGGAGGCAGATGGCTTCTTGTCGCCAGTAATCGATTTATCTATCCAATACAAGGCATCGATGAAATACGGCCAGAAGGCGACTGTACGGACGTGGGTAGAGTCACACGGAAGGCTGCGCACGACATATGGTTATGAAATCGTTCATGAAGACGGCACAATCTCAGCAACTGCAAAATCGGAACATGTCGTCGTAAAAAAAGGGTCATTCCGTCCCGTTTCGCTAAAGAAAATTGCGCCTGATTGGGATGCTAAATATACAGAAGTTAAGCGGTGTAAAGATTAATGGCATTTGGTATTAAACGCGTCGAACTGCAAGCTTGGAAAAAAGAAGTCAGTGAAGGGCAAATGGCATTTTTAACGCATTACTGGCTCGATGAACGCTTTCCAGGATGCAATACAGTAACCAAAGCAGGTTGCGCGGATATCGACAAACTTGTCGAATGGGGCAAGCAATATGGATTGAAGCGGGAGTGGATCGATATGAGGGACGATTATCCTCATTTTGATTTGTTTGGTGAGCATGAACTAGATATATTAAAAAGTGAAGGTCTAACCGACCAGTTGGAACGATTTGGTCTAATCAAAAAAGCGTAAGGGAGATCCTTATGCTTTTTTGATTAATCCAATTGTCTCAGCCTGAACCCAACAGACCAACACCGCATAATAATGAAGGGAGACCAATGTATTTACTTTCGGAAGGTGAAGTGGAAAATGGAGTCTATCCTATTTATTGAAACAACTATATCTGGATCAGGTAGAGAGGCAATAAAAGCTGCTTCTGGGCTAGGTTATACCACAATATTGTTAACTGAAAGGATGAACATTGCAAAGCAAAGAAATGAATTTGAAGATGTTTCTCAGATGATCCATTTAGAAAAATTGTCAGAAGATCTAATTCGAAGCGAGATTAGCCAGCTTCAACAGCAAGGGAACATCGTCAAGGCGATTGTCAGTTTTGTGGATCCATTTGTATCAATCGCTGCACAACTTTCAAATGAATTTTGTGGCACTTCACTATCCATTGAAGCTTTAAAGATAATGGAAGATAAAACGGCTACAAGAAATGCATTGAAAGAAAATGCATCCTCTCCTAAATTTGACATATATGAGCCTGCAAATGATATTGAGCATACGATTCAGAAAGACTATACGTTTCCAATGGTCGTGAAATCTGCCATTTCAAAAGCCTCAAAGGATGTCTATTACGTCGAGAATAAATTTGAAATGGAACAAGTGATAAAGAAAATTATCAAGCTCTATCCAAGTCAAAAAATTGTGCTAGATGAATATTTAGACGGGCCACAATATTTAGTTGAAGTGCTAGTGCATAATGGAAATATTAATATTGTTGCCATTATTAAACAAGAAATTACAAAAGGCATAAAATTTATAGTAACCGGTTATGCAATAGAGCTAGATTTTGAAAGTGAATTGTATAAGGAACTAGTTCTTGCAGTTGAATCGATTTTAAAAGATCTAAGGGTCACGTTTGCTGCTTGTCACCTTGAATTTAGATATATATGTGGGAATTGGAAGTTAATTGAGATCAATCCAAGAGTTTCCGGTGGGGCAATGAATCGAATGATCGAAGAAGCATTTGGCATTAATCTGGTGGAACAAACGATTAAACTATATCTTGGTTTTGAACCTAATCTGATAAGGAAATACGAGAAACCTATTTACACGCATTACATAACAATCAGATCTTGTGGGTACCTGTTAAAAGTTATAGGTGAAAATAAGGCTGCTGCTCAACCCGAAGTAAAAGAAGTTTTTATAAAGCCTCGTTTAGGAGTGATCATGATGCCCCCACTATCAATGGGTCACCGTTACGCATATGTAATCGCGTCCGGAAATACCCCAAAAGAAGCAAAGGCAAACGCAGTGGAAGCGGCAAGTAATATAAAGTTCTATTTGGAGCCGTTGTAGGAATAGTAGCTAAAACCCAGTCCAATGTATATCTCTCACCATACAATAAAATTATAGTATATATGAATTTTGACCTTCAAAGAGGGAGGGGAACAAGTCGAGGTGGATAAACAGAATTGTATTTGTCATTCGATGAAAACATTACTGAAGGAACAAAAGATAATATCGGGTGTTGACATGGAATTTCAATTTATCTGTTTGAAAAAAAAGATGGATACCATTCCTTTTAGGCTTTATTCTACAAATAATAGTAAACCATTTATGGCTTTTTATAAATGTATAGCAACTCCATTTTTTAGATTAAAGAAACTATATGAGGAAACATGCTGTGCGGAATTATCACTACTTGAAGCGATTGATATGGAAGGAAATCCGGCCGACCCCTTTAATGACTTTTATGCCCTCCGAAAGACGAATACCTGTATTATCGTTAATTTAAGTTGTTTTTGTGTAATTGACCCCCTACCTCCAGAGTTTGTAAACCGTCCACTTCCTATTATCGAGCCAAAATGTTAACTATATCCAACATAACCTCAGGAGGATGCCACAAATTTTGAAAGAAGTTAAGAGAGCAAGCTTAATTCAAAATCAGGACACAAATATGCTGAGGTGTATTTGATTTCATCATCCCTTCGCCCTAGGTTTCCTAGGGTATTTTTAATAATATACTCTTGTCAGTATCAAATGCATTGTTTCTTGAATGTACTATAGTAGACCATAGAAAATAAAAAAGGAGGTTATTCATTGACATTGATAGGTATGTTACATCATCGAAAAGACCCCAAAACTGTAATAAAGGCTTATGCCTATGCAGTGGTGGCTAAAGCGGAAGGCGCTAGATTTTTCTATTTCTCCCCCGGAGAAGTGAATTTTGTGAACCGGTCAATAAGAGGACAAGTTTATGAAAATGGCCAATGGATAGAGCGAGTTATGAGCTTTCCAGACGTTATTTATAACGCAGGGAGTCCAGAAAAACTGGCGAAATCTAAAGAAATTATTCAAAAGCTGAAAAACGAGATCCCGTTCACCACTCATTCTATCGGGAATAAATGGAATGTTAATGAGAGGCTAAAGGAAGCAAAAGAATTCTCAAACTATCTAATTCCGACAGAGATTGTAAAAGACACTGAACATTTCTTTAAATTTATAGCTGCATTTGAAAAAGTAGTATTTAAACCAATTGATGGTAGAAAGGGTAAAGGTATCTTTTTCATTTCAAAAAACGTAACCGGTTTTCAAGTTAGAAAGGACTCAGCTAGTACTGATTATTCAAGGCTACAACTGAACGATTTGATAAAGTCGAAGCTCTCAACAGGAACATTTATTATTCAACCTTATATACAATCAGTGACTAAATCTGGGCAAGTGTTTGACTTCAGACTTCATGTTCAAAAAAATGGTGAAGGTAAATGGGTGATCACCACAATCTATCCACGAATTGCTCCAACTGGATCAATAATCGCAAACATTAACAATGGTGGATTCACTAATTATTTAAATCCATTTTTACAACAAGAATTTAAGGATGAAGCATTCAATATTAGACGAACTTTAGAGTATTTTTCCTTATCGTTAGCTAACCATTTGGATGAGCTTCAAATGTGTCAATTCGAGGAGGTCATTGATGAAATTGGAGTAGATATCGGATTGGACGAGAATAATAAAATCTGGATATATGAGGTGAATTGGAAACCAGGTTGCCCTCCTGCGTTTTATTTGGAGTTGGATGTAGTAATTAATTCAATTCAATATGCCATCTACCTGGCTAACAACCAAAAAGTAATATCTGAAAAAATAAAAACAGTAAAGAAAAAACACATTGAAAAACGAGAGGGAACTCCTATTATCGGCATAACTGGTAGTGCTGGTAAAACGACGACTAAAGCATTCCTTGCATCTATCTTGGCTAAAAAATGGAATGTTTTCGAGTCGAAGGATTACTGGAATACTACTGAGCATACGAAAAAACATGCTGCAGAAATACAACCCTCCCATCAAGCAGTTGTATTAGAGTATGGTATGGCTTACCCAGGTGTCATTACGGAACATTGCAGTATTATCAAGCCGAATATTAGCATTGTGACAAATATAGGAATGGCACATGTGGGGAATTTTGATGGAGATATAAGAAATATAGCTCATGCAAAATCTGAATTAATTCATGGTATGGATCAGGAAGGAATCCTAGTAATAAACAAGGATGATCCAAATTCAATGTATTTAGAGACTGAAAATTTCAAAGGAAAGATTGTCACAATTGGAGTGAAATCGGCCGCTGACTACAGAGCCTACGATGTTAACTATGTAGACAACGGAATGAACTTTAAGATGATGCTTCAAGGTCAAGAAATTTTGTTCTTCATACCTATTTTAGGGGAACATCATGTTTATAATGCACTAAACGCAATTGCTGTCGCAGATCAATTAGGCATTACACCATTAGAAATTAAATTGGGGCTGCTCTTTAGAAAACCACCAAGAAGATTGACGGTTTATAATTGCCGTGACAATATAACACTTCTTGATGATACTGTACACTCCCATCCAGAAGGAGTGAGGGCGGCAATCGATGTCCTTTCCAATATAGGAAAACACCGTAAAATAGCGATTATTGGCCAAATGAGAGAGTTAGGTGATTTACGAGAACAGGAATATCGAAAAGTTGGAGATTATATTTATGAGCAAGAAATCGATATTTTAATCACATATGGTTTTCGGACAGATGAAATTGGAACACAAGCAAAAGTTAAAGGATTGTCCGCTGAAAACGTTTATCATTTCACCAATAAAGATAAATTACATGAATTGTTATCAAGGATTATTGAAGAAGATGACACGATTTTGGTCAAAGGGGCTAGTAAAACAAATATGTTTGAAACAGTGAAATTTATAGATCAAACTTTTAGTTAACTAATCAAAACAACGGATAATTGCCACTGACCAACAGTGGTAATTATCCGTTGTTTTATTTAAGAGATTAAGATAAGTCCTTTAAGAAATATAATGAGCCCCGGTACAATTCCGGGGTCCATGGTAATGGCTACGACAAAATCTTTTCTGATCTTCATAGTAATTAGGTTTCCTTTGTTAGATGAAACCTAATTTCGTTTGCAGCATTTTGTGCAAACATTTTCGCTTCGTCCATACTGGCCCCTGTCGCAATTACATAGGCATATCTATGACCCATCGACAGTGGAGGAATTAAATTGGTTCCTTTCCTAGGCTTCACGTAAACTTCAATCACCCCAGGGGATTTCCTAGCCCTTCTCTTCCCGGTGATTTTTTCTAACGTCCCCTTTTTCGAAACGATGAGATACTGGGTAAATGCGTAATTCATACAATTTGGTTCTATACAAGGGCTTTCCCCTAAGTATAATTTAAGCGTTTCTTTTACTAAATTAAAACCAAATGCAGCTTGAATCATTTTATTCATGGCACCACCAGATATTCTCGGGTTAATTTCAATTAGTTTCCAACCATTGGATGAAAGTCGTAATTCAAGGTGAAGAGCACCGTTCTTGATTCCAAGTTGTGAGATGACAGAATGTAGGACATCTTCAACCCCTGCTTTTATATCAGATGGAACATCCGCAAGCACCGCATAGCCCGTAATAATAAATCTTTTCCCCTGAGTGATCTCTTGTTTAACAACTCCAGCAATCTGAACTTTATTGTTATATACGAGAGCCTCGACTAAATATTGGTCACCTTCAATATATTCTTCAATAATAATGGCTTCATCTGGGTCCTTTTCCTGTAATCTTAATGTATGTTTCTCTAACTCCGTTTTATCTCCTGCTTGCAGCACATCTTTCGACCCCGATGATTTTGGGGACTTAACTATTACCGGAAAATCCAGCTTCGCGTTTATTGTTTCGAAAGGTAGCGTTTCATTTGGTTTGATAACATAGAATTTAGGGGTATAAGGCTGATTCTTAAGAAAAACCCTTGTTTTCTCTTTATTCTCCATTATTTCAATGGCTTTAGATGAAGTGTAATTATTACAAAATTCATCACAAAGTGTTGCTGCTATATGAACATTTGAATCGATAAAACTAACAATGGTCTTGATTTCCTTCCCTTTTAATTTTAGTTGATTTACTTCTTTTTTCATATCGGAAATATTATTCGTATCTATAAATACCATTTCATGAATTTCTGTGTACTCTTCCCTCTGCTGCAATTGCTTTTCATTATTTGTGAAAACAACCGTAAAGTACCCCATTTGTTCTGCGGCTTTTATTGCATCTCTACTTGATCCGGATTTATTTGTACCTATAAAGATAATCGTTTTCAAATTGTCCACCCCCTAAAATAAACTTCATTTATGACAACTCCTATATGTATATGAAATAATCCGCCTTCTGTATGGATATGTATCATGGAAGAATGTAAATAATGGTATTTTTCAACTGTTAGATTTATTGACAATTCATATTTTTGTATTTTTTCGGTTCCAGCAGTTTACTTATTACTATAAATGGATAAAGGAAGGTTAAATGTACAAGCAAAATTTAGTTTAGTCACATATGATGTCAAAAGGGAAAGGAGTGAAATAACACAATGAAACCACTCTCAGTTAGGCAGATAAGAACAACACTTGTCGGCGAATTGATTCAAGGATCTGACAATCTGATTGTTCATTATGGTGCTTATAGACTAAAACAAGTGAAGGAGAAAAATACAATTCTTTTTTCAAAGCAGAAAATTGTTGATTGGGGAGGTCTAAAAAAGTTTTTCCCATTGGTACTGGTAACACATCAAAATTATAGCCAAAATGAACAATTAGAAAATTTAACTGTAATAAAAGTAACTGATACGGAAGAAGCATATTGGAAGTTTGTTACTTACTACCGTGGCCTGTTTCAAATTCCTGTTGTAGCCATCACAGGGACTTCCGGAAAAACAACTACAAAAGACATGATCAGGCACATTCTTTCGGCAGATAAAAGAATTGCATTTACAAACAGTAGTAATAATTCACGAACCGCTCATTTGCATTACCTTCTTAACATTGATGAAGACACTGAAGCGGCAGTTTTTGAGTCAGCCGTTGGTGCACCTGGGGATGTACTAAATGCAGGGAAATATTTCAAACCTACAATTGGGATTATTACGAACATAGGAGCACATCATTTAAATTATTGTAGAACGTTGGAAGGGTACATTCATGCGAAAGGTGAAATGTGTGCAGCACTGGGACAGAAAGGTGTGTTGATTATTAATGCAGATGATCATAATAGTAGAAAACTCGACTTAGAAAGTTATAATGGCCGGATCATAAAAGTTGGAATCAATTCTTCGAGCGACTTTAAAGCCACCGATATTAAGTTCTGTAAAGACGGAATGCAATTTAATGTCCAACATATGCAGAAATGTTACCCAATGACTGTACAGGGAGTTGGTGAGCATCAAGTTTATAATGCGCTTGCCGCTGTTGCAGCTGTTCATGAATTGGGAATTAATATTTCAGAAGTCGCCAATCGATTAAAAACGTTCCGAAATTTAGATAAACATCTTCAGATGTATGAAGGAATGAATGGTTCTACCGTTCTCGATGACACATGGAGTATGACAACAACTTCATTGGAAGCAGCCCTAAAAGTATTAAATGAGATTGGACAAGGTAAAAAAAGAGTGGCTATTTTAGGTACCATAACTGATTTGGGATCTTGGGGTTTCATTATTCACGAACAGGCAGGTGAACTCATAAGTCAGATAGGAGTGGATGTTCTCATTACTATTGGTGAGCATTCACGCATAATGGCTGACCACGTAGTTAGAAGTGGCCATAATGCACAGGTACATACCTTTAATAATAGTATCCTCGTTTATGATCTTTTAAAAAAGATCGTCGACGAAAATACAATTATCCTTATTAAAGGAGATATGTACAGCCGACCAATTATCGAATTGGCAGTTAAATTACGGAAGAAGAAGTAGCCTCCCGTTAAAACAAGAGTGTTTTAAAGGGAGTTTTTTGTATCTACTGAAATCTACAATATTTTTAATTCGAAAATGGATCTAATTCACCGAATTAAAGTATAAGTTAATAATTATTTCACATAAATGGATTATACATGGACAAACACCGAGCCATTTCCCAATTTTCATTAATATAATATAGTATTCTAATAGAAAGGGGGAAAATGAATGGGTATCCTTTGCCCTTGTGGCGTCTCTGTTAATGCATGTTCGAAAAACAATAATGTTGAATTTATTAGCAAATGTAAAATGAGAAGAGGTAACATTACTTATTTGGCTAATGTTTGTGTCACAACTCTCAACAAATCGACTCTTTCCTTGGAGTTCGTAGACACGAAAAGGCCGTGTTCAAACAACTTCTTATTTACTGCAAATGCAATTACTTCTATTGTCTGTAAGAAAGATGGGCAAAACTGTGTGGTTACTGTTGAAGGTACTGGTCTAGTGAACGGAAGACAGTATTCATTTAAAGCTGTGTTTAGAGATCAAGTTGCTCCAGCAGCGAATGATATTGTACAAAGTTTTGTAATAAAAGGTTTCTTTGACCAAAATGGTGCTGTATGTGTACCACAAGGTTCTATCGTTGCATTAGGCTGTCAAGAATTGTCATGGCATTAGGGGGTTGAATAGGTAAGGGAGGTGCGAACTGTGAAGGCCAGTAGCGGTCGATTAAGTCAGTATTTACTTCTAAATTCTGAGGAAAACCTATCTAATTATCTAGTAGAAACAGAACTATTTTCGGAGGCATCATTATATGATTGTCTAAAAAAATACAAGACGATTGTCATTAAGCCAGTTTTTGGTCCTGGTGAGACTTATATTTACACTGAAAATAACATGTTTAGGATCGTTTCAATGATGGATTCAATTACATGTCCTGATAAAGAAGCGGTATATCAGCATTTAGTGCATAAAGAAATAAATCAGAAATATTATGTAATTAAGCCGATAAAAATGAATCGAAGGTATTCTCAGAACAATTGTCATTTTTTTGTTACTGTTCACCGAAAGTCAACTTTACTTGATTGGCATTTGATAGTTACTACAGAAAAAAATAATTCAATAAGAGGAAGAGGTATATATAGGTATTTCCGACAAAAGATAGTGAACTTATCTTTGTTAGTCGCGAAAAAGCTTGGGGAATCTTTTCCAACATGTAATACGATTGTGATTGAAATCGTATATGACATGAAAGAGGGGATCTGGATCCACGATACAATGTTGCACTTATCCAGCAGTAAATGGAGCCAACACCTTGTATTTATCACAAATCGTCCACTTGAGTCCTATGTTCCACATACTGATTTATGCACTAAAGTTTCTTTTAAAAGTTTTCTTAGTAGATATAATGAAGTAATCATTAAACCATGTTACGGACAAGAAGGTTTAGGAATTGTACAAATTACCTCTAATTATGATCATTCATATGAAATTCACTCAGGAATAAGGAAGTTTAGGCTAGCGAACCTTGAAGAAACCTATCATTTTATCAAAGAAAATTATCTTTATAAAAAAGATTATGTTATTCAAGAAAGATTACCGTTAGCAACGATAAATGACTGTCCAATCGATTGTAGGGTCATTGTGCAAAAGATTGATTCGACTTGGAGATCTACTGGAAAGATCGTTAAGGTTGCAGGTGAGGGTTTCTTCATTACAAATGCAGCACAGGATCTATTATCATTAGAGACCGCTATTCAAAACTCAAACATGTCACATATTAATATCAATTTACTTGAAGATGAAATTGATGAGATTTGCACCTCTGCTGCCAAACAGATGGAAGAAAACAGATCAGGGATAAAGATAATCGGCTTTGACATTGGCATTACTGACCTGGGCGATATATGGATTATTGAAGGAAATCACACCCCTGACCTCTCTATGTTCTATATGCTGGAAGACAAAAGTATTTACATGAATATATTGAAAAGCAAAAGAAATATGACGACCGATTCATAGGTCATAATAAAGCGTAACTACAATCAATGGCTGTTTATTTTATCCCAAACACGATGTAAACGGCCATTAAGATTGGAGAATTGCAAATTACTAATTACGATTTAATACCCGTACATTAGAAATTTGCATTTCATACTTTAGTTTGGAGAAAGGAGGAATAATATTGAAATCTTTACTAGTAGGAGACATTCGAAAATTACTTCAGGGTCAATTAATTAGTGGTTCGGAAGATTGGAAGGTAAGTGATGCCATTTATTATAAACGTCACGATCTTATCGAGAAGCATACTCTTATGTTTGTTAGCAGAAGCGATTCTGTAAACTGGAATGAAATTAATCATAAAGGCCCTTCTCTAGTGATTTCAGATAAGCCAACATCAGAACTGAAAATGGCTCTGCCAAATACGACTGTAATAAAAGTGGCTAGTCTTGTCCAATCATACTGGAAATTTATCAAGTATTATCGCGGTCTTTTTACAATCCCTGTCGTTACGATAACGGGAACTTGCGGTAAAACAACAACGAAAGATATGATAAAACATATTTTAAGTAAGGATCATAATGTCCAAGCTTCAATTAGCAGTAAAAATGAACCGAGAAGGTCATTACCTTATTTGGTGGGAATTGATGAAAAAACAGATATTGCGGTTTTTGAACATGGACTGGGGAATACGGGTAATATTAAACATCAGTGCATGATTTATCAGCCTACGATTGGAATCATTACAAATATCGGTGTTCATCATTTAGATGGATGTAAAAACCTCCAAGGATATATTAGTGCTAAAGCGGAAATAGTGGATGGAATAAAGAAAGATGGCACGTTAATCTTAAATGCAGATGACGAAAACACAAAAAAGGTTCCTATACTTTCATTCAAAGGAAAGATCATCTATTTTGGAGTTGATATGCGGTCAGACTTTAGAGCATCCAATATCAAATTTGCTAATCTTGGAATGGATTTTCTACTCCACTATAATAAAATAACGTATGAAGCTTTTATACCCGGATACGGCGAACACCAGGTGTATAACGCACTTGCTGCGCTAGCGGCTGTAAACGAGATGGGGATGGATTTAAAGGAAGCAATTTCTCGTCTAGCAACTTATGAAAACATGACTAGACATTTGGAGTTTTCACATGGGGTAGGTGGGAGTACAATTATAGATGATACTTGGACAAATAACCCGACTTCTGTAGAAGCTGCATTAAAGGTCCTTGATTCAATTGGAAAGGGCAAAAATGTCATTCTTGTTTTGGGTGATATAAATAGATTGGGAAACTTCGAAAAAAAGTATCATTGTGAAATTGGCAGTATGGTTGCTAAAAGAAATATTCACACCTTAATTACGATTGGAAGTAAGGCAGAAGAAATAGCAAGACAAGCCCTTCGAGACGGAAGTAAGGCAAATATCCATATATTCAATGAGGTCAAAGGGCTTAAAGATATTTTAGCCCCCGTACTTGACAGTGATGCGATTATTCTTATAAAAGGACCAATGTCAAGTCGATCCATGATTGAGTTTGCGAACAGTTTAAAAGCGAAGAAGTGAAAATATAAAAAGAAGCATTCGACCACAATTGTGATGAATGCTTCGCTGTTATCTTATAAAACAATTAAAGTCCACGACGTGCTGAAACATAGTTTTTCTTAGCCCAATCGGAGTTCAGACTTTCTTTCAAAATAGAACCCGAAGTAGAAAGAGAAACAAATTGATTTCCTCCTATGTAAATACCAGTTTGTTTAATGTTGGTCCCTTTATTATCCGTTGAAAAGAGAATAAGATCACCCTTTTGCAGGTTGGCTTTCTGAACGGCAATGCCAATTTTCGCCTGTTGGCTTGCCAATTTACTTTTCAAATCAATGCCTTGATTTTTATATACATAATACGTAAAGCCAGCACTTGTAAATGTTAACGACTTCTCATCATAAACGTATCCAAATTTGACTTTACTCGTCAGACTTGTCGCAAAAACTACGAGTTTATCAGCTGAAGTAGCACTTACAGTAGGAGGCACGACAACCGGTGCACTCTTTTCTGTGAAAACACGTTTTGCTGTTAAAAAACGCTGATCGTAATAGTCAACGAAGAGAACCCTAGTTAGAATTCCATTTGAATTAGGAATAACAATTCTGTGATCACCTGCGTAAATCCCAACAAAACCCGGTGTACTTGATCCAATTGCATTGCTAAAGAATATCAAGTCGCCTTTCTTTAAGTTTGCTCGTGAGACTGTTGCCCCTTGATTCATTTGTTCTTTAATAGTAGTTGAACCTATAGAAACGCCATTTTTTTTATAAACATAGTTTACAAAGCCGGTACCTGTAAACTTCATCGCTTTTTCATCATTAACATTGCCCATTGTAACTTTATTCATTAAATTGTAAGACAGTTCAACAATGTTATCCCCTTTTGTTGCTGGATTTGAAGGGAGTAAACTTGGTAGGACCCGTCTAGCTGATACGTAATTGTCTTTATAATATGGCTTGCTGTCTAAATCCGAAATCACAATATTTTGTTTTGAGTCGGCCATATGAATTACTTTATTGTCGCCAATATACATAGCGACATGATCTGGGACGTTGCTTGTATTTTTACTATTAAAGAAAAGTAGATCACCTTTTTGTAATTGATTCCTTGCTACGTAAGTTCCTTGTTGCATCATATAATCTTCATTATACGTAGCAAGATCTACTCCGTTCTCTCCGAAAATATACATAAGGAAAGTCGCACATGAAAATTTGTAAGGGGAAGTAGGTTTGTACTCTGAATTACTGTAAGTAGCCTTCCCGATTAAACTCCTACCAGTTTGAATTAATTGATCAGCCTTTGCTTCCACGGCCAATTGATTATTCTGAGTAATTGTAGTTGCTGCTAAGACCCTACCTTGATCTGGGGAAGGTACCCCAAAGAAACTTAAACTTACAATGACTAGTAATGTAGCTATAACCAAACGTTTTTTCATAAGTTACCTCCTGAAATCTATTATTTTTAGAGCTTGCAATTGATACTAACATATAAAAGTAGCGGGACTTCTAGGGAAATATTTCCACAGCGTGCACTTGTATATCCCCACCCCTTGCGACCAATGGGTTACATAAGGAACATTACAATTTGATTACAAGGAAATCCTGATGCGATGCGAATGTTCAAAAAAAAAAAAGCGTGAGGCAAATTCACCTTCACGCTTTTTCGTATGAATAACTAAGTTCAGCTAGTTTTGGATCTACATTAACATGTAAATTATGATCAAGGAAATACCATTTATCTCGGCTCTCAACATAATAACGAACGCTGTCATGCTCCGTTTCAATGGCTACTTCATCCGGTTGCTCTTTCGTTACACCAAGTGAAAAGCCAGCCTGTATCGAACTAGACCCGCCATATCTTGCAAAAAAGCGGATAGCGTCACCAGGTACAGCTTCCATCTCCTCTTTAAACCACAAAAGCGCTTCTTTCGACAAAATAATCTCTATTGGAAACACCAGCCTTTCCGTTGCTACTTCCATTGTATTATAACCACTTCACTTTTGGCTCGGTTCCTGCTTTGATACGACCTATATTTGCCCGGTGACGATAGAAGATAAAGGCACCAAATAGACCAATCATCACCATCAGATAAATATCGCCTGTTCGGAAGTAAAAATAGATACTATATAAAAATCCAACTACAGATACAATCATTGACGATAAGCTCACCATTTTTGTCACTTTTAAAGCGATGAAAAATGTAAGAAGCACAATGATGAAAACTGGCCATTCATAAGCAAGCAACACACCTCCCGATGTCGCAACAGCTTTGCCACCTTTGAAATGAGCGAAGACGGGATACATATGCCCAACTACGGCAAGTATTCCAGGGATAAGCGGATGAACAGTAACACTGTCGAAAATAGGTAAGAGTGGTAACAGGGCAGCTGCCGTTCCTTTTAAAATATCAAGAATGGTGACAGTAAGTCCCGCTGTTTTTCCAAGTACACGGAAGGTATTCGTGCCGCCTAGATTGCCACTACCATGTTGTCGGATGTCCGTCTTGTAAAAAAGTTTCCCAACCCAGAGTGCAGATGGGATTGAGCCAATTAAATAAGCAATCAGTAAAAGTATGATAAGTTCCATTGACGTACCCCTTTTTTAATTTGTCTATGTATAGACCTAGTTTAGCAGAACCGCGAAGTTGCGACAATGGGCTTCAAGTAGAGAATGGGTGAATCAAGTTAAACAGTTAGCACTTGATTTCTAATTTTTGAACCACTAACAGCTGATTTCCGACACCAACAATTTCCTGTCTTCGTTGCAATAAAAGGCCATCTTCTATACAATTAATTGAGCAAGCTTCCGAAAACGTTGATTTGACAAGCTTTAAAGGAAGCGGTACGATCATATAATAGAGAACATTTGTTTGATGGAGGTTGCACTTTGACGAAAAACGTAGATAATTATACGTATAATGATGATTCGATACAAATACTTGAAGGCCTCGATGCGGTACGAAAAAGACCTGGTATGTACATTGGGTCAACGGATTCCCGCGGACTTCACCACCTCGTCTATGAGATTGTTGATAATGCGGTAGATGAGGCGCTAGCGGGTTTTGGTAATGAAGTGGACGTTACACTTCATACAGACGGTAGCGTCAGTGTGCGGGACTACGGGCGGGGTATGCCTACGGGAATTCACCAGTCTGGTAAACCAACAGCGGAAGTTATCCTGACTGTTCTTCATGCGGGCGGCAAGTTCGGACAAGGCGGATACAAAACAAGTGGCGGACTTCACGGAGTTGGCGCATCTGTTGTAAACGCACTATCAGAAAAACTGGAAGTAACGATTTTTCGTGACGGCAAAAAATTCTGCCAACGCTTCGAAAATGGTGGTAAGCCAGCTACGACACTTGAACAAATTGGAACAACACGTGAAAAAGGGACGCTCATTCATTTTAAACCGGATGCGACGATCTTCTCGACGTTAAAATATCATTATGAAACGATTAGTGAACGGTTAAGGGAGTCTGCTTTCCTGTTAAAAGGCTTAAAAATCGAGCTAAAAGAAGAAGGAACGGACAAGCATGAAATCTTTCAATACGAAACGGGCATTGAAGCCTTTATCTCTTATCTGAATGAAGAGAAGGACGTCTTACATGAAGTAGCTTACTTGGAGGGCGAATCAGAAGGAATAGAAGTTGAGTTTGCTTTTCAATTCAGTGACGGTTACTCAGAAACGATTTTATCATTCGTGAATAACGTCAGGACAAAAGACGGCGGAACACATGAAACTGGCGCTAAAACCGGTATGACGCGTGTGTTTAATGAATATGCAAGAAAAGCCGGTTTATTGAAAGAGAAAGATAAAAACCTTGAAGGTGCGGACATCCGTGAAGGGATTTCGGCAATCGTATCGGTCCGTATTCCTGAAGAGATTCTGCAATTTGAGGGACAAACCAAAGGCAAACTTGGGACAAGCGAAGCTAGGGGCGTAACCGATTCAATCGTATCCCAAAAGCTTTTGTATTTCCTTGAAGAGAATGCGGATTTAAGTGCCTCACTCGTTAGAAAAGCAATTCGGGCACATCAGGCACGTGAGGCGGCTCGAAAAGCACGTGAAGATGCACGTTCAGGTAAAAAAAGAAAAAGATCCGACACACTACTATCTGGTAAACTAACGCCTGCACAATCTAGAAACGCTGCGAAAAACG
This sequence comes from Sporosarcina sp. E16_3, assembly GCF_017347125.1. Taxonomy (NCBI): domain Bacteria; kingdom Bacillati; phylum Bacillota; class Bacilli; order Caryophanales; family Caryophanaceae; genus Sporosarcina; species Sporosarcina sp. E16_3. Next base: position 169,257 of record NZ_JADPRX010000001.1, read on the forward strand.
AACTATACCTTGTCGAAGGTGACTCTGCCGGCGGCTCTGCAAAACAAGGGCGAGACCGTGTGTTCCAGGCAATTCTTCCACTACGAGGGAAAGTACTCAATACTGAAAAAGCAAAACTCGAGGATATCATGAAGAATGAAGAAATCAATATGATTATTCATGCAATCGGGGGCGGGGTAGGCTCTGACTTCCAAGTCGCAGACATCGCTTACGATAAAGTAATCATCATGACGGATGCGGATACGGACGGAGCACATATTCAAGTGTTGTTGTTGACGTTCTTCTACCGTTACATGAAACCGCTAATTGAAGCAGGAAAAGTATATATCGCATTGCCGCCTCTTTACAAAGTGTTTAAAGGGACAGGGAAGAGCGAAAAATTTGCATATGCATGGACTGAAGGCACCGAACTTAATAAAGCGATAGAGAAAGTCGGCAAAGGGTATATGCTTCAACGCTACAAAGGGCTTGGAGAAATGAATGCAGACCAGTTATGGGAAACGACTATGGATCCTGAAACGCGCACTTTGATCCGTGTAACGATTGAAGACAGCGCTATAGTTGAACGTCGAGTTACGACACTGATGGGTGATAAGGTAGAGCCAAGACGACGTTGGATTGAAGAGAACGTCGATTTCGGTACGCAGGAAGTGCATAATATTTTGGACAACGAATTTTTGCACGTTGAGGGGGATTTTAAATGACACAATCGGAAAGCTACCAAGACCTTCCCCTGGAAGAAGTGATAGGTGACCGGTTTGGACGATATAGTAAGTACATCATCCAGGACCGGGCATTGCCTGACGCACGCGATGGCTTAAAACCCGTTCAGCGGCGTATTTTGTATGCGATGTTCCACGAAGGTAATACACATGAGAAAGCATTCCGTAAATCCGCAAAAACAGTCGGTAATGTCATCGGGAATTATCATCCACATGGTGACACATCCGTCTACGAAGCCATGGTACGGATGAGCCAAGATTGGAAACTGCGTCATATGCTAGTTGAAATGCAAGGAAATAACGGTTCTGTCGATGGAGACTCGGCTGCTGCAATGCGGTATACAGAAGCACGTCTTTCCACAATAGCAGGACAAATGCTACGCGACCTGGGTAAAAATACAGTCGATTTCATACCAAACTTCGATGATACTGAACCTGAACCAACTGTTTTACCCGCAAGGTATCCAAACTTGCTCGTCAACGGATCGACAGGTATTTCTGCAGGCTATGCGACCGATATCCCACCACATGCGCTTCATGAAGTACTTGACGCGGTCCTAATGCGGATGGACAAACCGGACGCTACGGTCGATGAATTGATGACAGTTATAAAAGGACCTGATTTTCCGACTGGCGGTACTATCCAAGGTACAAGCGGTATTAAAACAGCCTACGAGACCGGAAAAGGACGTTTCATCATCAGGTCGAAGTCGTTCATCGAGCCCTTAAAAGGTGGTAAATCGCAAATCGTTGTGACGGAAATCCCTTATGATGTTAACAAAGCGAATATGGTGAGGAAGATGGATGAGCTTCGTCATGACCGAAAACTAGATGGTATCGCAGACGTCAGAGACGAATCGGATCGTACAGGTCTTCGTGTTGTCATCGAACTAAAAAAAGACGTCGACGGTAATGCTATTTTACAATACCTACTTAAAAATACAGACTTGCAAGTGACATATAACTTCAACATGATTGCCATCTCCGGACGCAGGCCGACATTAATGTCGCTACCAATGCTGCTTGATGCGTATATTGGCCATCAGAAAGAAGTCGTCACACGTAGATCCCAATACGATATCCAAAAAGCGCAAGACCGGCTCCATATCGTCGAAGGACTTATGAAAGCTTTATCGATTTTGGATGAAGTGATCAAAGCGATTCGTGCATCAAAAGACAAACGTGATGCTAAAAATAACATCATCTCGAAATTCAAATTCTCCGAAATACAAGCTGAAGCAATCGTTTCACTACAGCTTTATAGACTGACGAATACGGATATTACTGAACTACAGCAAGAAGATGCTGAACTTCGGAAACTAATTGAACAGCTTGATGCCATTTTGAAAAGCGATAAAAAGCTTTCTGCAGTTATTAAAAAAGAGCTTCTTGACATCCGTAAACAATTTGCAGAACCAAGACGCTCTGTTATCGAGGAAAAAATCGAAGAAATTAAAGTCGATCTTGATATCCTTGTACCAAGTGAAGAAGTGATTGTATCAGTTACAAAAGATGGTTATGTGAAACGCACAAGCGTCCGCTCACACAGCGCATCAAATGGCATGGGTCAGGAAATGAAAGAATCCGATTATACGCTGTTAGAAGCACCAATGAATACACAGCATCACTTATTGCTGTTCACGTCTGCGGGGAACTACCTCTATCAGCCGATTCATGAACTGCCAGATATCAGGTGGAAAGATCTTGGGCAACATATCTCAAGCATCATTCCACTTGGACAGAATGAAACGATTGTGGCGGCAATCGGTCTTGAGAACTTCGATGAAGATGCGTTAATCGTCACAGCATCGAAAAATGGCTTAATCAAACAATCAAAACTGGCCGATTTTAAAGTCCAACGCTATTCAAGATTGTTTAAAGCGATGGGTGTAAAAAAGGACGATGCAATGATTGACGCTAGGCTTGTCAAAGGGGACGAAGACGTTATCCTCTTCACGCAGATGGCCTATGCGCTTCGCTTCCCACTTTCTGAGTTGTCAGTGACGGGCATAAGGACTGCCGGTGTACGGGGCATTAACTTAAAGGACGATGACCAACTCGTTGCAATGGCAATTCATGCAGATGACGGAGCTTCCGTTTTAATCGCGACACAGCGAGGTAGCGTGAAAAGAATGGGCTTAAAAGAGCTCGAAAGTGCTTCCAGGGCGCAACGAGGTAACGTGGTACTGAAGGAGCTTAAGTCAAATCCATATCGTGTTATCGGGGCGTTACTGGTGAAAAATGATGAAATTATTGTTTTAGCCACAGAAAAGGGAAGTAAAATCCCTATCTTGGCAGGATCATTGCGACCAGTTGACCGTTCTTCAAACGGTAGTAGCTTAGCCGATGAGAAAAAAGATGGTAGCATAACACATATCTATAAGGATCCGAAAGCTGAAATAGAATAAATAACTTTAAAAGTCATGGGAGTATCCTCCCATGACTTTTAATTTCTTATAACCTATAATAGTTCGATAAGCGAAGTATCTTGTATGTTCAAAGAGAACTTGTACTAGATTGGATGAATGATTGATTCCATTGAATAACGTTTCGGCTCCCCCTGTAAGGCGCCTGCGCTAGTTTATATTCAATACTTCAACCTGTATAGAATACTGCAAATCCTATAAAAGTATGGACTTTTTGAGTAATTATTACTAATAGAACGGGGATAGGGTATGTGGAAAAATAGGAACATTTGGATCATTTTAACTGGGGAAATGATTGCCGGCTTAGGATTATGGACGGGAATAATCGGAAATCTTGAGTTTATGCAAGAAAAGATCCCATCCGATTTCGTTAAAGCATTAATAATGTCAGCAGGGCTTCTTGCTGGAATCATTGCGGGACCGCTAGCTGGTAAAATCATTGATCAATCAAGGAAAAAAACCGTACTCCTAATATCAGGGGCAGGGCGTATGCTCAGTGTTATCTTTATGCTAATTGCAATATCAACAGGTTCTATTTGGTGGATGGTTGCATTCATGGTTAGCATTCAACTCTCTGCAACATTCTACTTTCCCGCACTGCAGGCTACCATTCCGCTTGTCGTCAAGGATGATGATTTATTGGCGATGAATGGGTGGCATATGAATGTCGCAACGATCTCACGTGTGCTTGGTACGGCTTTAGCGGGCATTATGCTCGTCTACTGGTCGCTTATGTCGCTCTACTGGATATCAATGATAGCTTACGGTGCACTATTACTATTTACAATGATGTTGCGCATCGATGAGGGAGAGACAAGAGAGGCCAAAGTGAAATCTGTGGGTAACAAGGGTGGATTCATGGAAGTTTTTCCTGTCTTGAAAGCATATCCGGCTGTCGGCATGACACTCATTATGACGCTTATTCCATTGCTATTCATCGGATCATTCAACCTAATTGTCATTAATATTAGTGAAATCCAAGATTCCGCTTCGATTAAAGGACTTATTTATACATTTGAAGGGCTAGCATTCATGGTCGGAACAGTGGCCGTGAAATATATTGCAAAGAATTGGCGAACAACGACGATTTTATTTTCTTTCGCAAGTATGGTTGCAGTAGCAGAATTCATGCTCTATTTTGCTGAAAGTACAGCTATTACGTTAAGTGCTTTTGCAGTTTTAGGTTTTTCACTAGGCTGTTTTTTCCCAACAGCAATGGTCATTTTTCAGAAACAGATGCCGAAAGAGTACCATGGCCGATTCTTCTCGTTCCGCAATATGTTAGAACGGGTCATGTTCCAGGTCGTTTTACTGACAGCAGGTGCATTTCTCGATATTATCGGATTGCAGTCGATGGTTATCATTTTCGGATTGATCAGTTTAAGCATGACAGCAGTTTTCTTTGTTCAGATGAAAAAAAGAAATATCATATTGGAACAACCCAAACAAGCCGCCGCAAAAAGTATTTAACTTTTTGCGGTTTTTTCTATACATAATATAAAAAACCGAACTTTCCAAGTTGGAAGTTCGCCCGCATATAATCAATGGATTTTAATGTATCTAGCAATAATTTTTCAAGTAAATCTTCACTTATTACTGCACATATCATATTTGTAGTTAAAAGATAATCGTCATTTTCAAAGTCATTGTATTTCGCCATTTGCCAACGCTTTCTTAATCAAAGCCGGATTTACTGGCATACTCGTTTAGCTGTTATAACTTCTCTTAACTCTGATTAGGATATGAAAAACTGGATAAATAGTTGATTCATTCATGCTTTCATCTGTTTCCCATTAGCATTTTGTGGTAAAGTGAGGAAGTGATTTTTTTAGGGAGGAACAAAATGAAAAACGATCTATATGAACAGCGTATTAAAATAATCAGTGCTTTTTTAATTGCAACATTTATCGGGCTATTTAATGAAACGGCTTTGAATATGGCTTTTGTGCAATTAATTGCTGATTTCAACTCAGATGCACCAACCATTCAATGGTTAACAACTGGCTATTTACTGACACTTGGTGTGTTAGTGCCGATATCAGCCATTTTAATGCAACGTTTTACGACTAGACAGTTATTTGTAGTATCGTTAGTATTCTCGATTGTCGGAACGATCATTGCAGCCATTTCACCAACGTTTATCATTTTATTGCTGGGACGAATTATTCAAGCAGCTGGTACGGCCATTATTTTACCAGTGATGATGCAGGTCGTTTTACTCGTTTATCCAATTAACAAACGGGGAGCCGCGATGGGGAAGATTGGGCTTGTTATCATTTTTGCACCGGCAATTGGGCCAACCATTGCTGGTTTAGTCATTGATCAGTTATCATGGCACTTTATTTTCTGGTTAAGCCTACCGTTTTTAGTATTTTCCCTGTTGTTTGGTTTGCGGTTTGTCCAAAATGTGGGCGAAGTGAAAATTGTGAAATTTGATATCTTGTCGATTATTCTTTCGTCAATTGGTTTTGGTGGTATCGTTTACGGCTTTAGTATTTCAGGAAAACTGGGCACATTTATGTCTACAGAAGTACTCGTATCGATTGGTATCGGTTTACTTTCCTTAGTACTATTTGGATTCCGACAAACTCAGATGGAACAACCGATGCTGAATCTACGCGTATTTACATTCCGCATGTTCAGCATGGGGGTCACCATCATTATGATTTGTATGATGATGATTTTATCGACGATGGTATTACTACCGATTTATTTACAAAATATTTTATTATTAACACCTGTCATTGCTGGTGTTGCATTATTGCCAGGTGGCGTGATTAATGCCTTTGTGTCCGTTTTAGCAGGAAATATGTTTGACCGCTTCGGGCCACGTTTTATGGTACCTGGAGGGCTACTTATGAGCATTGTTGCGCTGTTTGCTCTACGTACAATTGACGGTACAACATCTATCTACTTTATCATCGCATTCCATATTATTATGTTTATCGGAATTACATTGACGATGATGCCTGCACAAACAAATGGGCTCAATCAGCTTCCTAGACAGTTGTATCCGGATGGCACAGCTATCATGAATACATTGCAGCAAGTGGCCGGTGCGATTGGTACAGCAGTAGCCATTACAATTATGTCGATTAGTACGGCGAATTATGTGAATGTAAATGGCAATACAGTAGCAGCACAGTTAGAAGGCTCGATTCAAGGCGTTCAAAATTCAATAACATTTGGGTTAATCATCGCGATCATCGGATTTTTGTTGTCGTTATTATTAACTAATGTAAGACAAGGGAAATGAGCTCAAAAAACGTGTTAAAAGTACTAAAAATGTCTTTTAAGACGTTTTTTTTATAATGAAACCCAACATTAATTACATGTAGCATAGGACTGTGCTAGAAGGTCTAGGGAGATAATAATAGTGATGGCGGTTTTATTAGCTTATTTTTTTCATATTACTTTAAAAGGTGTGAGAATGGTGTTATTTATCGTTCTAGCAGTCGTCATTGTACAAGATATGCCTATATGGAATAAAGGCGTTCTAAACAAGGTTTAAGGGGTACAGAGTGTATCGTGTATCCTGTTGTTTGCGGAAGGGAGGTCATACAAGTTTGCTATCATCCTAAATGTTTGTGAGTATGGATGTATTTTTGCTTTATCAACACGCCTGATACCTTCCTTCTGTTTAATTGAGTGCCAGCTTATGTTATAATGAGGAACTTAGGATATTTTAGACTTTTCCTGCAAATTGAACGGATGCTAAAAAGCCTCCGCCACCAAAATATGGAGGTGTAAGAGAATGAGTAAACGATGGACGATAGATAAAATTAAAGAATTTGTTGAGAAAAATTCGGAAAGTAAGTTGTTAACAACGGAATATAATGGTTTTTCTCAAAAGTTACTATTTAAATGTGCATGTGGTAGCAACTTTGAAAAAACATTTACGAAATTTAATACGAATAACCAACGTAAATGTGACGTATGCCAACCGCCAAAAGAGGCACGATAACGAATAGCGAATAAACGAAGTGCCGATTTCTTAAAAAGAGAAGTTAGCACTTCGTTTATTTTATTGTGAGAAAATAAGTGGCTTACTTGGTAGGGTACGCTTTAGAAATGGGTGCTATTTCTTTTTTGATTACTTATCATCAACGTTATTTAACATAATCTTTTTCTAAGAAGATGAAAACGATTGAAAGTTAATTGGATTAGTTAATGTTATTAGACGTTGGAAGAAATAAGTGACCACAAATGGATCTAATAGGATTTTATAAAGTTAAATTAGCCAAGAAAGTCTAATTAGTTTTGATTTTCTTGGCATTGTACATATTTTGATTTTATCTCACTGTTTCAAGTATACTTATTTAGTGAAACGTAGCTTCCGATAATATATATTATGGTCGGGGCGTTCTGTGGAATAGAGTATTTGAACGACCTATTACTCTATCCTGTGTTTATAACTACTAATTTTGCTGTTTTCAATATCGATAAACCCCACACTATATTCAATGACATCATTGATAAATAAGTTATGCTCTTTAGCAAATTCCTTCGTACTTTCTAATAACTCCTTGTCATAAGTCGTTTTATATTGAATCCGATCTTTAGGTCTAGACTCTTTATTAAATGAAATAATGCCTTGCATTAAAACTGTTTGTAATCCACTCTCAATTAGATAGTTGACATGTGTATTATTTTCATTAGCCATTATTTTTAAAGACTCTAGAATTGATTCACTAATATTTGTTCTAAATTTAATTCTTGAAACATCAGTCGTATGAATTAAACTTCCATCTACAAGCTTCCACATAATTAAAGCACTCCTATCTAACTTTCCAGTTTTACTGATAATCTATCCGTTGTGACATTCGTTGTCTTTTGTGAAAGATAAAATTATCAGTTGCTGCATTATTATATATAACTTCCGCGAGTTTTGGAAGCTCATGTTTACCTTTTACCCAAATACGATAAATAGGATTTCCAGCCGGACTTACTGTTATTGTGATTTCTGAACGTAATTGCCATGATTGAAATACGGACAAAAGCCCAGCTGCAAAATCCTGACTGTCTGATGTGACATTCATAACGTAACCTGTTTTTTGCACCCAACCATCCCCATCAATAACACCTCTTACAAATGACGCTAAATACGCTTCAGGCACACTGGGAAAAGGAACTGTTAATGATTTATTGGCGATTACCCCCATAATTTCAAGATCCTTTTTAATCTCTTTAGAATTAATGATTAAAGTCGGTGTGATTTTTGTTGGCCCTGTAGCTGCTAGCACATAATCTGCCTCCATGTACTTGGCAATCAATCGAAGGATACGTTCATCTTTTTGGGAGAAATAGATGCTATGGATTTGTTTATTCACATGTCCATCTGTCACGAATAAACCTAACACCCATGCCATTTCATGTGTCCACACCTTAAAGTAGTCTTCATTCACTTTATGCTTTCGGGGTTGGCCAGAGTATTGTTCTCGATTCATTAAAACCCCATGCTTATACATCACACCCCGAATTGCCCGATCAGATAGCCCGACAATTGGCCCCATTTCTTTAAAAGACATTCCACTTTTGTACAATTTAATAATGATATCGTCCGTCATACCTGTATTTCTCGGCATAGCCTTCACTTCCCTTCTATTGACTTGATAGATGAGCCCCTTCTTATAATTGAACGATTTTTCGTTGATTAAATTAGTTATATGTATTTATTGATTCCAAACCCGTAACAAAATATGCTCATTTACAGGGATAAGAACTAATGTTCTATTCGGACTATATATACCCAAATTTTGAGTTTTTAAACAAAAGAATCTAAGATATTTTTTTTACTTGGACAATGTAGCGTGATTTAGTTTTAAATATCGTTTTGTTTCCGAAATAAATTGCAATCATGGTTTCTCACCACTCGATTCTATATCTATATACAAGAACGTATGTTCAACCCTCGTAAATTCGGCACTTAAATTTATATAACCCCATATATTCCATTACCGAAATCACGTGTGCTATTGATTTTTCCGCAATGAATAGTCGTACAAACCAATATTTCCGCCTGCAGTAGGATTGCTATGCTATAAGGAAACATTTCATCCGTTTTATCACCACATAATATACAGGCACACCTCTAACCCGATGTATTTGCCCAAGCCATGTTATATACATACCGCCTTGTAATCTACAATAATTTAGTTCCCATTTGAATAAAGGTCTGCCTATTCTATATAAATAACAAAGAAACAACAGCTTCCGCCGCCGCCTTATCATGAATTTGTATACCTGCAGGCCTTGTAGAACGTCCAATTCCACGTAATAGGCCCCAACAGCCTTTTTGGAGGTTGCCTGCCTATATGAGCTTGTACGTGGGTCTGTAACGAAGATTTATCGTTATTTGAGCACCTAGTGAGTTAAAACCTTCAAAACTTCCATTTCCTCAACAATTAACTTACTTTCGATCTCATTAAGCAATTGTTTTTTCTACCGCCGTTAGGTCGCTTTGCGTTTTTGATTTGCGTTCTTTTAATTCGCTGCTTTAACAAACGCTTACCGCATTGTACGACATTCCTTATTAAGCTTCATCTCTTCCGCCGCCATTTGTATTTCCTCATTATTACTTAGTATCTATGTAGTCAATATTGAGATCTGCTTTTATGATTGAGTACATATATAAATCATCGAATTTACCACAAGTAAATTCATAATGTCTCAGTAATCCCTCTCTTCTAAAGCCTTGCTTTTCTACTAGCTTTTGTGACGGGAGATTAGCAGGTTCAATCAAAGCCTCAATTCTTTCTAACTGAAAGTGTTGATAGCCATGCTTAACAACGGCTTCCAATGCTTCACTCGCAATCCCTTTACCCCAGTAATCTTTGCTTAATTCATATCCGACTTCAGCTCGATGATGTTTGGTTAGCATATTAAGAAAGCCACAACTTCCTATAACCTTTCCAGAATCCTTTAGTGTAATCCCCCATCTAATTCCTGTACCTTCTTCGTATATAGATTTATACCACCTTATTTCATCCCAAACATCTACTACTGTTTGGCAAGGTGCTATCCCCATAGGTTTCACAACATCTTTATCAGATAGATATTTAAACACATCATTATCATCATCTGCTGTTACTTCTCTTAAGATCAGTCTTCTTGTTTCAATTATAGGAAATTCTTTTCTCATTAAATTAACCTCTTCTCTATTAAGAATAATAATAGTTGATTCGAAATTTAATCCCCTTGTTATAAATACGATAGGTGGTCCAGGGATATCTAATGGATTTAGGCCTTCTATTTGCATACAACAGTATCATTTTAACGAATTACCTTTTGAATAATCTTGCATCAATCCGTTCGAAATCTTCAAAGCTTCGGTCCTATTAGCAGCAGGAGCTGTTATCATTTGACCATTTTCAGATGTCCAACCACGATTAGATAGGTCCGTCTCATCCTTTTGAAATATGGCGATGGTAACTTCACTAAAGTTACTGTTCGTATAAAGTACCCCATAACCATATGTGCCTGGACGTCCATTTTCGATATAACCATATACGATGGGGCCTCCACCGTTATCTAGAAACTTAATTTCTAACCCTCTTTGGACTTCTGGTACTGGTATCTTCTCGCCATCTATATCAATGGTTCCTTTGAAGGTTTTGGAACCTGTGAGACTATGCTGCAGCTTCCCACCAATACGTATAGTTATGGGCTTCGTAAAATGATTATTTTCGGTGCCTAGCTGATACTTTACCCCTTCTAAATTAACCGTATATTGTTTCGGCAAAGTTTTGAAACTAAGGATTACACCGAACGTAACGGCAATTAGCAATGGAATCATGAAAAATTTGTTCTTCAACAAATAGCACCTCTCCTTTGTCAATCACCGTTCATTAAATAACATTTATCCGCTCCAGATTACACCTATATTCTCTTAACATCTAAATTCCCTTTCGGATCACCCATAAAATTAAGCCCATCCCTGTTTACTTTTTCATTGTCACGTTCGTGTACATCAATTTCATTTAGCTGATTGCTTGCATGTATCGAGTCATTCACGGTTAAACTCATTTCACTGATGTTAAAAATACTTTTAATAGAAAAAGGTTTTGAACTTTCTTCTGATACCGAATGTCTGGCGATAAATTCTACGATATTGCCTGCAGGGTCATAGAAATACAGAGCATGAGCATCTAGATTTTCAAAATAAACTTCATCTTCATTATCTTCGACAGCTAGTTTTACTCTTTCTTTTGTCCATAATTTTGCTTCTTTAAATTTGTTGGCTGGAATGTTAAAGGCAAAGTGATAAAAGGGATGATCTACTGCTTCACTTTCTATAAACTCTAACTCACTATTACCAGTCGCAATTCGAAACCTACTCCTATCCTCAACTAGTAAAGAGAATCCCAAAATGTCGATATAGAAATTTTTCATTTGTAGTACATTTTGTGTGTATAAAATAACTTGTTTAATTTCCACTGGATCTCAAAACCTCCTCTAAAATGAATACTTAAATTTGGGTAAACTGTTTTCTGAAAAAGTTTAGACAAGCCCATCTGTCGTTCCACTCTTCATTCTATTACTTTCAAGTTCGCTGAGATTAATATCCGTATTATGTTGAAGGTACTTGACTATACTTTCGACTTTTAATAAGTCAGTCACTTTGTTTCGCTCCTCGGTGAATTTAGATCAATTACTTTTTCATAAATGTTAATTGGCACTTTAATTTCCTGCGTTACTCCTCTTAAACCATCATAAATAACATGTTTTACACTAAATTTATCAATTGTTATTTCAATTAATTGGTTTTCCGAACTTTTCCTTAAACTAATGAGTTGTTTTCCATCCTCATCCTCTTTAATTTTAATATCATGTCCGGCTTCAAAATAGCTTTCTAGTATTTTGTATTTTTTTCGTTTAAAAAATCCCTGTATTTTACGTAACATCATTCATCCCCCTAACACTATTACAACTTCCTTTACGTTTTGTATTTGAATAAAGTTTCATTTTCAAACAATGAAAAAGTCGTCTTTACATCATGTAAAGACGACTCCAATTCATTAGTTGGATTGAGTTATGGTTATTTAAATGCTTAACGTACGTGAGTATGGTAACTGACACGATCCGTCTTTTTCAACTCTTGGAGTGATGCCACACCTATTCCGAACATAGCCATGCGAAGTTCCAATTCCCTTGTTTCCATCACTTCCAGGACATCTTCGGTAGACTGCGTGGCTTCCTTCAAAATTGACCTGCCGAACCCAACTATATCGGCGCCAAGTGCAATCGCTTTTGCTGCCTCCACGCCAGTATGCATTCCGCCACTTGCGATTATCGGTTGATTCCCAATTTTATCTCTCACAGAAGTAATGCATTCGACTGTCGGGATACCCCAATCACTAAACGCTTCAGCTGCTTTTCTCTTCACTGCAGATGTGGAACGGAACTTTTCGACCTGACTCCATGATGTGCCGCCTGCCCCCGCAACGTCGATGAAGGCGATGCCTACATCGCATAATCGCTTAGCAGTGGCCCCATCTATTCCCCATCCAACTTCCTTCACACCTATCGGAACTCCAAGCTCACTGCAAAGTCGCTCTATTTTCTCCAATAAATCTTTGAAATCCGTATTACCTTCCGGTTGAATCACTTCCTGAATACTGTTCAAATGAAGAACGAGTGCATTCGCCTCTGTTATGTCCATAATTCGGAGACATTCATCTACGCGGAAACCATAGTTGAGTTGAACGGCCCCTAAATTTGCAATTATCGGGATGCTAGGAGCATATTTTCTAACTTGAAAGGAGGACCTATGTTCCGCACTTTCAATCAGTGCGCGCGTCGAGCCCAAAGCCAATCCCCAGCCTCTTTCCTCTGCAGCTTCGGCAAGGTTTCGATTGATAGTTTCTGCAAAAGCCGCTCCGCCTGTCATGGAACTGATTAAGAAAGGTGTTTTGCAATCATGTCCTAAAAACGTAGTATCAATTGATAGTTCATTGAAATTGATTTCAGGTAACGCATTATGGATGAATTTGACCTTTTCGAAGCCGGTTGTGATAGTGTCACCCGTTACGTGTTCATTCAAAGTGATTTGAATATGCTCTGATTTCCTTTGGTTAATTGCTTCAGTCATTTAGAAACACTCGCCTTTCCCCTTGAGATTAATGATAACTCATTAGTCTCTTTATTTAATAGCAATCATCATCGTCAGTGTATTGCTCTGGCGCCTCTCCCTTTGCCTCTTGCACATAAGGATTAAGTATTTGTTTAGCATTCTCGTTTATGCCATCCACTTCTATTGCAAATGTCCATTCGTCACCATAATCGTAAATATACAGAAACTTTTGCTTGTTGGAAAGACCAATAGCTCCAATTTGTATTTTCGAAGCATCCGCGTGACCAAAGTCATCATTAGGAGATGCGATACAATCATGTGACCATTTTTCACCATCCATGAAAAAAGAATACAGATGGTCATCGTCAAATTCAAATGCTTTGATAATGATTTGATGTAAATCATCCATTGTATGCTTAGCTGATAAAGTAAGTTTTCTCCATATTCCCTTTGTTAGTGAAACCTTAAAAGTGTAACTACCATCAATGAAATTCTTTCGGTTTCTAGGCAAAGTACGTATCAATTCATCTTGGGGAAATAAATCTGTAAACGGCTGGAAAAATGGCTGTGCGCTTTGATCCTCTTCTACATTCAATACTAATCGATCAAAGTCTTCGTCGGATAAAACCCCGCCAAATATGTCTTCTAATTCCGAACCGGGTATAGCATTGAACTCTCCATTTTCCCTACGGAACGCGATATTCCATGCACTTACATTTCGCGAAACAAGTAAAATAGGCATCATATGAACACCGAACTGCGTAACCTCAATCTTATTGGCGTAATATACACTTTTGCTATCACGTTTTTCTTTACGTTCAAAGTCCTCTTCACAAATCCATAAACCGAGCCACTCAAAATAGAGATGGAAGTAATACCAATCATATGTACAGCTCGCGAGCATCTGCCCAACATCGGTTTTTGGGTTCTTCATTACCCAATTGCGTCCGGGCTCTTCCCGACCTAATGCAGAAAATACTTCAGATAGTCTTATAGCTATGCAATTATGTTGTTTATCCTGAAGTTTCGCCCAATTCACATCGGCCCAAAACGTTTCGAGTAAAAAGAAGTATTTTTCTACATCTGTTAATTCCCTATACAAATTCATTCTTTCTGTTTCCTTCAGTTGGAGCGGCCCCGATTTAACCGACACCTTCTCCAGCAATCGTCCACTTAAAGCTAAGTGATAGATGAAATGGATGAAGGGATAATAGTCCTGTTCAGTGTACGGCGTCCAGTCCTCCGCCATCACAGTCATACGTTCATTAATCGCTGGAAGATGCTTTCGTGATATGTACTCTTTTGTTTTTGTCAGCTGAACTACATGTCCGCTAATATAGCTAACAAACTCATCCAAATCAGCTACTAAGTTTGTCGGAATTTCTTCATTATTCATAGCGTTCATTTTTATAACCCCTCTTCCCATTGGATTAGATAGGATTTGTATTGTGCCAATGGATAATCTCTCCGACGATTTCCAATCCTTTTGTTTAATTATACAATTTACCCTCTCAAAGTTGTTCTTTCTATTTAAATTTCAAATTACTTTTTAGAATCATCATTATTTTACGGACAGCGGCATATAACCTGTGTAATCATTTTGAATCCAGATGGGCGTCAATTTTTCATGCCATTTCATCCTCTTTCAGTCAACCTCATTTTACCATTAGTAAATCATATTTCTACAAAACTATTCTTTTAAATCCTACGATTAGATTATTCAAGCAGAAAAGGAAGCCTAATGATGCATGAGGCTTCCTTTTCTCATCTTTTTTCATGCATGGCTCCAGTTACAATACAATATCCCTCTTTTTCTCCCTTTTCCAAAGATAAATGATGCTGAAATGAAGGCAACTTCATATTTGAACACTCCTATACTTTAATTAATCATCCCCAGAACTATTCGTTGCGATTCTTGTTCCTAAATCGTCCCTCTTGAATGACATAAGACTATACTAATACGGGGGTTATATTAGGGTGGAAATAGATAAGGTGCGAGTTGTGTTTGGACATATGCACTAGCGAGGTCTGATATATATAGAAAATATATACACGAAATATGCTTTCGCCGCATTTCCACTCAGTCCGGTTTCCGTTATTGTCGCTTCCGCAACTTTTTTCAAATCAATGCGCGCATAGTTACCATCAATGTCGCTCGCCATGCCCAAGTACATTTCTTTCAATTTCAGTTGTTCGATGAACCGCCAGTCACTGTCCTTATAAAGCTCACGATCTTCATAATTTAATCCATCGAGGAAATCATAGACACTTATGAATTCCTGCCCTGTAATTTTTTCTAATTTTACAAGGTCAACTTGAAAATCCTTCTCGAATTGATGCAACGACTGGTCCGTAATTTCCCTACCGTACTTTTCAACTAACTGGTTCGTGACCTTCAGCTCCTCTTTGAAGTATGAATTATTCACAATCACGAAAATGTTGAATGCTGTAAATAGAAGGAGAAGCCTGATAAGTACCGGTGACGACTACGCTTTTTTGCATTCATTCCCTACGATTCGCGGATCCATCACACATCCACCTGTATCTCGTCTCAGTATTCATATAAAAACACATCTTCTTACTGTGCAGATAAGTGTAGCCAGTTTGCCTCTACTTTCCCTTTATGGATGAAATGAATGACCATCAATCCCTGATCCTGCTTTTCTGATAATAAAACATATTGTTTCCGGAACGATTCCATTTGTTGATAGGGAATCGTCGTTTCAAAGACATGACCATCTAATGTTGCGCAAATGTTTTCGACTGAATCTTTATAAAGTAACTGCTGATTTTTGATCATAATGATTTCATTGGCAATCGTTTCGACATCTGACACGATGAACGTTCTTTAGGATCAAGTCCAGCTGTCGGTTCGTCCAAAATAAGGATCATCGGGTCATTTAACAGTGACTGGACAACCCTAACACGTTGAATCACCACTCTGGAAAACTTCTCCATCTTTTTATTCGTGACCTCACTCAATGCCACTTGCTCCAACAACTCATCAATCTTCGCCAAAGCTTCTTTTTTCCCAATGCCTTTTAACGCAGCTAAATTGTGCGTTCATCCGGCATTGGGCTATGAAATTTTTCTTTATTCATGATGAACCTTCTCCATTCCTTTTCAAATCCTTTTCGAATTCGTTTCAAAGCCGCATAGTATTTCGTTTTCACCGTCGACAGCGAAATTGTTTCGATGGATGCGATTTCTTGAAACGTATAGTCCCCTAATAGTTTGAGCCGGATCAAAGTCGTAATCTTCGATGGACTGGACGAGCCGGTTAGATGTCAGCTTGTACACCCAAGTCCGGAACGCCGCCTTTTGATTATCGTAATTGTGAATCGACATCAGTACACTGATAAATAGTTCCTGCGTGAGATCAAGCGATAACTCCGTATTGAGCGTTTACTTGTAAATAAAGGCTTATATTACTTGTTATATTTCAAAGCAATTTCATTCCCCGCTGTGTCGCTGCCATTTCTCTTTATTCTGTTAATACACCGCTTTTCATTTTCCATAGTCCACCATATGCTTCCTCAGTGTTCATTTCTATCCATCAGTATATGGTTTGAAGTTTGTTTGACATTTTGTTAATAAAGTAAATACTCACACCACTGCTCATAAGTGATGTGGCGAAAGTTCAAGTATTAGCATTTTATGGTAAAATAGTAACGTAACGATACAAATTATGTATTAGGTGGTGAATAGATTATGAAAAATATTTCTTGGTTAAAGGGTCATATTTGCGGTGTTTTATTTTCATTCATTACTGCATTGTTATTTATGCTTATAGTACAAACCTTGGCTGGTGAAATAATTTTATTCTGGGGTGAAAGTTGGTTGTATTTCTCAGTAATAATTCCTTTTGCAATTACCTTTGCAGTATTAGGGGGATATTTTCACAATAGAAACGAAGTCTCCAACAAAAAACTTTGGCTCATAAGTCTTTTAAGTGCATTTCTTGTAACTTTATATAGTGGAACGATAGGTGCAATTTTTGGCGAAACTATCGTTAGAGGTGGTATGAAAACGATAAACGTTGAAGGCACATTGATTTGGGGTACAATCTATGCTTTTATTTTACTTCCACTT
Source organism: Sporosarcina sp. E16_3 (assembly GCF_017347125.1). Classification (NCBI taxonomy): domain Bacteria; kingdom Bacillati; phylum Bacillota; class Bacilli; order Caryophanales; family Caryophanaceae; genus Sporosarcina; species Sporosarcina sp. E16_3. The sequence continues at coordinate 186,569 of NZ_JADPRX010000001.1, forward strand.
ACCACTCCATTCGCAAGATTTCTGATAGGCATTTTCCATAAAATTATCAGAAGATAGACAACTGATTTATTAAGATCAAATTGACTTCTAATAGGGGGGGTTATGCACTTATTATTGTTTCGCCAGTTGTATGGCGTGATTTCATTTCCCTTCATTTACTCACGAAAGAAGGTTTCGTCACTTTCAACGATACCTTGTAGTCGATTAAAGCCCTGGCTTCCTAATACGTTCACGAATGTATGCTCCAGTAAATTGTCGTAGACATATAGATTTGCAGGCGATAGGCTATTTTCGGAAGTGTATAGCCTACTGCCTTCCTTTAGTGAGCCGACCATCCTTGAGTCAAATTTCTGTCATAATGACTTTTTAAAAACATAACTCACTTTGTCATACTCCATTTTATCTTCATAAAAACGATGTGTGTTTGTTCGTTGCAAGCCTGATGACAGCGCAACACTTTCATAGCCGTTGTCTTTTGCCCATTTATGGACATAGGTAAGTAGCTTCTCCCCATAACCGCTAGACCGTTTCGTGGTATCCGTCACCAAGTCACAAATCCAAATGAACCTGCCATAATAAAGTGTGATCATTGGCTTAAAGCCGATTACTGCAACGATTTCTCCTTCACTTTGTAAAGCGAACAGTTGGTAACGATCTTTCTCTTGTGCCTCACAGACTAATTCCAAGTATGTAACTTCATCCAGATGTGTTCGCAACTGCTTCATAATCGGGTACGCTTCAACAATTTCGTCACGTGATTGAAGCTCTTTAATCGTTAATTCATTCATCACTGCAACCCCTTTTTTCATAAATATACCATACGCTTTCATTACGATAGAATTAAATTGTTTTCCGAGCTTTTTCAAAAATACCCATTTACAAAAGCTTGCCCGAATCAAACACTTGAAGATGAAGCCTTTAAACGTATTATAAGAATAAGAATAGATTAGAAATACCGTTTGGTGTGTTAACACCAAACGGTCAATGTAGTATGCAGGTTCCCTTCAAGGGAATTAGCATCAGGTATAAAATAATCCATCCTATTGAGCCGTTAACTCAAGGATGGGTTATTTTTGTTTTTGGTAAAATGAAAGTATCACTATAATTAATGCTCCAAATGTAAGCCTATCTATCTCTGCAGTTTTTGCATACCTTAATGATTTCTCTCGCATCCGTTTTATGATTGTACAATAACTTAATTCTATTTCGATCACACATCGGACAGTCTCCTCTTCCTTTTGAAGGGAGCTTTTTCAATGCTTTTCCTCGGTTTCTTTTCGCCATGACCATCCACCCCCAGAGTGAAAATTCATCTTTCTCTTTATCTAATGATGGTCTGGGGAAATCATATGGGTATTTCAATAAATTATTTATGAAAAACTTTTTTGACTAATAGCTGTTACGTCTAGGGAGTCCGGTAATAGCCAAATCCAGTCCTTTTTTATTAAGGCTTTCTACGACTGTAGGTATTTCCATTAAATCATGCACGATGAAATCTAAATCTACATCTTTCCACTGAGAATCCTTTTTCCAAACCGCTAACATCCCTACATCTTGAGATGCTTTCACATCATTAACTGGATGATCCCCGACAAAAAGGCTTTCATTTGCGGATACATTAAGTTGCTTTAATGCCTTCTTGAATATTCGAGAATCCGGTTTTTTAATACCTTCCGTCTCAGATATTAAAATCGTTTCAAAGTAGTCTTTAATACCAAGCGCCATTATATTCTCCATCTGAAACTGCTCTTTCCCATTACTAATAATCCCTAGGATAATCGATTGATTTACGAGTGTTGTCAACATTTTATGAAGGTTAGGAAATGGAACGCAATGCTCTTTAAAATGGTTCACATAATCCTGAAGTAATTGTTCCCAGGTCAGCACCGTTATATTAAATTCTGCAACCATTCGTTGATGAACTTTATCTATCCAGACGTATCCTCGGCAATCTAACTCAATAAACCTTGAAATATACTTCTCTTTTTGGATATGTCCCACGCTTTCATTTAAACGTCCATACTGGAAATTAATAAATCTTTCTACAGATGCATCACGATCTAACAAAGTTCCATCAAAATCAAATAGCACCGTTTTAACCATTTCTGCACCCCAACTCCCTTATAGTTCGTTGCATAAATTCTGGTTTCATTCATCAATCTAGTTATACAATACTTGAAGATTCAGTGTTTAGAATGTAAAGTGGGTTTATAATGGATTAAATAAGGAGTGTTCACTATGGACCTTCAATTACAAAAAGCGTTAGCTGAATGTGATCATTTACGCAAAGAGAATGAGTATCTAAAGCAATTCATTCAGCAACAATTACCTGTGAAACTAATAGACGAAAATGTCCTTGATATACATAAAAAAGTTACAAATAAATCTGAACCGCTTGATAAAATTAATCTGTTTCGGAATTTATTCAAAGGTAGATTAGACCTTTATGCGAAACGATGGGAATCTAGAAGTGGTAGATCCGGTTATGCGCCCGCATGTTCAAATGAATGGAAGCCAACTATATGCAAAAAACCGGAAATAAAATGTAGTCAGTGCCAGCATCGCAAACTAACTCCTCTTTCAGATCAAGTTTTCTATGATCATTTAAGTGGGAAACAAACGATTGGTCTTTATCCCCTTTTGCAAAATGAAAACTGTTGGTTGTTAGCAATTGATTTTGATAAGAAAAATTGGAATCAAGATGTCCTTGCCTTCGTAGAGGTATGTAGAGCAATGAATGTTCCATTTAGTATTGAGCGTTCCCGTTCAGGTAATGGTGCCCATGTATGGATTTTCTTCCGAGAAGAACTATCTGCATCTCTTGCGCGGAAACTTGGCATGGTCCTACTCGAAAAAACATTGGCCTCTCGATTTGAGATAGGCCTTGATTCTTATGACCATCTCTTCCCTAGTCAAGATACACTGCCAAAAGCAGGTTTTGGAAACTTAATTGCACTGCCCTTACAACATCCTGCTCGAACAAAAAACAATAGCGTTTTTGTTGATGAAACGCTTCAAGCTTATCAAGATCAATGGCTCTATTTATCATCTGTAATAAAAATGAGTAAAAGCGACGTTGAACGATTGATTAGATCAATCCTAACAGATGCTCTAGTCGACAATCATCTTCAACAAACCCTTCCTAAAAAGGTAACTGCCTCTTTAAAGAACGGTATTCATTTTCCAACAGACAGCCTTCCCTCATCACTGCTTTCGAAATTCACTGAACTGGCGTCTTTTAGCAACCCAGAGTTTTATAAAGCCCAAGCTAACCGTATGTCTACATACGGTCTTCCCAAAGTAATTGATTGTACTTCACAAGATTCCCTTCAATTTATACTTCCAAGAGGATGTCTAAGCGGCGTTAAAGAGACGTTAGAAACGTACGATGTCCAATTTGAACTTATAGATCACCGTTTTGAAGGAAATCAAATCGATGTAACTTTTCATGGTACCCTTACTTCACAACAACAAGAAGCCCTGCAGAATCTACTTAGTAACGATAATGGAATCCTTTCTGCAGCGACTGGTTTTGGAAAAACAGTAACTGGTGCCGCCTTAATAGCAGAGCGGATAATTAACACGTTAATCATCGTGCATCGCACACAACTTATGCAACAATGGATTGACCAATTATCTGTTTTTTTAAATGTCCCAAAAGAAAAAATTGGTCAAATTGGTGGTGGAAAACAGACTGCTACAGGGAGAATTGACGTGGCTACAATTCAATCACTAAACTCCAAAGGTCAAATTAATTCCGCTGTTACACAATATGGTCAGATTATTATTGATGAATGTCATCACCTTGCCGCCTATAGTTTTGAACAAGTTATGAGAAGTGTTCGTGCAAAACACGTATATGGTTTGACTGCAACACCTATTCGGAAAGATGGTCTACATCCAATTATTGCTATGCAATGCGGACCGATTGTTTATAAGACAAACGCGAAAGTACAGGCGAAAATCCGTCCATTTTCCCACCGATTAATTCCTAGATTCACTGAGTTCCAGACAGGATCAATGACAATTCAGGATATCTATACGGAATTATCCAATGACGATAATCGAAATCAATTGTTGTTTAATGACGTTCTTCTCGCATTGGAGGAAGGTCGAACTCCATTAATTTTGACAGAAAGAATTAAACACGTGGAAGTCTTGCAACAGTTATTTAAAGGGTTTGCCAAAAATATAATTGTTCTTTCGGGAAGTGTGAAGAAAAAAGAGCGAGAACAATCATTAACAAGGTTAAATGAAATTACGAATGAGGATGAAATGCTAATAATTGCAACAGGTAAATACATTGGTGAAGGATTCGATTATTCACGACTCGATACTCTGTTTTTAGCCATGCCCGTTTCCTGGAAAGGTGTTTTACAGCAATATGTCGGTCGTTTACACCGAAATCATCCAGGCAAGCAAGAAGTTAGAGTTTACGATTACGTTGATCAACAAGTTGACCTATTAATGAAAATGAATGAAAAACGCCTAAAAGGATTCGATTCAATGGGGTATACAACAGCTAATGAGGCTATCGCTGATTTAGAACAAATGAGGCTATTTTAGATCAGAATGCTTTCTGATCGATTTTTATCAAATTTCATTTTTGTCGCATATACTTTTTCGCTTACATACAAAAAGACCAATCTTCGACATATTTTAATTTGTCGAAGTTTGGTCTTTTTGTATAACCTGAGAGGTAATCACACAATCAATAATATCCCCCGTCCATTTTGAATATCATAAAAGAGATGAATATACGAGGAGAGACCTATATGCAAATTCATGTAGTACATCCAGGGGAAACATTATGGTTGATTGCACAACGCTTCGGCGTCACAGTCAACCAAATTGTGACTGCTAACCAATTGGAAAGTCCAAGTAAACTAGTAAGTGGGTTGGCTCTAGTCGTTCCAACACCTCCCCAGACCCATAGGGTACAACCTGGTGAAAATTTAACAAAAATTGCACATCGTTATGGTACAACAATCAAAGAAATTAGTGAGACGAATCAAATTCAAGATCCCAATCTGATAATATCTGGGACTATTTTAACCATCCCCGCCCGTAAACCAGTTATTGATGTGAATGCCTACACAATTAATACAGGAGAAACAGGTGCTAGGGAAATTCAAGAAGTAGGCCAGTATTTAACCTATTGGATGCCTTTTGTCTATTCGGTACGTGAAGACGGTGGACTAACTTCCCTTGACGATACCGCCATGCTTCAATCTGCTACTGCCGAAAGAGTAGTTCCAGTAATGGCCATTACAAATTTCAGTGCCACTGCTGCCGGATCTAGTCTTGCACATACAATCCTTGCAAGTACCGATATCCAGGATGTTTTATTAACCAATATTTTAAAAGTCATGAAAGAAAAAGGCTATCAGGGATTAAATATCGATTTTGAAAATGTGTTTCCGGCCGACCGTGAAAACTATAACCAATTTTTGCAACGTGCAGTGGACCGCTTGCATCCGGAAGGTTATTCCGTCTCATCAGCCCTTGCCCCCAAAATAAACGGTGACCAAAAAGGTTTATTATACGAAGCACATGATTACGCAGCACACGGAAAAATCGTTGATTTCGTTGTATTGATGACCTATGAATGGGGTTATCGATTAGGTCCTCCGCAGGCAATTTCACCGCTAAATGAAATAAAAAAAGTGCTAGATTACGCGGTTACCGTTATCCCAAGAAACAAAATCTTGTTTGGTTTTCAAATCTACGCGCGCGACTGGTTGCTTCCCCACGTGCAAGGACAAGAGGCGGAAACATTCAGCCAGCAGGAAGCAATCCGCCGGGCTATTCAGTATGGGGCTACCATTCAATATGACCCTGTAGCGCAGTCCCCATTTTATCGATACACCGATGCAGAGGGGCGTAACCATGAAGTCTGGTTCGAGGATGCCCGTAGTGCACAGGCTAAGTTTGATGTGGTAAAAGACTATCATTTACGCGGAATCAGTTACTGGGTTCTTGGTTATCCATTCCCACAGAATTGGTTGTTACTGGAAGACAACTTTACTATCCGGAAAAGACGCTAGAATTACATTATCGATACGTCAAATAACCTTAACCGCACAGAGTCACTGAACATAGAATAGGATACCCGATACTTGGAATGGAGGCACTATTATGGACTATAACCCTTATCCACACTGGGCTTATCCTTATTCTAATCTACGGTGGCTGTACAACGAGCAGTTACAACCACAGACCATTTTAAGACCACCAAGTCCTTTTCCAACTATAAATACGCAAGTATTGAATACTTCGGCACTAAGATTTCAAGAGTTATTGAAACAGGCGGATTTGTTAGCAGGCAAGATTGCTAACTCTAAAGAATTTGCACATGAGTTAATGGAAGCAGCACAACTATCAAATACAAAAAAGGTAGAGGAATTAATTGTATCAACAGGCGTTACATTAAAAATCAAAACATATTTTAGTCCATCTGGAATTCGGATTGAATTAAACAACGCTGAAAATGAAGGTGGTTGTTGTAATTTACTCATAAAATTACAGTGGTAGGATACGGAATTTCCTTCGAATTCTGGACTAAAATCACGTGAACTAGCTATAAGTTGGAACAACCCATCTCAACGAGCCTTCAACTCAGGGATGGGTTATTTTTATGTCATATTAAAATGTCTAAGCCGTTCCTGCAATCCTAGATTAATGCGATTCAACACCATCTAACCGAATAATAAAGTGGGGATTTATTCTAAAAAAATTTTAGTTGGACAGACTGTAGAAAAGCAGTAATTTTAGCGAAGGAGAAATCAATGTGAAAAAGCAAAGCGAACAACAAGGGCAAAGCTACAAAGAACAACAAATGAAACTGCAACAACAGCAACTGAGGGAAAACCAATCGCAAATGGAACAACAATTTGACACTAAAAAGAAACTAGCAATGCAAGCCATGCAACAAGCTGTACAAACACTCCAACAAATGGCTTCTATGGCAGATCTGCAATCATTGCAACAAGCGCATCAACAACTTCAACAAGCGATTCAGCAGGTGAATTATATGCAAGGGATCTCGATTACACAATCCACGACTGCCGAGCAATTGCAATTGGAGCAAGTGCAGCAACAAATTGAGCAAGCAGCACAAAGCCTTCAACTTATACAATCCCTAAACAGTGGCAATCAAAGCTTTAAAAAAGGCTAAGCGAAAACGTCCACGACTTCCCAAGAGAAAGTCGTGGACGTTTATTCATTTGTAGAAATGTCACCCATTTTCAACAGGGCATGACAGTTAACGATAAATCCTGGAGTACAGTAGAAAACCACTACCACAGGAAGTTTACCATCAATAACCTGAATCTTCGGATGTAAGGTTATCAATCATTTTATAATCATATTTTTGTAACGGTTTTTCCGCTGGACCTTCAATCACTTCGCCTGTATATGAAAATCTGGAACCATGACACGGGCAATCCCAGGTACAATCGCCATTGTTCCATTCGACTTCGCATCCGATGTGAGTGCAAGTTGTATCTACGATATGCAATTTACCTTTATCGTCTTTGTAGGCACCTTTTCTATGTCCGTCCAAAGTAATAACTGCGCCTTCCCCCTTAGATAAGTCTTCAGGGGTCGTTTTTGGTGTATCAAGCTTTCCTTTAATTAATTGCCCAACAACGTTAGCGTTCTCCACTAGGAAGTTTTTCAAACTCGGATGTGCATAGAACCTAGAAGGTGTGTATAATTTTCGAAAAATGTTCTCTTTGCCTAAAATAATATCCCGGAACAACAATGCAGCTGCAGTTCCATTGGACATTCCCCATTTTCGAAAACCTGTAGCAATCAAGATATTCGGTTGTCCGGATGTTAATTCACCAATATAAGGCAATTTGTCTAGCGTTGTTAAATCCTGGGCCGACCATCGATAGACAACTTTTTCGAGTCCAAAAACTTCCTCACCAAAGGTCTCCAATGCCTTGTAATGTTCCATTGTCTCTATTCCTTGACCGGTTTTATGATTTTCACCAACAATGAGCACTATTTCTTCTCCGTTAACCGTTACAGATCGAAGTGAACGTGTTGGCTTATCGGCACTGATGTAGATTCCGCCTGGATATTTCTTATTCGCTTTGACAGCCAGGGCATAGGATCGATCAGCGTGCATTCTTGTCGAATATAGCCCAAGTCCTTCATAAAACGGAAAATGGGAACAAGAAAGAACGTGATTGGCTGTGATGCTTGGCCCCCCCTCACCTGTAAGTACGACTGGTTGTTCTCCAGTTTCAATATTCACTGCAGTTGTGTTCTCAAAGATAAGTCCACCTTTTTCTGTGATAAGTTGAATCAGGTGAACTAGATATTTGGTTGGGTGAAACTGTGCTTGATTTTTCATAACAAGCGCTTTTTTTATATCGATGTCGAAAGGAATACTATCAACCAATCCTCCCTCAATCCCAATCTTTTCATAGGCTTCCGCTTCTTTCTCAACCTTGCGCGCGTATTTGTCCGAAGTGGCGTATATGTACGCATCCTGCGTGCTAAAATCGCAATCAATCGTATGTTGGTCCACAGTTTCTTTGATGAAATTTAGTGCTTGGATATTTGCTTCATAATATAAGCGTGCATTGCTTCTTCCAATATTATGAATGAACTCATCGTATATTAAATCATGTTGTGCAGTGATTTTGGCAGTTGTGTGGCCTGTTGTTCCGTTCAACACTTTTCCTCCTTCTATAACAGCGACCTTCAAGCCTTCATTAACTAAAAGATAAGCGGCCGTAATCCCTGTAATACCTGCCCCTACGATTACGACATCAACATGTATATCCTCCGCTAAACCCGGAAACTCCGGGAATTTAATATCCGTTCTCCAATAGGACTCGGTATGGGGCGGCAACTTTCCATTTTCATTATTTTGGGTCACAATATATCCTCCATTTCTATATTTAACAGGCTATTTACGGCGTTTTTTATCTCCTGATACCCTGTGCATCTGCAAAGGTTGGATTGCAACCATTCTTCAACAACCTCATCCCCAGCGTTTGGGTGATTGGTTATAAGGGCGTGACAATTGACGATAAATCCTGGGGTGCAATAGCCACATTGAATCGCCCAATTATCAACAAAGGCCTTTTGAACGGGCGAATCCAAAAGTCCCTCTATTGTTGTGATTGGTTGATTCACCACTTCAATGGCCAACGAAAGGCAAGATTGTGTAGGCTCCCCGTTCACAAGCACCGTGCAGGCCCCGCAGTCCCCATCTTCACACGCGCGTTTTGCACCCGTTAAACCGAGTTTCTCCCTTAATGTATATAATAGGGTGTCGGCAGACCGTACAACCGCCTCCTGCGTCTCCCCATTGACATGTAATTGAATCACTGCTTTAGACGTTCCATTTTTTGTAATCATGTTACCATCTCCAATTCACTCAGCGTATCCAATAAAACATTTTTCAACACAAAGGAACGATACTTTCTCGATGCTTGAATGTCATCCACAATTTTTGATGGCAGATGGGCAAGAACTTTCTCAACTCTTTCGTATACAGGAAGAGAGGAATCATTTACTATCGTCTCAATCTCTGAGGACCGAAAAGGATAGTCACAAACTCCGCTAAACGCGACCCGAATCCGGTTATCCTTTACGATTGCTGCAACGGAAACGACTGGATAACCTACCTTAGAGATTTTTGTTCTTTTCAGGCTCACATAAGGCAAGTCAATATAAGATGTGTCTATTATAATTTGAAGAAGGACGTTCCCAGAATTAAGTTTTATTTCTTTGTTAAAAACAGCGTCCAAAGAAACAATCTCTTCTTCACTTCCATTCGCTATTTTCACTTTAGCATCTACTAACAAAAGGGGTAAAACACTTTCCTTATAGATCAATTCGCTCTTCATATTCCCGCCAATTGTGATTTTATTTCTCGATGTATGATCCGCTATTTTCTTCACAGTCTGCCCCAATAAAGGAAATAGTTTCGAATCCGTAATCTTATTTAATGACACCGCCGCCCCAATCACTAATTGATTGCCGTGTAATTTCAATACATTGCATTCAGGTATTCCTTTAATATCGATAACTGCATCTGCACGTAGTTTATTTACCCGTGCAAAGGTAATAATCTCTGTACCGCCAGAAAAATACATGGCATTCTTCCCTTGTTCGCGAAACATGTTAAACGTCTCAACAGCTTCCGCCGCGGAGGAGGGTTTACAGTACTCAAAATCAAACGCAATCATTGGTTGTTCACCTTCTTTGTCTCCCATATGAATTCAGGAGTAAGCGGCAAATAGTTTAATTCCACTCCAGCTGCAACGGAAAGACTATTCGCTAGGCAGGCAGGGGCTCCAATCACACCATACTCTCCGATTCCGCGAGCACCATAGGGACCATCAGCTGCTGGTGATTCGATAAATTCAACAAGATATTCCGCTGGTTGTTCCCCGTAGCGCAACATTGGATAATTTCGAAGCCCCGCGTTTCGAACGACACCTTGTTCATCAAAGATAAACTTTTCACTAGTCGCATAACTTAAGCCCATATGCATGCCGCCTCGCATTTGTTGTGTTGCCGTCATCGGATTAATTATGGTTCCACCGTCAAGCACCGTAACGCCTTTTAAAATCGTATACGTAAAATCACGTGTATCCAATTCGACTTCCACTGCCTGTACACCAACGGACCACCAAGGACCCGGTTTTCCAAAGCCCGTTTGTTGATCCAACGGTGTTAAATGCCGTTGAATATGTCTCCCTACCCCGACAATTTGCCCTTCGATAGAATGTCCACTTGGATAGGTATAGCCTAACGAAATATCTTTTATTTCAACTCCGAACGTTGGATCTGATTTCAAATAAACTCGACCGCCACCGACATCTAAGTCTTCTGCGGAACATTGTATGACGATAGAGGCAGTTTTCTTTAATTGGGCTAGCGCGTTTTCAGCTGCTGAAATTACCGCACGTCCCGCTAAAAAGGTTGAACTGCTGGCGACGGTTCGCCATTGATGGGGGTCATATTGTGTATTCACTTCCATCGTTACGTGGATTTTATTCATTTCCATTCCTAACTTTTCTGCAAGAATTTGGGCAAGAATCGTTTTTGTTCCTTGTCCTAGCTCAATTGCAGCACAGTTTAAATTCACACTACCATCCGCTTCAAAGGTTAAAATAGCCCCGGCCTGGGCGTTCGTTGCCGTTGTTGATGTTTTCCAAAACAAGCTGATTCCTTTCGCTCGTACTTTATTTTTACCGCTATCGATTCTTTGGCCCTCATCCCACCGAATAAGTTCTTTTGCTCGGTTCACACATTTCTCCACGTCACCGATATTGTTAGCCGTCAATACGGTTTGAGTTGGCGTAGTGTCACCTGGTTTTATCCCATTGATGATCCGTAACTGAATGGGGTCTATGTTTAATTGTTTAGCAAGTTGGTCCATCGTTCTCTCCACCGCAAAAGTAAGTTCCGGATGACCATAGCCTCTAAAAGAAGTGGCAAAGGGATGATTCGTATACATACAATACGAGTCGCACCAGACATTCGGTATCGTATAGGGACCTGTACAATCCAACGCCGCCGCTCTCGTTATTCCCGCCGCTTGATCTGAATAAGCACCTGAATCGATAAGATACGTATATTTTCCAGCAACCAATTTCCCTTCTTTAGTGACCCCAAGTTGAACCGTTGCATCAAGGCCAATACGGCAAGGTGCCGTAGTCATATCTTCTTCCCGGTCAAACTCCAATTTCACTAATTTACCACCCACTGCTTTCGAGGCTAAATAAGCGAGGGGCTCTAACTGAACAGTCCCTTTTCCTCCAAACGCGCCGCCAACCATCGGAATATGAACTAAAATATTGCCGACTTCAATATTGAAAAATTGATTGAGTACTTTTTTTATCGTATATGGAGATTGACTACAGGAATGGACAATGACCTTTCCTGCCGGATTAATTTCCACCCGTACACTTCTTGTTTCGAGTGCGACATGATCCGAAAGGTTGAATGAATAGCTTGCCGTAATCGTTTCTTCACTAGTAGCCCATGCAGCCTCGAAATCGCCTTTACGAATTTTAATATGACTTCCTATATTCGTTCCAGCCTTAGGATAGACATCACTTATAATTTTCGTATAGTGTTCGGCATTGTCATGAACAAGAGGGGCTTCACTTTGAAAAGCTTGTTGTACGGAGTTCACTACGGGTAGAAGTTCGTATTCGACTTTCACTTTCTCGGTTGCTAATTTTGCCTGATGTTCGTGATCCGCAACAACAATTGCGACGGGTTCACCGTAATAACGTACTTTTTCGAATGCCAATGGGGGACGGTCCGCTAGAATAGGACCAATATGGAATGGAAACATTTCGCCCGTTACAATTGCACGCACTCCGGGCATTTTCCATGCTTCAGTTGTGTCAATGGATGTAATCATGGCATGTGCTTGTGTGCTTTTCACAAGTTTCGCGTGCATTAGACCCGGCACCGAATAATCTCCAATATATCTAACTTTACCCGTTGATTTTTCTACCGCATCAATTCGTTGTTCAGGTTTTCCAACAGTTGTCCATATTTTATTCGTCATACATAAACGCCTCCCGGACGGTATTTAACGTGCAACGATTATGAGTGTATCCGTGTCAATTTCATGGGCCGAAGCATCCATAATCTTCTCAAGCGTCATGCTGATTTTCTGTAATTCTTTTTGATCTTTCACTATGAAAACAGGTGCTCCACCGCCTGTTATTGCTTCCGGTTTCATCGTGATAACAGCAACAATTTCTGCATGCTGACTTTCCAATCCACTCAACTCCTTATTTGTCTAGACTCCAGCGGTCAATCTCACGGATCATACTACTTTCCTTTATCCGCTTCTTCAGGCATTCGGATTGCACTATCCAATATCGGGACTTTTTCCAATACTGCCTTGATTTGATGGAAATCTTTTTCCCGCGGCAAAAAGAACAATGCGATTCGACCGTCCGCCATATCCCTTTTCGTAAGTGGAACCAATGCCGGTTCACCGGAATCAAGATAACTTCCAAGCACAGTGGCTACATGGTGTAACATCGCTTGCCGCTGCCCGAGGTAGGACAAAGTGACAATGCTATTTTGATTTTTTGGGGTGACAATTGCACCAACTGCCTTTTCGATGATGATTTTTCTCGTATCTTCCAGTCCGACGTTTTTAATTAAAATATCTCCTACAAAAAGCGTCGGTCCTTCGAAACGAATATCCGCTTCTGTTACATCAGCAATTGCATTTAACAACTTTCCTGACATATTAAACTTCACAACAACTAGCATGACAATCCCGCCAATAATTCCCAACCAAAAGAAAAATACGGCACATAACGTAGTTACTAGTGCCGTGAACATCACTAAATAATTTCGACTTTCAAATGCTTGTGCCATCCCTTCAATGAACGGTGCTCCACGCTTCACAAGTTCGAACGTATCAATATTCTCAAGTGAGTCCCTTTCCATTTTCCTAACCTCTCGGAACTGGGTAGCCGCAAGCCCAAGAAACGTCACAGCAGTCCAATCGGATTCAAGAACTGCCGGAATTGCAACCGCCCCAATGAAAGCTGCAATGAAGCCAAAGGATAGGTGAATGATTCGTCCTGTCGGATACGTTGGGTATTGTCGAAAATCAGTACGTAACAAAAGTGTACGTGCCAAGAAGCCAAATACAATTCCGATTACGACTGGAAGTAAATAATTTTCCAAATACCACGCCTCCCAAAAGTTATATACATCTCTCGTATTCTAACCAACAAGACGACGGATTATAATATGGAGTCGATTTTCGATAATGAATAGAAAACTAGCTAGATGGCGACAGTGGATGGAAAGAATTGAGGTGGGGATTTGCAATCGATTCAGCAAATGATTGAAACTGTATTGAGTGACGACCAACCCGCAGTACTTGCAATGGTTTTCCAAGTGAAGGGCTCTGCTTATAGAAAGGAAGGGACTTGGATGCTGATTCAAGAGGATGGTGCACGAACAGGTGTCATCAGTGGTGGTTGCCTTGAAAGTGATTTGCATAGTCGTGCAATAGAATTGTTTAATACAGGCAAGGTTGATATTGTCCACTACGATTTAAGTGCTGAAGATGACCTTGGCTGGGGGCGTGGTGCGGGATGCAATGGAGTTGTTTCAGTAGTTGTGCGCGATATCGATAATGATTTCCGACACTTTTTAACCTTAATACACAAACGGTTGCTGGCCAAAGAACACGTTTTATTTATCCAATCCATCAGTAATTTGGCCTACTATGCATATTTAAACGAAGATGAAGATTGCTTGGACAACTGGCAAAGTGAAATACCATTCGAATTGGATGCGGTCACTCCGTTTCAAAACAATGCAGGACAAAAAAGCATTGGCGACGAAATGGTATATTTCCAACTTATATGGCCACGACCTGCCCTTTATATAATCGGTGCGGGCGTTGATGCGCGGCCACTTGCACGACTTGCCGAAAACGTTGGATACGCAGTACATTTGCTCGATTGGCGGGCATCGCTTTGTAATGAATTCAACTTCCCTATGGCGGTATCTTTCCAAATTGGTAATGTCGAAAGGTTAATCAATAACATAGAATTTAGCTCGCTGGATTCGGTCGTCATCATGACACATGATTTTCAATTAGATGTGAAACTAGTGCAACGGCTCCGTGATAGTCAATTGTTGTACCTCGGCATTTTGGGATCAAAAAAAAGAACAGAACGCCTACTAGACAGGGATATTCCGAATGAGGTTCATTCGCCTGTAGGACTTTCCATTGGTGCTGATGGCCCTGAGGAAATTGCAGTTAGTATTGTAGCGGAACTTATCGCGGTGAGACGGAGGAAAGTGATATGAAAATCGTTGGTATTTATCTTGCAGCCGGGAACAGTAGTCGAATGGGTAGCCATAAATTGGCGCTACCTGTCGGGACAATGACAGTAGGGAGTTTGGCGCTTGAAACGGCTTTAAAGTCCCAGCTCGATGAAATTTTTGTCATTACAAAAGATACGGACGATGCAGATTGGCTGCCTGTAGAAATGAAGTCAGACGCAAGATGTTCAATCATCAAATGTTCCACCGCTCATGAAGGTCAGTCCGAATCATTGCGCTGTGGCATTCAACAGGCGCAAGCCCATCACGCGGATGCCGTCATTATCATGCTAGCGGACCAACCTTTCATCACCGTCCAAATGATTGAAGAAATGATCTTGTGCATGAGGAAAAATCCGACAAGTAAATTTGTTGCTTCATCCCATAAGCAGACAATCATGCCGCCTGTATTATTTTCGTCTTCCATGTACAACGAACTGTTGGAGTTACGTGGAGACAAAGGAGCAAAAGCAATCTTACAAGGTGATTTTCTCCAAAAGGGTAAACTGTTACCCTGCGCTGATAAGAGGCTAGTTTTCGATGTCGACACGGAAGCTGATTACGAAGCACTCCAATCAATAGAAAAAACGAAATGATAGAATGTATCCTATCATTTCGTTATCGTTATTCTCCCATTATCCGTTCTTAATTTAATCAAATGCTCTCCGTTGCCGAACCTCGTATGTTTGTTTTCATATCCAAAAACATTAATTTTTCCGTTGTCAGTTTTCACGTCAATTGTGGCATTTGTCGGTTCTGTTTCAGTTTGAATCTCGATTCTACCGTTATCTGTCGTTAATTCAATCGGTCGCTCTAAGTTGTTTGTTACAAGGGAAATTCTCCCGTTATCTGTTCTTCCGACAATCGTACCATCAACATGATCGAGTATAATTGCTCCGTTATCCGTTTTAACATTGACAGTTGTAGCATCAATGGTTTTTAACTCAATTGTGCCATTGTCTGTCTCAAGTGCCAACTCTTTCGTTTGAATATTCTCCACTTTGATCCGCCCGTTATCGCTTTCCGCTTGAATTCGATCATACTGTTTTTCAGGTACTTTCACGATTAGCTTTAAGTTTAATGAGGAAAAACCAAAATTAATGAAACTTCGCCGCTTTTCTTTGAACTGAATGGATAGTGTATTTTCTTTTACAACAGCCTTGAAAATGAATTTCGACCTTTTCTTTGTCTTACCAGAATACGACACTGTCGTTACCGCATCTTTGGTTGGCACAATTTCCACCGCTGCATTGGTTGTCAAAATTTCAATATTCGTAAACGGTTGATCATCAATCACTATTTTCTTGGCGTTATTTTGAAATCGATCCCCGGTATTGAACATCAATGTAATTCCACCACCAACAAGCAATACTAATGCTACGATAATGAACACTTTATTTCTAAAAAACATTTCGTGTCAAGCCCCCTTATTTATGATTTTAAGTTTTTTGTGTATCCGAAGTTCTATGCATTATTCTTAGTCGATATGAATTCATCGCCGTTTCCCCAAGTTGGTCCGGTAAATGTTGCAATCAATTCACTGCTTACAATTTAGTATAACGGATATGAATTTAATTCAAATGGACCTGAGAAGTGATTGCATCTCAGTCTAAAGATGTAGTTAACGTGAGCCAACACGAAAACGCCATTTTCTAACAAGTAGCCACAAACAAAGGAATATGAAAAATGCTACACCTTCGAGCGATAAAATGTACCACGGATAAGGCCCTAAGTAGTCAAGCAAACTTCCATTGAATGGTTTTTCCCTTAAGAACATATAATTGCCTTGGAATAACACATTAACTGCAAATATTAGTGGCAACATCAAGTTTAAAATGATCATTGTTTTGAGAACACCTTTAAAAGTTGGCCTGTATCCTTTCATCCACGTAAAATAGAGAGCCGTTATTATAATTCCGACATGCGTATAGAAAAAGTGAAAGTACCTAAAATGCGGAAATCCAACATCTAAAACAGGAGTCGCCATCGCTTGAAGCGCCCCTCCGATACCCGCAAAAAAGATGAAATCGATTAGATGCTTGTTCCCAGTCCAAAGGAGAACAATCGCAACAAGTAAACTAATGCTGCATAATTCTAGCGGCAACGAATCACTCAGTCCCCATCTTCCAGTTACTATCATCCAAACATGATACAAGACTTCCATTACCAATAATGTCAATGCAAAAAGACGTTCATGCTTCGGTAATACCGACCATCGCTTTCTTGAAATAAATAACAATAAGATTGCCAGGCACAACACGCCTATTGCCGCCATATGCTCCATTGAAAATAGTAAGAAGGTAGGTTCATTATAGGCCGCCATCCTCGTCCCCCATTTCTGTAAATCCTATTATCTTGATATATAAACAAAATCCACTTTACAGACCTTAATATCCATTTTATACGTCTTTGCCACTTCATGATAGGCTATCTTTATGCAAAATACGTTCATAAAGAAAATCCCCAATACTAAAATGATGACCGACAAGAAAACCATTGAATTAATTGAAGTTATAAGTTGAATGATAGGTGTAGCCTTCATGTATCCAAAAACTTCTCCGGATCCTTCAATATGTGTTGCTGAATCATATGTATAACTTTCAAAATTTGGGCCGTTCATATTGTTGTATGCAATTACCCGTATCTACATTTCATACACGATTAATTGTTCATTGCCGAATATTTCATCGAACGAAACGGGTTTGCCATTGATAAAAAGGTTTATCGCATCATATTTTTCTACTGTATTAATTTTATATAGCACTTGATATTTTAATGTCGTGTTTGAGTAGTCAGAATCATATTCTTGATTAATGAACACGTTCAATGTGTCTTGTTGAGCATTTACATTAAAGTCACTAAAATAAACAGCATCGTTTCCTTGAGTAACGAAAACCCCATTTATAAATACATAGATTCCTTTTTTACCATCAAGGTAAAGATAGTTACCATTCTTCACTTCAGCATACTGAATAAATTCCTGTACACGATCATTTGCATTGGCTATGCTTATTTCCGAAAATGAAAAATGCGGATCACACCCGGTTAATAGTAAAATTAGAATAATCAACGATAATCGTTTTTTCATATCAACGCTCCTTGTAATAGTGTTTTATTCCCGTCCATATAGCTAACTCTACTAAAAGTATCCTTTATCATTAATACGTTACTAACAACCTATTCATTTCATTATTTGAAAATTAAAAACGACGCCTCTATGAGATTTCATTTACTCATAAGAGACATCGTTTTCATTAGGTTTTAAAACCTGATAAATTAATAGCCTATATTCAATTGGTGGATAGGGTGCGAAAACTTATTCATCCAATGGAATATCAATTTCCACCTTGCCATCCAGATACAGCGGATAGCTATTGATATTCAGACGAATTGGATTTACTGCATTATCAAAATCAAATGTATAGACTGCGGTTACATTGGGTTCTTCTTTGCTAAAACGTGTTGAGATTGTATTGCCACTAAAGTCCTGGCCCTCTTGGTCCACTATTCCATACAATAGTTGCCCGCCGCCAGTGCCAGATGGATAAGTGACTTCCAATGTATTGCTCGATGGTACTTGAACATCGATATCAAGTTCACTCGGCATATATAGCACTTTCTGTTGCTCAAAATCGACCTTAAGATAATCAGAGCCTTTTGGAAGAGCTTCAATCCAGTCCATTACTAACGTTAGTTTTTTCGGTTGCCTGAAGTAATTACTCTGTATAAATATGCCCACTTCACCGTCACGCAATATGCCGAACCCCATTCCGCCATCTCTTGGTTTCCCCCATTCTTCACCATTCTCATCAATCAACCGGACCGATGTGAATTTTAGTAATTGCATCGTGTTTTGTTCATCAGCTGCTAATATTATTTCTGCACGTAACGGCGAAATTTTTAACTGTTTAATGTTAATTGTTTGATCATCTACGATAACGGATTGGTTCAATTCATATACTTTTGGTGGTTCAATGGGCTTGGTGAGTGTGAATGGCACGACGAACTTTGTCTTTGCTGCATCACTCAAGTGCAAATTAAATTCAAATGTCATATTGTCATATGATAATTCATCATCAGCCATAATTTCAACTTTGTCTGCACGTACAGACGATCCACCCACTAGAGAGCTAATGTAGGAACTTGCGACACCCAATGGGATGCCTTGTTGAGACAACTCTAAAGAAGTTATATTCACTTCGGAATTTTCAAAAGGGGATTCAATATTATAGAATATAGTCATGCCCGAATAATCAGCTACGACGCTCTGTAAAGTTAAGGTATAATCGCCCTGCCTTACCACAATTCCAAGTTCTTCATAGTAATTATTTTCGACAATGTCACTGATTCCTTTATCATAAGCAATCTTGTTTACGATAGAAGAAAATCCTGGAATTTTAGCAACAGCTTCTGCAAACACAGGGGAAACGCGAATCGATGTCACGAACAGCAGCAGTACAATAGCAGCTACACTAGCGACTGAATACAGACGGCGCTTTCTCTTTTTGGTCAGCCGGTGCTGATGCACGGCATTTAAACGTGCTTGATGTAATGCTTCTTTTGGGATTTCAATTGCTTCTAATTCCTCCGTCAACTTCTGCCAGTCCTGCTCGTTCAAGTTGGTCATTTATAGATCCTCCTTTTGAATGAGTACGCGTAATCTTTTTAACGTCGTGTGTAGCCTTGATTTCACAGTACCTTCGGGAATTTGCTTTAGCTGTGCAATATCCCCGTTCTTCATATCCTGGAAGTATTTTAAGTAAACCAATTCCTGTTGCTCAATTGGCAAACTGGCAATTATATCTGCCATTTCGAATGGTTGATAATCTGTAGATGCAATTTCTACATTATGATTGTAGACAAATTTCGCTTGCTTCTTTTTCATATCTAAACAAATATTGATGATAATTCGGACAAGCCATGTTGCTATGTACGTTGGTTCTTTGACGGTATGCATCTTTTTTAAAGCTCGATACGTCAGCTCTTGTATAGCTTCAACAGCATCATGCTCATTTTTCAAATACGCATAAGCCGTACGATAGAGCGTATCTTCATGTCGCGTCAACAACTCCACCATCGCCCGTTCATCACCCGCAATGGCCCGTTTCTCCAATTCCATCCCCATACACTCACCCCCTGTTACTTATTAGACTGTTCAACATGACAAATCGTTCATTTTATTTTTTTAATAAAAAACGAGTTCAACTAAATTTAGTGAACTCGCTGATTAACTCCTATTGAACTAATTACTAAGTTAGCATTATCATACACTTCAAAAGAAAACTATTCACCAATTCACATAGTGGAACATAGATAAAGGAATAAGGAGCTTTAGTGGCGAAAACAATCAAAAGGAGACATATGAAAATAATCTATCTGATAAGGGATGATTTAACTGAAGCTTACATATAAAAATAATCAAATATGGGCTATCACTGGGTTTATATGGTCGATAGTTGCTGTTATGAACGTAGGTTTACTATTTTTTCTTTTGAATGGCATCACAGGTGCATTTGGTTTAGTGATGAGCCCTATACTCCTATTGAACATTTTATTGTCTACTGTGCTTGCCGTGTATTACTTCAAATTACATACAATTGTTTATCTTAGGTTAACAGACAACTCGCTTTCTATTCATAAAGGGTTAGTTTACCCAAGAAAAAAAGTAGATCTATCGGAAATTGAACAAGGACGTCTTAGCGCTAGCAAACTTATTTTGCTATTAAAAAATGAAAAAGAAATCGATATAAATTTGAGTCTATTAACTATAAAGGATTACGAAAAACTGCATGCCATGATGCTTCATTTCTTTCCAATCCAACGTCATTAGTGAACTTACAAAACTTAAAACGAAAAAACGACACCGCCATGAGAACTTAATTGCTCATAGCGGTGTCGTTTTAAATTTGTTTTACAGTGATATATTCGCTTTCTTTTTCGTAAAGTCCATCTCAGGATAATACGCATCTTTAACCAATAGATTAGGCCCTAAGCAGTTAACCGCGGGACAATGGCAACCGATTGTTTTTGCAAGTGGTCGCTCAAGCCAGCGGTCGAGCATTACAGGTAGCGATTCCGTTTGAATATTGCCCATTGGTGGTGTATCACCAAAATCTGTGACAATCACATCGCCAGTGAAAATATTGACGTTCAAACGGGATCTGCCATCTGGGTCATTACGTACTGATACGTTTTTGCTGCTGTAAATTCGTTTTAACAGCGCTAAATCCTCATCGTTATCACTGCATGCATAAAATGGCAGTGTACCAAACAGCATCCAGACATCTTCATCACGGTGATCTAGCAGCTCATGAATCGCTTTTCGCGTTTCATCTAAAGAGAGTACTTCAAGCTGAGAAGCGAAGTCACTTGGGTACATAGGGTGAATTTCATGCCTCGCACATTTCATTTCCTCTACGACTTGTCGATGAATATGTTCAAGATGAGGCAACGTCCGTTTATTTAACATCGTCTCCGCTGAAACCATGACGCCCGCTTCGGCTAATGCCCGGCTGTTATCAATCATCCGCTGGAATTGCTCAGCGCGGCGTTCTCGGGGAGGTTTGCGTTCCATATTTGCGAATCCACCATCCACAAAGTCGTCAACTGTGCCCCAGTTATGTGAAATATGTAAGACGTCCAGATAGGGTGCAATCGCCATATAACGGTAGAGTGGCATTGTTAAGTTTGAATTCATCTGTGTACGGACACCGCGTTCATGCGCATACTTCAATAACGGTAAAACATAGTTCTCTACCGACTTTTTAGAGAACATTGGCTCTCCGCCTGTGATACTTATTGTTCGTAAATGAGGAATCTCATCTAGGCGAGAAAGTAGTAATGCTACTTGTAATGCGTCCGGATCTTTATGTTGTAACATATAGCCGACTGCGCAATGTTCACAGCGCATATTGCATAAATACGTTGTCGTGAATTCAATGCTAGACAATGTCAGTTTGCCATGCTCCTGTACATCCAAATAGGCTTCCCATGGATCGTAAGCAGGTGACATTTTTTTGAGTGTTGCTAAATCAGTTTTCATTTTTTATTAACTCCTATACGTATAATAAGCTACTAAAAAAGTATGCACTTCAAAGGGACCTTTCGCAAGAGCATATAAATACCCCATCCCAGAAATAAATTCGTCGATGGGGTATTTATATGTCGTCTAGTCTCCAGCGCCTTGCCCCTGGGCCCACACGATGTGGGTCATGCAGTCATTGCCGCAGGACGCGGCAATGACTGCCTTCCTTTATTTCCAGTGCCTGTCGGGGCAGTACAGGCGCTTCCGCTTTTGTCTCATCCAGACTCCAGCGCCTTGCCCCTTGAGTCACTTCAGTCTTGCTGATAAAGGCAAAGGACGCCTTTATCTTCAAGCCTTCCAGTGCTTGTCGGGGCAGTACAGGCGCTTCCGCTTTTGTAATTACACTGCAGGTTTATTAGAAAACTGGCTGTTGTACAGATCTGCGTAAAAGCCATTCTCCTCCAGCAGTTCGTTGTGTGTCCCTTGTTCAATTACCTTCCCTTGATCCATCACGATGATTAAATCAGCATCTCGTATCGTTGAAAGACGGTGAGCAATGACGAAGCTAGTTCGACCTTCCATTAAACGATTCATTGCCTGTTGAATGAGGAGTTCCGTCCGAGTATCTACACTCGACGTCGCTTCATCCAAAATCATAACAGGAGGATTTGCCAGAACGGCGCGGGCTATCGTAATGAGTTGCTTTTGCCCTTGCGAAATATTAGATGCTTCCTCATTTAAGACAGTGTCATAGCCCTCCGGCAATGTGCGAATGAAGTGGTCGGCATGAGCCATTTTCGATGCAGCGAAAATCTCATCGTCCGTTGCGCCTTCTTTTCCAAAAGCGATGTTTTCTTTAATCGACCCATTAAATAGCCACGTATCTTGGAGAACCATTCCAAAAGTCGTTCGTAGATCTTCACGTGACATATCCCGTGTATCTAGTCCGTCAATTGCAATCGTCCCGCCGTTCAGTTCGTAGAAACGCATTAGTAAATTAATCAATGTCGTTTTCCCGGCACCAGTTGGTCCCACAATAGCGACTGTTTGACCTGGATGCACGTCGATGTTCATATCTTCAATTAACAAATCGTCCCCGTAACCAAAGTCGACATGTTCAAAGGTAACTGTACCTTCTGCACGCGTTAAACTCACTGTCGTCATTTCTTTAATTTCTTCTTCCTCATCAAGAAGTTCAAAGACACGCTCTGCCGCCGCGACAGTCGACTGAATGATATTCGCGATATTAGCGGTTTGCATAATCGGCTGCGTGAATTGACGTGTATACGTAATGAACGCTTGAATATCCCCGATTGAAATGGCGCGCTGTGTCACTAAAATACCACCAACAACACAGATGACGACATAGCTGAGGTTCCCAATCAAAGACATCATTGGCATGATAATCCCCGAAATGAATTGGGCTTTACGACCCGCATCATATAATTGTTCATTCACCTCATCAAATTCAGCTACGGACTTTCTCTCATGGCCAAATGCTTTAACGACTTGGTGGCCTGTATACATCTCTTCAACATGGCTATTCAATTGACCAAGCGTACGTTGTTGATCGGCGAAATGTTTTTGTGACCTTTTTAAAATCGGTCGAATGCCTAACAGAGATAGGGGTAAACTGACGAGCGCAATAAGTGTTAACACAGAGCTAATCGTTAACATCATGATAAGAATCCCGACAATTGTAACAACTGATGTGATAAACTGCGTCAAACTCTGCTGCAGCGTGCTTCCAATTGTATCAATATCATTCGTTACCCGGCTAAGTGTTTCACCAACAGGACGGCCATCGTAATATTTAAGCGGTAGTTTCTCAAGCTTCCCGTTGACGTCTTCCCGTAAATCATACACCGTTTTTTGTGCAACACTCGACATGATGTATTGTTGGATGTAGCTAAATACGCTACTTACCACATACAACC
This sequence comes from Sporosarcina sp. E16_3, assembly GCF_017347125.1. NCBI lineage: Bacteria > Bacillati > Bacillota > Bacilli > Caryophanales > Caryophanaceae > Sporosarcina > Sporosarcina sp. E16_3. The sequence goes on from NZ_JADPRX010000001.1 coordinate 210,386, forward strand.
CAGCTAATAAGAGGAGTAGTTTACCGATTGCCCCAAAATCAATTGCTGCTCCGGGCACACCTGTGGCCTTGCCGTAAGCCCCTTCAAATAATTCGGTAATTGCATTACCCATTATTTTAGGTCCTACAATCATAAAGACCGTACTTAAAATTGCCGCAAAAAATACAGCAATTAGTGCATTACGACGGGGTTTTAAATAACCAATAAGGCGACGTAAAGTGCCATTAAAATCCTTGGCCTTTTTCCCTGCCATCATCATCATATTTCCTCCGCCTGGTCCCATTGGGGCTCCGCCTTGAGGTCGAGACTGTTTTTGTTCACTCATGCGATGTCCACCTCCGAAATCTGTGATTCGACGATTTCACGATATACCTGATTATGCTCAAGAAGTTCTTCGTGCGTACCGATTCCAGCAATTCCACCATCGTCTATGACAATGATTTGATCTGCATCGACTACAGTACTAACACGTTGTGCGACGATAACGACGGTCGCTTGCTCCGTTTCATCTTTTAAAGCCGCACGTAGATTGGCATCGGTTTTGTAATCAAGCGCAGAGAAACTGTCATCGAAAATGTATATATCCGGTTTGCGAATTAACGCTCGTGCAATGGACAATCGTTGTTTTTGACCTCCCGACACATTCGATCCACCTTGAGAAATAACAGCATTGTAGCCGTCATCCATCCTCGAAATGAACTCTTCTGCTTGCGCAATACGAGCAGCATGTTCGATTTCGGCTTGCGTTGCATCTTGTTTGCCGAAACGAATGTTTTCAGCAATCGTTCCGGAAAAGAGCAGCGCTTTTTGTGGGACGAAGCCGATTTTCGATCGTACTTCTTCTTGTGATGATTCGCGAATATCAACACCATTGACGCGAATCGTACCCGAAGTCACGTCATAAAACCGTGGAATCAAGTTAATGAGCGTTGTTTTTCCCGCGCCTGTTCCGCCAATAATTGCGGTCATTTCACCCGATTTCGCAGTAAAACTTATATCCGATAATGCAGGTGCCTCGGCACCTGGATAGCTGAATGATACACGATCAAACTCCAGCGTTCCGGGCTCTTTGTCCGCTTTTCTAGTTCCTTCATCCAGAAACGTTGGTTTCATCGCAAGTACTTCGTTAATACGTTTTGCTGAAACAGCAGCACGAGGAATCATAACAAACATCATAGATGCCATAACAAGTGCGAACATGATAAGCATAATGTATTGAATAAACGCCATCAAATCCCCGATTTGCATGGCACCATTATCAATTCGAAGTCCACCAAACCAAATTACCCCTACAACGGTTAGATTCATAACAAGCATCATGACTGGCATTAAAAACGCCATCATTTTGTTAACCTTAATTGACACATCAGTCAAATCCTTATTCGCCTTTTTTAAGCGAACCTGCTCTTGTTTTTTCCGATTAAACGCACGAATTACACGTATGCCTGTTAGGTTCTCGCGTAAAACAAGGTTTAGTCGATCCAATCGCGTTTGCACTGTTTGGAACAGTGGAACCCCTTTATAAAGAATAAGCAACACTGAACCGATTAATATAGGCATCGCTGCAACGATGATTAACGATAATTTTGCATCCTTTGAAACAGCCATAATAATACCGCCGACCAACATAATCGGAGCACTAACGACCATTCGAAGCATCATAATGACCACTTGCTGGACTTGCGTAATATCATTTGTCGTTCTTGTAATCAATGAAGCCGTACCAATTTCATCAAAATCTTGAAGGGAAAAGTTCTCCACATGATCGAATACTTTCCGACGAATATCCCGTCCGAATCCCATTGCCGCTTTAGAGGAATAGTAACTCGCAACGACAGATGCAGCCGCCCCAAGTGCAGCAACCAACAGCATGATTCCTCCGATTTTCCAAATATACGGGATGTCACCAATGACGACCCCTTTGTCGATAATATCCGCCATTAACGTAGGCAAAAACAAATCCGACATCGATTGAATGAAAACAAGCCCTAATATCGATAGTACAATCCATTTATAGACGGATAAATTTTTTAACAGTTTTAACATTCCACAGATTCTCCTTGTCCTTTAGACTTTCTGACTGTCACTCTTTTACATTGGAAAAGTGACCGTAAACAGGGTTCCTTCATTCAATTTACTTTGTACTTGAATGGAACCTTCATGCATGTCGATGATTTTCTTCGTAATGGACAAGCCTAAACCACTCCCACCCAGCATACGATTACGTGATTTATCCACTTTATAAAAACGCTCAAATATATGCTGTTGATCCTCCTCAGCTATGCCCATTCCTGTATCTGCAATGGTAACAACGGCTTCCTGACCACGCCGATAAAGAGCGATTTTCAGGCTATCACCACTAGGCGTGAACTTGATACAATTGTTTATGAGATTAATCCATACTTGACTCATCAGCTCTTCGTCAGCGGTGATTACCACTTCATCTAATGAGATATCTAGCTCCAACGATTTCGCAAGCCACTGAGGTTCAAAGGATAGAATGATTTCACGAATTTGTTTATCCAATCGGTACGCTACCTTCTCAAAAGGGTGATGCTGAGACTCTATGGATGTTAACTTCAATAAATTATCGCTCAGATTGGCTAATCGTCTGCTTTCAGTTTCGATAATCTCAAGATAACGCTCCCGTTCTATGGGCGTTAAATCGCTTTGCTTCAATACAGTAGCAAAACCACTAATTGAGGCCAGTGGCGATTGGATTTCATGGGATACATTGGAGATAAACTCTTGACGCATTTGCTCTATTTGATTCAACTCTACCGCCATCTCATTAATGCTATCAACAATTTTCCCGAAAGGATGATTCTTTTTATGTTTGAATTGATTCGCCAACTTGACATTATAATCGCCCTTGGAAATTCTTCGCATCGCATCAATCATCATTGTGAAAAAATCCATTCGCCGCGGGGAAGCAAATCTCGAAAAAATCCAGCTAGTGACAACGAACAGAAATATCATTGCAAATAATGTAATCAGCCCTCTAGAGAAGTCACTAGTATGCAAATCCCATTTATTATGAATGAACGAAGTTCCTAAGTATGCTAGCGACCAGTAGCTGATAGTAACGATTATCCACGCAAATATGGCTGTTCCAACACGCAGTACCTTCCTCAACCTCCCACCTCTAGGCGATAACCTAACCCGCGAATAGTGCTGATTTTAAAAGAATCACTGTTAACGGAAAAACGCTCGCGCAATCGATTAATATGCACATCAACCGTTCGATCTGTACCTTCATAATCATAACCCCATATATCCTCAATCAACTGCTCTCGCGAAAAGGTTTTACCAGGATAGCTCGCTAACTTAAACAGCAATTCAAATTCTTTCAGCGGTATTTCTACGTTAAGATTTCCCAAGGACACTTCATATGTTTTGCGGTTCATGATCAGTTCGCCCACCTGGACCGTCTGTGAAATTGCAATTCGATAGCGTTTAAGTAACGCTTTCACCCTTGCAGTAAGTTCAGCCGGCTCAAACGGTTTCACAAGATAATCGTCCGTACCTAACTCAAACCCCTTGACCTTCTGGGCCGTATCCCCTTTGGCTGTCAACATCAGCAAAGGGATATCATACTGCTTTCTAATTTCTCGGCACAGCTCCCATCCATCCATGTTTGGCATCATAATATCCAGTAGTACTAGGTCTGCCTTAAATGACTGTAGAGTTGCCAAAGCTTCAATACCATCGCATGCTTCCACTATTTCAAAGCCTTCTGGACGTAAGAAAAGTCCGATCAACTCCCGCATATGCGGATCATCATCTACAATTAAAACCTTCGCCAAATTTGAATACCTTCTTTCTTTTCTCATCGATTAGTTCATTTTAGTAGACGCATGTAAACTCAGTATAAACACCGTTTATAAATGAAGGTATTAATTAATTAGCACCTAGTAATATCAACGTTTAGGGCATCTTCACATTATACAGCTTTGCATAGGAAGGTATATTAAACACGATGTTTGAGGGGACTTTTAAAAAAACGGGGACTGTCGCACAACCAATAACAAAAAAACGGCCATCAACTCGATTGAGGATGGCTAAATAGTGGAACTAAACAAATAATTGCAATCACTCGCTGCTTCTTTTTGTTCCAACACATGTAGTGTACGTTAATATTACAAGGAAATAGGTACATTCGCTTTTCACTTCGATACAATAGCATTAATTTCCTGTATACAATATTGAGTTTAAGTAAACAATATGAGTTCAAACAAAAAAGGGAGTGTTTTTAGTGGATATGAATGATAAGGTACAAAAAGAATTATCTAAAATTGATGTCGAGAAAAAGGACGAGATTTTAGAGAACTTTAATCGATTCAAAAAGTATCTTTCCGAGAAGGTTGAGTTGGGGGAAAATATGGGCTTGAGTGAAGAAAAACTTGCTAAAACTACAGAATTAGTTGCAAACTATCTCGCCAAACACGAAGATCCTCGCAATAGGGAGGAGAAATTATTAATGGAGCTTTGGACTTCCGGTTCCAAAGAAGCGCAACACACACTAGCACATATGTTACTGGAAATGGTACGGAAAGCTTAGTAAAAACGAGTTGGACATGTTTATATTAAATAGATGACTGTAATTAATCAAAAAAGTGACCTATCCGCTAATCTGTGGATGGGTCACTTTTGCATTGTTTTACTTATTTATCGCAACAAGTATATTTAACCGCTAACCAATGCCTTCTGCTAACAGTTCCTACTTCCGAGCCTATAGTGGACTTTCACCCCCCAGCGATTCCCCATGCCGGGCACACTACTAAAAAAGGGTATCGATTACTTGTCACTCTTCTCGACAGTATTTTTAGCGCTTGAATACAATCCCGAAGCTGATAACCCTAGCATTCCCCCCACTAATATCCCCTGCCTCCAATCAAATTCAGTCACGTAAACCACGCCTATAACAATACCAATTACTAAAGCTATAAACGGCAACACCTTTTTACTTACGCCGGCCCTTTTAAACAACTCCACAATCCCCAAAATAAGTGGAATAATAACTACATCATAAATCTCAAACATTTTATCACCTCTTTCCCTTCTACTATTTTATGAACTACTCGTCCTTTCAGTGACGATATACTTTCTGCATTTTTTATAAAATGAATACCCAGCTGATTACGAATTCTCCATCCCACACAAATAAAAGTGAATCCAATTGTGTTACCGCCAGCAACTTCTTTGAAGTATATACATAATTACCACCAATTCGCGCACATAAGCGCATTAGTTGCACTTTACAAGTAATGAACATAACCAACCTACTCCCCCCCAAAAAACACTATGCAAATTACTTGCAGTCTACAAATTATTTACTACAACTATTTGTACACCGCAATTTATCGACATTTTAATCATTTGCAATATGCAAACTTTTATAACAATAACCCATTGGTACTGATTAACTCTTAGTTCCCAAGCAGCTTTTCCTCCAATACATGCATGGAGCGAAGGACTGTTTCACGTTCAAAGTCATTCATAGAAGCCAAGGCATTCTGCATTTTAGCTGCAATGGTCCCGTTGATGGCCACCACCATGTCGTTTCCCTGTCCAGTTAACGATAGTAGATATATTCGACGATCCCCTTCATACGGCGTTCTGGAAACCAACCCTTTCTTTTCTAGCGTCCCAATCTGTCTGGAAAACGTCGTGATGTCCATTCCGGCAGCCTCAGCCACCGTTTGCATTGATGGTTTATTCATTAATGAAATCTCATAAAGAATTGAACTTTGAACGATAGAAATCACATCGCAACTCGACTTATGAATGCCATGCATGCTTTTTGATAACGAGTGAAAAATAGGAATAATTTTTTCCATTAATGAATTCCCCCCACCAACTCTTTCTGCAATTATACAGCAAGAAAAACGTAAGTAGCTATACTAATAGAAAATTCAAACCGGTGATGGGTAAGTGTTTCCAATCAAGATGCAAAAACGCGTCCATAAAGTTGGACGCGTTCGATATCATGCATATGTAATTTCGCCTTCATCTTGGATATCGATTCCGTTTTTGAGATGAACCGTGGTCTTTAAAATGAGCGTTTGCGTTTGGGCTTCCGATTCGCTCTCCCATCGCTCGTCAGGTACCATTTCAAACGGAATCATCCATGTTTCTTTGGATTTGATGTCACTCATTATTTCAATAGATTGTTTTGCAATGATCACTTCATCCGTGTTCGACCGCTTCAACAACTCAATCTCAATATAATCTACGAGTTCATCACTGTTATCCCCTTCAATGTAAACCGTGCCGGAAAGCGTTTCACCAAAAGCGACATTCGGTCCATCGACGTTTGTATTAACGGTCATTGCTCCATATTCAATCGTTGATAAAAACTGCCTAACCATGTTCTATTCCCCCAATCTTTGACCATCCGTATCTTCATAATATAAGCCTTCAGCTGCTACATGTTTATTATACCGTATTTTGAACAATTTAAATAAATGTGTAACCACAACTTTCATGAGTGCATATCCCGGGATTCCAAGAACGACACCAGGCACACCGAACAACGATCCCGCTGTCAGTAAAACGAAAATGATTGTGACCGGATGTGTATGCAATGATTTCCCCATAATTTGAGGTGAAATAAACTTCCCCTCAACAAGCTGAACAATTGTCCAAACGATTGCTAACTTGATAAGCATGAAGGGCGATGTCACAATGGCGATAATGACCGCCGGAGTAATTGCGATAAGCGGTCCAAGATATGGAACTACGCTTGTAAACATTGCAATGACACCGAGTAGTAACGCGTATTTCATTCCTATGATAAGAAACCCAATTGAAATCATGACACCGATGCAGATGGCCACAAGAATTTGTCCCTGGATATAAGAACTAATCTGGTGGTCCGCATCACGAAGAATCGTTTTAGCATCATCCCTCATGTGCGGAGGCAACATTTGAATAAAGAAGCGCGGCAATTTCTCTCCATCTTTCAATAAATAGAAGAGAATAAATGGAACAGTAATAATTGCAAGTAGAAAACCAGTTAAAGCAGAAATGAAAGAGCTAAGACCACTTGCGATTCCACCGACCGCATCCGTGAAATACTTTCCGAGATCCCCTTGCCCAGATTCAAGGATGTTTTTCACATTTATATCCAAACCTTCATAATAAGAAGAAAAAATGGATGTTTTCAAAAATGAATCGATTTGTAGCACCAGTTGGTTGAAATATGTCGGGAATTCTTCGACAAGATTATTAAACTGGATTTTCAAGAATGGGAAAACCATGAATACTAGCAAGGTGATAAGACCCATAGCCCCAATGAATATAATTAAAATACCCCAAATTCGTGGTATTTTGATTTTTTCTAATATACGTAAGATGGGTCTTAGTAAATAATAAGCAATTGTCGCAAGAATGACTGGCAATACTACCGTCGAGAAAAAGACAGTAATTGGATAAAAAATGAAAGATATCCGATTAAAAATGAGTATGATTAAGCCGATCAATAATAGTGAAACAAGAACGAACAACGTGCTACGCCCACCTAAAAAACGAATTATATTCGAGATGGGTCTATTTCTTTTTTCATCAACTTCCATCGGCATCCTACCCTCTCGTCAAGTTTGTGCTCTTAATCCAACTGCATACTAAGAAATTTGGAAATCGCCTCTTTATTTTTTGCGGTATCCACTTCAATAACAGATCCAGCGTGTGGATACGAATTGAATGAATAAGATCCCTCTATCGGAACAGTCATCGTTTCAACCTCGGCGCCTTTCTTCACGAGAAGGGTGATTGCACGCGAAATTTCGTCTTTTGAAGTCAAGTCCGTGTTAATGAACCCTGATAGCGCACCTGCAAGTTTTGGTATATTAGCAATCATTCCTGGTCGCATCGCTTCGTCTTTCATCGCCGAGATTACTTCTTGCTGTCGTGCAACACGGCCAAAATCACCTTCTGCATCCGCACGAAAACGCGCATAGCCAAGTAATTCCTTGCCGTTCAACTGTTTTTTTCCTGGCATAAGTGTAACACCGATTTTTTCTGACATCTCTTTTTTGACATCGATCTCTACTCCGCCTGGAAAGGCGATATCAACAATCGATTCAAAATTAGCAAAATCAACAACTGCATAGTGATGGATAGGAACACCAAACATTCCTGTTATTGTGTCTTTCGTAGTCTGCAATTTGCCAAGATAATAGGCGGTATTTAACTTATACGACTTGTATGCTGGAATTTCCGCATAAATATCACGCATAAATGAAATGACCCGTATCTTCCCAGCACCCTTATCCCAAGACAGCACCATCATTGTATCTGTCCGTGATCTTCCACTGCCATCATCGTCCACACCGAGCAGTAAGTAATTTTCTATGGATGTATACTTCGGATCTGTGGCGTCCCCTTTAAACGGACCCGGATCAATCCCATTGTCTTTTGCCAGCGATTTCCCCGCATTGTATTCAACATATGAATAAAGTCCAGCCCCGATAAAACAAAGTGTAACTATTAAAAAGATGACCCTGCCGATGCGAAGTTTTTTCTTTCTTCTTCTTTTCGGTACTGGCCCTTCATAATGCTCTTCCATTATTGATTCCTCCAAAAAATGATATCTCAATTAGGACGAACAGGAAGCCACTTGGTTGCGTCTAATTATTTCAATTATAACACGTTGGGCAATTGAGGTTAACCTTAACTATCTGTCCCCCGATTCACGGCCTGCTAATGTAGTTATATCCATTATTATTTTTTCTACAATAGTCGTTTTACAATACTTCCCCACTCACCTCATTACATTCCTGCATATGTTACATAGATGTTGGTGCAGAAAGGTGGTGTAAAATATGGGACGTGAACATTGTGGCGGAGAAGGTAATTCGTTTGCTTTGATTGTTGTGCTTTTTATACTATTGATAATCATTGGCGCAAGCTTTATCTGTTAATAAATACTAATTCATTCTCAACCGCTCATTTGCATCTCTAAACTGTAAGAGCGCTTAATAGGCGCTCTTTTTGCTATTGGTTTAAACATAAGCAAACAACTATTTTCCACTATTCTAATTATGATACAATTCACTTATATGCTAAGAAAGGGCGTTGTTAACGATGACTGAAAAAATAGTTGAAAAAGCAACATTTGCTGGTGGTTGTTTTTGGTGTATGGTGAAACCTTTTAAAGAGTGGGACGGCATCCAGGACGTCGAATCCGGTTATATGGGCGGACATGTTGAAAATCCTACATATGAAGATGTCAAAAAGGGCGACTCCGGTCATTTGGAGGTCGTCGAAATCACATATGATCCTTCCATTTTCCCCTACGATAAATTGTTGGATGTATTTTGGCAGCAAATCGACCCGACCGATGCAGATGGACAATTCCAGGACCGCGGCCATTCGTATTCTACAGCCATCTTCTATTATACAGAGGAGCAGCGTCAAATTGCCGAAACATCTAAAGATAAACTTGGTGCAAGCGGTACATTCACTAATCCAATTGTGACACCAATCCGTCCCACTGAAACATTTTACCGTGCTGAAGAATATCATCAGGATTATCATGAAAAGGAACAAGAGCATTACAAAGAAGACCGCGCACTTTCTGGCCGTGATGAATTTATCAAAAGTCATTGGTGATAGAGTGAAGTATATTACGTCTATTGATTAACCATATTCTTGCATAAAGTGCAGGTATGATAGGCTTAAAAAACGCCATTTTCACTGGATTATTTCCGGTCCGCTTTCGACGAAATATTCATGACATCTATACCGAGGAGCCAGCGTGGCTAGAAATGACTTCGTCATTCCTAGCCACACCCTTTACGGTCATCCTGTTGCGTATAGTTACCTGTCGCATTCCTACAACGTTCAAGTGAAAAATACTGTTGCTTTAAGATGACTATTTATTAATGTTGTAAGTGCCCCACGAGACAATATCAGGCACCCTAATACTTTGTACAACTTGTTCCTTGCTAACTTTTAGCAAAGATCATGCAATGGATTATAAGAAAGTGATTCTTCCTTAAATAAAAATGACAACACTACGGAGAAGACTTCAGCCGCCAAAATTGTATCTTTGGCGACTATTTTCCAGATAAGAAGCTTCGATATTCTCTCGTACCGAAAAGCTTTAGCACTTGTGTACTTATAACTTCAGAAAGCGACGGATGATCAACAACTTTACGATTACCGAAAAAATGTATATGGATGTGATGAAGTCATATCCATATAAATCAAGTTATCCAGTAATCGTATAGGGGTCATTCAATCCAAATTAACTGTCCACGGACGCCATGAGTTTTATTTAGTTATTTACTGGTTATTTTGATTAACCATCACATGTGGTTAAAATACCATAAAGTATTTATTTATTACTAAAGTGTGAAAATAGTTATGCTCTAAAGATTCTTGATTTGAATAAACCCCACAGAGAAAATAGTTCTCTGTGGGGTTTTTAATATAATTTATTCATTAATCTTCACGCACCTTTTTATCCCCAATCATAAACGTCAGGATGAACATCATTACATACAGCGACATGATAATGCTAAACGTATAATGATGGTTCGCCGTCCCATCGTAAAAAACCGCAATCACAAGTGGCAATAATCCCCCAATGATGAAGCCGCCTGTTTGCATCATTGCAGTCCAAGAACTTGCTTCCTCGGCAGTCTTTGTCTCGTCAAGTGGCAGGAGAAGTGCAATGGGGAATAAACCGCCTAGCGGAATGCCCATGATGAATGCGCCTGCCCACATAAGTGGATGGATCCCCGTCCAGAACAGCACGACTGCGAGCATACCAGCAATGAGCATTAGCAATAGCCAAAATTTTCGTGCTGGAAAACGCTCCATCAGCAACGGTAGGAGTATGTTTAAAAATATTTGGACCGTCGCCATGATACTAAGGAGCGTTCCAGCCTGCAACAATGTCATTCCCGCGGAAATCGCAATGGGTGCAAGCCATGTAATAATTGAAAAGAAAGCAGATGACTGCAAACCAAAGAATAGTAAGAACAGCCATGCCTTCCGTGTTTTCCACGGGGATTTCATCTTTTTCTGTTCACCCTTCAGGGCAACGGAACTGAGTTGTCTTACTTCTATGTTCCCTTTCATTGCTAAAAACCATGCAACTAGACCGAGAAGTGCCAGCACGGACCAGATACTAAGTGCAAACAAGTATGATCCTGTTCTATCAAAAAATACAGCGGTCAGTCCTGCACTAGCTGCAGACCCGACCCCCATCCCGAATGAATAGATTCCGATAACGGATGCAGCACGGTCTGGAAAATACTGTTTAATCATCGCAGAAAGAAGTGGCCCAATTACTGCGATAGCGATACCTATAAGGAATGCTGTTCCGATTAGAATTAGAAAACTGGAAATGAATCCCCGTAAAGCCGTCATTAGTCCTATTAGAATTAGCATCGCGTAGATTGTACGCTTCAATCCAAATTTCCTGTTCAATACTGGAGCCATTGTGGCAAAAACACCCATACAAATGACAGGAACCGCCGTCAATAGACTCACCTGTGCATTAGAAAGCGTCAACTGCTCACGGATTGTTTCAAGCATGGGGCCTATCGATGTGATGGCTGGCCTCATATTAATGGATATCGCAAAAATCGCGAAAATAATGAAAAACGCATTTTGTTTAGTTACTTTTTTAGACATTTACTCGTTCCTTCTTCCTGTAAATCAATTAATTTAAAAATTAGTTTTCACTATGTCTAGTATTTTTTTGTAATAGAAAGTTTCAGATTACATGAGTATTCAGCACGTCTCAGATATCTCAACATAGTTAACGGAGCATGTATCTAGCATACCACTCCGAAACAATTTCGTACTAAAATGACAACGATTTTTCAAACGGCTTTCTTAAATGTATTATTACACCATACTCTATACTTGTCTCCTCATTAACCGGAAGGATTATTCATTTTCTTAACCGTAAGAAATAGATCCTCTCTAGGATAAACCACAAAGGTCAAAATCATTTTCAATACTATCCCCATTAATAATAAACTAATAGATTTCTTTTAAAAAAGTATTATCATCACGATTGTTATGTATTATCATTATAGTGACTTCTGGTATTAGTGTCCTAGAATTTCCCGCCAATTCTTGCATTTTCACCAAAACCCCTCCCCATATATTATTAAGCTGGTTGTGAGGGGGGATCCATTCTTCTTTTCATTGTTCAAAACTACTCTTCTCAAGCTTATATGCTGAAATTTTATAATCAATATATGCACCAATGAATCCAAATGGTATTCCGCCTGCCGATGTTGAAAGTAAGGTAATAAAGAGATTAAATTTCTCCACTTTCTGGTACAAAAGACAGAAGACTAAGACGGTTCCAATTGCCGTGAATATTACTGTGAAATAATAAGTTATATGGATATCTTCTTCCTCTTTTGTCGATTTTCCACTCATACTACACCCTCATTTCTTGGAACAACAATAATAATATACTTTCATTATTTACTTATTTTTATTGTTTCAATCAATTTAGGTATGATATCCGTATTATCCTCTCTCGATGATGCTTGAATGGATGTCCTGGAACACTTTAGGTTATATACATCTACCTATTTCCTTTATTGGATTCAGATATTGCTTTCTCGCTGAATGTTCATACTGGGTATTACTCACAAAGAAATACCTGATTTCCCCGCATAATTAATGCTGTTCTTAAACATTACAGAATTAGGAGAAGTAATAAATATGTTTGGTGAAACGAATATTATTGTTGAATACAAAGCTGTTATTTTTAAGGTTCTTGCAATAAAAATAGGTACTGTTTTCCGCCTGATAATTCGACTCACAGACAGAAATCCCTTTTTTCACATGACCATTACCCGATTCGGAAAAGCGACCTATCCAATAAAATCTGGACGGGTCGTTGTTGCTTTGGTTCTATTACTTCCTTCACTGATCCAGAATGACTTTAAGAGCAAGTACATTATCTAATGACAATTTGCCCTCCTTAACGCCTGCTTTCCACTTATCGACACTTTAATGGCATTCGTTAAGAACTGCTCATAAGCCGCTTTAAGCGTAACTGAACTCGGGTTGAACATATGTGGTTTAACGATATGTTCCGTCTGATTTACGATAGCTTGATGTTGCGACTTCGTGCAGTTGTTCATTTAGTTCCTCCTTATTTTTGGGTAAAAAAAAGAACGCCCTGGCATGGACGTTCCTGTTAATCGCTTTAAGCATACAGTTATTTGTTTTTTATAAAGTCCATACCTTGCGTGGTTATTGCTAACACTAGATTATCTGACCCTTGCCCGCTATCTGTGGCATAGTCCTTTTCAATAAGGTATTCAATAGCTAGTTTGCTATTTACGTCAGCATTTACCATTGCTTTGGGTAATGTATAACTCCCCCCATTATTAGCAAAATGTTAATCGTAAAGACTTTGTAACAATATATCCGATAGTTTATTTCTTTCTTCATTAGTCATGTGTAATCGCTGCTCCTTTCTTAACTATTATCTATACTACATAAAGAGGGGGTAGGGTTCGCCTTTAATGCTCAGATTCCGCTTCGATAGCCACCTGATAATGCACAGGCACATCCTCGATCGTTATGTGTTCCATTTCGATAAGCGACTTCTATATGTCACTCGGTGCCTTCTCGACTACTTTGTTAGTGGGTAATTATTTGTTTGTAGCAAGGAGGATTACATTCCGCTTCTTGGTGAATGCAAACGCAAAGTGAGTCGTCTCTGATAATTGGTGCTTCGTGTCAATCTCTATGTCGATAAGAAGGATATCATTGTCACGTGGTAGTTCGTCCAATCGATGGAAATGGTTCATACTGCAGATGATATTACCCATGCCAATGACTTTGCCACTGTACATCCAACTGCATTAAACCTCGATTTCTTTCTCCTCCACATTGACAACCACTTCCACAATATCCCCACTAGCAAACGCTCCTTTCTTTGGCAGCGTATTAAAAATAGTAAGTTGCTGCACCACGGTTATCACTCCTTCGCAAACTTCTGTGCGTACCGCAACCGCTAATGAATATACGGATCATCATCATGACCAGCGGACATCTACCAATTCCCAATGTATATCTCAACGACTTACAATACCTCAAACGAAGCTTGATTTTTTTCCCGTATAATTTTTCTTGAACTAGTGAACCATAAGATTAAAATGATTAAGGAGTTTTAATTATGAAAACTAGTGTGATCAAAGAATTAAATACCTTTCTTGGAGGTAACTATATGGCCATACAAGCCTATGAAAAATACATTCATCACATCAATGATTCGAATATTAAACAGACTCTCCAAAAAATCCAGCAAGACCATAAACAACATGCAATGTTGATTGCAGAGAGAATACAAAATCTTGGTGGTGTACCTGTTGATGATGTAGGTTTTAAGGGTACTATTGCTGAATTTGTAAACAATCTCAAGGGCATGTCCAACGATCCCACCTTTATTTTGAAAGATGCCCTAAAGGGAGAAGATAAAGGCATAGAAATATCCAAGGAACTTGTAAAAGGCGACTTAGACCCCGAAAGCTTAGAACTTGTTAATGATATTTTGAATCACGACCAAAAACATGTTGACTTATTAGAAGAACTTCTTCTTCAAAACGGATAGTATAGGATTCTCAATTCGGTATTTATTTGCATAAGTTACGCATAATGCGTCTACTGCGAATTACTTCTACGTTTATCGAATGTCCAGTTCGCTACCACTCGCTATATCACAAGATGACTGTGAAAAAGACCACTGATTAATTGTAATTCAGTGGTCTTTTTTTTCGAAATGTGCAGTATATATTTAATTTTAAACAAATCCACACTCCTTAACATGGTATAATTGTCCAAAATGAGAGGAGGATCAAAAATGACCGGTAATGCAATCTTGGCATTTCTTCCAATCTTAACTATGTTTTTTTACTTAGTCCCAGTTGTATTTGTAATTTGGTTCCTGGTTAAATCCCTTAAAATACAGCAGGAAAAAAACGATATACTAAGAACGATTGCTGACAAGCTAAATAAGTAGACGGGGAAACCCGTCTTTTTTTATGTCACAGTATGTTCGTATTACGCACTGATTTTCATTTCTTTGAAGCCAGACAGGCACTTGAAAACTCCATAATTAATATGATGTATTGAAGGAGTGATGACTATGCCATGGCATCAAAAAATCGGATATCTAATTGGTCAGCCTGTTGGAGTTTCATTAACAAATGGTCAAGGAACTTCAGGGATTTTGTGCGGAACATCTAACGGTAAACTTCTTGTAGTTGAATACTTATATCAAGCACAATTCGCCTTAAAAAAATACGATTTTCATTTGATTCAAGATATAAATGGATTTCCACCTTGTCAGAACCAAGGACCACTATATTGATGTCATCGTCCCTCTTAAAAAGAGGGATTTTTTTACTCACGTCTTTTTTTAATGATTTCACTTACTTCACAAGATTCGTCTACTGCTCACTTACTAACTCTGCCAAGAAAATACCCCGATAATCACTATTAGGATAACTCGTGACCACCACGGAACCCGTGCGCCAAAAACAGAAAAATTGCAAGCGGACATTCTTTGTCGACGATTCCCTCGTTGTCCTCTGGATGGCCAGGGGGACTTATAATTAAATCATATTCAATATTTTTTCTTTCGTAATCTTATAAGCATCAAAATTTCCTTTTGGCTTAGCGCTTCTATTTTTTCGTAAATATATTGTTTCATCTATAATACCTTCAGGTAGTAATAATCCTCAACATCTTTCCCGCTCACATTGACAACCACTCCTAAACAAATCGCTTGGCATATCGCCTTTTGTTCGAACTGCGACTCAACTATTATTAAAATATTTGAAACTTATTGATTTTACATATGTATTCTAGATATACTTAATTTTAGAAAGCTGGTGTACTACCATGTTTAAATCAGAAGTAACTAACAAAGTTCTAGATATTATCCTCTTTCTTGTATTTATGTCAATAGTTTTATCCAAAAATAACGTAGACACACAGACTAAAACGTTGGTAATCTTTATAGTGTCAGCAAGAATTTTATATGATTTATACAAAATTATGAAAATCAAGAAACCAAAAGCTGATTAAATTTAATCGGCTTTTTCATTGCCCTTTGGCCGTGCTGTAAACTAAGGTAAATCGATTTTCACATCAATCGCCTTTCCCCATTTAATCTCATCTAATTCTTCTTTTGTCCTCTCCTCTAAATAAGGAGAATCCCAAGCAGGATTACTGGATTCCAAGCGGCCAAATATTTGTTCACCTAATTCTTCTTCATCGTATGAACGGAAATAAATCCTTTCATCTTCGTGGTAAACTTCATCAATTTCTGCCTTTCCCCACTTGCCCATATAATAAGAGAAGTCATCTCCGCCTAATTCGCTATCGACCATTGGAACGATTTTCAAACTCGGATTTTGTTGAATTAACTTAATTAACTCACTAATACGTTCTTGTTGAATTTCAATTTCCGTCATTTTCATCTCCCTTTCTTTACTTCGCATTTTGGGTCCACTACCCCTTACTAAGCCTGCAAATCAAATACCCCGACGATCACTATTGAGCTAACTCGTGGCCACCACGGAACCCGTACGCCCATAAAGAAAAATAGCAAACGGACAATATTTGTCGTCGATGCGCTACTAAATCAATAGAAAGTATATGAAGTTTAGTATAAAAAGACCATGCTCTCTCACGGAAAACGTTGGTCATAAACCATTCATGCACTTACCTCAGAAAGACTCAAAACTCCCGTCAGCGAAAAGTCTGTTTCAAATCCAATTAAACGCATTGGTAAGAAAGTAGATCCCTACCATGATTTAAGACATCCGCACGCAACCATAATGTTGAGTAAAGATATTCCACTACAAACTATCGTAGATCGTTTAGGGAATACTCTTTGATAATTTTAAGTATGTATGACCACTCATTTAAAAATCTTGAAATCAAATTAGCGAAATCCTAAAGTGATGCATTCATCTTTTAAATTGGTGGAATATTTGGATGATATTTTTAACTAACTCCCTCAAAAGCCATGTAGTATAAGCATTGTTGCTACTATGAATAATTCCGTGCTATAATGGGAGCATTGTGAATTTAGGAGGATTTTGAATGATAGCAGTCAGTAATGTAAGTCTTCAATTCGGCGACCGCAAGCTATTTGAAGATGTGAATATACAGTTTAATCCGGGTCATTGTTATGGTCTAATTGGTGCAAACGGTGCGGGAAAATCGACATTCCTTAAAATATTGTCAGGTGAACTTGAACCACAATCAGGAAATGTCATCATGAACAAAGACGAACGTCTTGCTATTTTGAAACAGAACCATTTCGAATACGAAGAAAGTGTCGTACTTGACACAGTTATTATGGGCCACAAACGCCTATATGACATTATGATGGAGAAAAACGCCATCTATGCTAAAGAGGATTTCTCAGATGAGGACGGCATGCGCGCAGCTGAACTTGAAGGTGAATTTGGCGACTTGAACGGTTGGGAAGCTGAATCTGAATCTGCAATCCTTTTACAAGGACTTGGTCTTGCAGATGAATATCATCAACTGAAGATGTCTGAACTAAACGGTTCCGATAAAGTGAAAGTGCTTCTTGCACAAGCTTTGTTTGGCAAGCCTGACGTTCTTCTTCTGGATGAGCCTACAAACTCACTTGATTTGAAAGCAATACAGTGGCTTGAAGAATTCCTTATGAACTTCGAAAACACTCTTATTGTTGTATCCCATGACCGTCACTTCTTAAACAAGGTATGTACGCAAATTGCAGATGTCGACTTTTCCAAAATCCAGATTTACCCAGGTAACTATGATTTCTGGTACGAGTCAAGCCAACTTGCACTAAGAATGTCACAAGACCAAAACAAGAAAAAAGAAGAAAAAATTAAAGAGCTTCAAGCATTCGTTGCCCGCTTTAGTGCCAATGCTTCGAAATCTAAGCAAGCTACTTCACGTAAGAAAACGTTGGAAAAAATCGAATTGGATGATATTAAACCATCTTCAAGACGTTATCCTTTCGTCAACTTCCAAATGGGCCGTGAAATTGGAAATGATGTTCTAAGTATCCAAGAAGTTAACAAAACACAAGATGGCAGAGTAATGCTTAAAGATGCTTCATTTACAATTGATAAAGAAGACAAAGTCATTCTTCTTGGAGATCCACTTGCAAAAACAGCACTCCTTCAACTTCTTGCTGGAGAGTCTGAGCCTGATTCTGGAGCTATCAAATGGGGAGTTACGACAACACATGCATACCTCCCTATCGATAACAGTAAGTACTTCCAAGGATCGGAAAACTCACTTGTCGAATGGTTACGTCAATATTCACCGGACGACCAAACTGAGACATTCCTGCGCGGTTTCCTAGGGCGTATGTTGTTTTCTGGAGACGAAGTGAACAAAAAGCCATCTGTATTATCCGGTGGAGAAAAAGTTCGCTGTATGCTTTCAAAAATGATGCTGACAAGTTCAAACGTTCTTCTTCTGGATGAACCGATGAACCACTTGGATCTTGAATCCATTCAAGCACTTAACAACGGACTGATTGCATTCAAAGGCGCAATGATTTTCACTTCACATGACCAACAATTCATCCAAACGGTTGCGAACCGAATCATCGAAATCCATGATGATGGTACAATCTTCGATAAATTGATGAATTATGATGAGTACCTGGAGTGGAAAGAACAACAAGAAAAACAAAACAAAAAGAAATAATGTTAAGCCGTTTCCCTTCATTGGGAAACGGCTATTTTTATCGCTAAATGATGTTAAAGTTCCGATTGGAATTAATTCACTTTTGCATGATATCCATCGAATTGGGTATAACCAATAGAAAGGAGTGTTTTCATGAGGAAAATAAATCTTTTCGTCTTTCTGTTAGTAGCGGTTCTTGTCTTTTCAGGATGTTCAAAAAAACAGCCGACAACCCTTGATAATTCAGGGTCAACCAATGGCACAATTGGTGAAGATGTTGTCAAAGAAAGTGAAAGCGAGAAAGATGGGGAGATTTCTTTAACCGATCTTTTTCTACCGGATGGTTCAAAGGCACATTATCTAGGTGAAGGAAATGAATTTGCAGAACTAGATGTTGAAGTGACACGGCCGTTTGAAAATTATGTTGTCGTCCATGAGAATAATGGCGGTTCCCTGGTTCGCCATATTTATAAAATCGAACCTGACAAAATTAGTATCTTGGATCAGAAAACTGTCGAATTAGTGAAAGACTTTCCTTCACAGGAAGAACTGGATGCATTGATTCCAACTGGCGTTTATCTCAAGAAACCCCTAAAAATAGGAACAACATTTGATACGTGGTCGATTGTTGAAATGGACACAACCGTCGAGACACCGTACAAGAAGTTTGATCATGCTATTGTTATCGAAATGAAGACCGATGACTTCGTCAACCGTAAGTATTTCGTTGAAGGGTTTGGTGAAGTCAAACGGGAATCAATTATGCAGACAGATGATGGTGAATTTGTTGTTACCTCTTCATTGCAAACAGTCGACAAATAGCGTGAAAAAAGAAGCGTCCCTAGTAAGGACGCCTCTTTAAATTGTGCAATAAATTCACATCTTCCAAAAGGTACCGACAAAGACGATTACCTTTTGGAAGATGCGAATGCGTGTTTATTTCCAATGATTATTTTAGCAGAAAGCATTGGGCTTCCCATCCTTCATTAAGATAACACCATGATACAGTTGGAGATCTTCATCACAGCCTTCACAGAAGTTTATTTCGTCTTCAGACCAAAAGACAAAAAAACATTCTTTTTTCATAGCTTCACGTTTATGCTTGTCTCGTAATTCACTAGTCAATTTATTAAAGTGCACCTCAGCAAGTGCTCTATCCTCGAATGAATGGCGTGAACGGATTGTTTCTTCCCACTCTTCAAACATCCACCATGGCTCATAATCTGCTTTCATATAAATCACTTCATACATTTTCCAAACCTCCTATGTAACTCTTAGCTGAATGTCCTTCATTTTAACAAACTCCCTCCTGATGTCCAATTTATTGCTTTCCTTTAGAATTCAAATGGTAGGTGCAGATTGCATTTATCGGGTATAATTGAACTACTGACATGAAACTTTATTCATTTTGAAACGTATAAAGTATAAGGTCAAAGGAGGTATGATTAGATCATGAAGGAAGTCAAACAATTTTTCATTAGACATTTCATTACAGCTCCAATCAGTTTTGGATCCTGGCTCTTCTTTGTTATGGGTGCAGGTATGAATATTTTTGCGGCTACTGGCCTTTTGGTAGCTATCTATTTAGGCGGAACGTTTACTCTAAAGCAGATTCAACTTTCATCCAACTTAAAAAAACTCGGGATGTCCCGTGCTGAATACAGTCATATTAAAGGTCAAATTACTGGTGCGAAAATGAAAATCAAACAACTGAATGGTCTTTATGGACAAGTTAGGTCAATTCAGGCATTTAGGCAACTTCATGAAATGAGTAGCTTATCTAGAAGGATTCTTAATCTCGTTCGATCGAATCCTAAAAAGTTTTACGATGCTGAGAAATTTTTCTATGCCCATCTTGATTCTGCGGTCGAATTGACTTCGAAATATGCGCTGCTTATCAACCAGCCATTGAAGGATAAGGAACTTCGCATCGCATTACAAAATACGCGTGAAACGCTTGGTGATGTTAACAAGCAATTGGAGCAAGATCTACGAAGCGTTTTGGCATCTGATATGAACCAGCTCCAAATGGAAATTGACTTTGTTGATGTATCCATAAATAATAAAAAGCCGCTACTTGAAATGAAAGGAGATTCACACAATGACTGAAAATAACCCTATTAAAACAATTGATGATTTACTCGATAGTCCTTTTGATTTTCAAAAACCCCTTCTTCCAAAGGAAATGCAAACAGAAAAAAAAGAGGTTGAAACGAGCATTAAACTAATTGATCGTCTTTCTCCTGAGGAGAGAGAAAAGGCAAAAGTGCTTGCACAGCAAATTCCTGTCGGCAACTATGAAGCGATTATTACGTACGGAGCAAATGCTCAAAGCGAGCTTTCAAGGTTCTCCACTCAAATGCTCGATCATGTTCAAGGCAAAGATATTGGTCCTGTTGGAGATGTATTGAAAGATCTGATGAATAAGCTATCTGAAATAGATCCTGACGATTTATCGGACAAGAAGAAGTCTGGTCTAAGCAGGTTATTTAATAAAGCAACGCGGTCTGTTCAAGAAATGATGACGAAATATCAGAAACTTAGTACTCAAATTGATCGGATTGGTATTCAACTTGAGCATTCAAAACGTGGACTTTTAGAGGATGTTAGAATGCTCGATAATTTATATGATCAAAATAAAACCTATTTCCAAGCGTTGAATATCTACATAGCTGCTGCAGAATTAAAGCAGGATGAACTCGCCAACGAAATCATTCCTGAAATGCGCAGAAAAGCTGAATTATCGAATGATCAAATGGCATTCCAAGAAGTGAATGACATGGCACAATTCCTAGACAGATTAGAAAAAAGGTTGTATGATTTGCAATTATCACGTCAAATTACTATTCAAAGTGCACCTCAAATCCGGATGATTCAACAGACTAACCAAACACTTGCGGAAAAAATCCAGTCTTCTATTATGACATCAATTCCATTATGGAAAAATCAAATTGCAATTACCTTGACGTTAAACCGTCAAATGAAAGCAGTAGAGTCCCAGAAACTTGTTACGAAAACGACAAATGACTTGCTTTTGAAAAACTCGGAAATGCTGAAAATTAATTCAATTGAAACAGCAAAAGAAAATGAACGCGGGATCATCGAAATTGATACGTTGAAAAAGACGCAAGAAAACTTGATTCAAACTATTGAAGAGACACTGATTATCCAAGCAGACGGTCGTGCAAAACGTAAAGCTGCTGAAATAGAAATCGGACGAATGGAAGATGAATTGAAACAGCGCCTTCTTGCTGTCCATGAAAAAACACAAAACCGCCCTATCTAAGGGCGGTTTTGTATTTTTATTCCGTAATTATTCGGGTTTACCCGCGATTCCCGAAATTCACGCAGTTCTAATTACAATCGCGAGCAATTTCCTCAGTATTCGCAAGGTCTGATCTGTAAAGCTATCCACTGAGTTCGATGAAACGGTTTTATTGCCAAACATCATTGAAAAAAGTGCTTTTTGATCAACTGTCGGTTCTTCCGTCGAAAGGAATAAATGAATGATGGAGATTCCTTTCTTTTCGGTTTCCATTACTGCTTCTGCCGTGTCGAGGATACCGTTCCTATCATAGCCAAACGCCGATGGTTCTCCGTCTGAGAAGACCAGCAAAAACTTGTGCTTCTCTTGTCTCGCCCCCAGTTGATCGGCCATCCATCTAATCGCGAATCCATCGCGGTTATCTTCGTTAGCGTCAAACGATAAAATTGATAAACCGTTATCTTTATTGCGATCTGTAAACGTATGCATAAGCTCAAATACGTTTGGTTGCACTTCTTTTGTAGCGTTATTTGCATCCTCAAAATAGGACGAAATTTCATGACTGACGCCAAGTTGACGGAGTACATCATGAAACAATAAAACGGCCTGTTTTGTTTCGTCCAATTTGTCGAGCATCGAAGCAGAACCATCAACTAGTAGACCAAATACTGCATCTAGATTAACAGAAGGTGCATTCTTCCTGTAAAATGGTTTCGGTCGTTCATCCACAACCATCGTCGTTAATTTCGTCGACAGTCGTCCCTTCATAAGGCGCTCGCGTTTCGAATCCTGTTTCAAATCAATCCGTTTCTTCATCTCCTCTACGAAGGAACGGACATACGGCTTTTGCTCTTCTCGCCAAACAGTCAATTGTTGACGATTTTCAACCTCGTCTACGACTTCTATACGTTGTTCCTCGTACACGACGTTGACATGCTCTTTCCCAAACATCTTACCAGCCTTCATCTTTCGATCACGCTTGTCCGTTTTGTCAGTCGTGTCCTCCGTCCAGCGGTCGCTGTCATTCCCCTCTGAATCACCTGAGCCCGTCTCTTCGATTTCAGCGTCTTCATTGCCCGGAGTTGCATCATTAGCGTCACTCTTACCAGAGCGGCCGTGTTCGAGTTCAAATTCAAGGTGGACGCCTGATTCACTCTCGCTTTCACGATGCCAGGACCGAAACACTTCTTCGATTGTCTCTTTTGGACCATCCTCGCCTTCTTCGGCGTCAGACATCCCTTTATGATAATGAAATACCGTATTTTCTTCGGTAATGGAATCCACAACTGAAAAATACTGATGGACAAGGTCTTTATTAATTGACCTTTCTAAAATCCAAGTAATTCTATTCGCAATAAATGTATTATCCTCTGTACTTTTTGAATCGTAGGCGTGCTGCAGAACGGATTGAATGAGACCATAATCGATGGAGTGGGCACCCCAGTCGATAGATGTTTCTGCAAAAGTCCCTTCGTGTAGCGATATGAACAGCTGATTCATTAGTGCATCGGCAAGGTGATTTTTCTGCATATTCGAAGATAGCACACCTCGGTGGAAGTGAACATACGCTTCCCTCCTAGTCTCAAATGCATGTGCGGTTCCTGGCCTTTCTTTTGCAATTAAATCGATGAGACGAAATTCTTCTAGCATCATCAATAGTTCTGATGCAAATTTCCGAAGTGAGTGTGGGCCATTTTTTTGTGTGAACTCAATCCATGAGTTCACACTAAAATGTTTCCAATAACCTGCAGTTAACAAATAAATATCAGAAAGCCTTCCCGCATGAATCACTTCATCTGTCCTGTGACGCCAAAAAACACTCATTGAGATAATCCCTTCTTGAGGTCGGAATTCAAGAAGCTTTCGTTCCGTTAATTCAATGAAAGGTGCGTCTGCTAACGCTCGCCCTAATCGTTCATACAATAAAAGCGTCTTGGCATCGACCGTTTCATCATTAAATTGAATGAATCGATTCATCTTCACCATAGTGATCGCCTCATTTCACCCAAGTATCGACTAATTCCATGACAAGTCTGCGTTCAATTGTATCATCCAGCTTCTCCGCGATAGCATACTGGACTGCACGTTTCACGGGGATATGTTCGGCCAGCCCCATAGCGTCGAGCAGGCTTCTTACAGATGCAGCCTCATCGGATAATAATCCGTTCATTACTTGTTTCTTCAAATCGTTACTGATATTAAGGAATGTCTCAACAAGCTGTTTCGAGGCAGATGGACACGTATCCTTCATAACTAATTCTAATTGTTCTCCAGTTAGGTAGGGAACTGTGAACGAAACAAAACGATTTTTTAACGCTTCATTCATCGGCGATGTTCCGACGTAGCCTTCGTTTATGGCCGAAATGACCGTGAAGTCTTCATGCGCATAAATCACTTCGCCTGTAAATGGATTTGTCAGCATACGACGATGGTCCAAAACACTATGAAGGATGGGCAACGTTTCAGGTCTAGCCATATTGATTTCATCGATGTATAAAATATGTCCCTTTTTCATAGCTTGGACTACGGGTCCTTCGACAAATTCAATAATGGTTTCTCCGTCTTTGCTGAATATCGTTTTAAAACCAAGCAAGGCTTCAGCATCCAAATCAACTGAACAGTTTATGCTTTGCATCGGCTGATTAAAGTAATGTGAAATGGTTTGGGCTAACTTCGTTTTTCCTGAACCCGAAGGCCCTTTCAATAACACTGGTTTTTTCAATACCACACTAATGAGTACGTCATCCCATAAATGAGGGCTTGGAGAAACGTAGCCACCTTCTTGGATTAATCGTACCGCTGCGGTGTCATGCGTTTTCTTTGTGCGAAGCTGCTGTTCATTTTCTACTAACGAGTTCATAAACTTGCCTCCTTATAAAAAAACCCGCACACCAACGAGTGGGTAGCGGGCTTTTAGTTTTTGTTTAACTAAATATCAAATCTCGTATTTTGGAGAATTTCCAACTTAGCAATTTCACGTCTAGACTCCGGGCGCCAAATGCTCGGGTCATAAGCCAGCCCAGCTATGCGGCAAAAACCGCCGCTTCGCCGGTCCACCTTATGCCTGTCGCATCTGGGCGGGCACCCTAGGCTTTTGTTTACTCAAAATACGTTTTATAATAGCCCCCGACTTTACCGGAATTATCGAGAATGAAAATGAATTCATCTGTTTCGTTTTTCACTTCATACTCTTTACCTGGTGTCAGAACATTGTTCACTACATATTTTTCAGCGTCTGCATGCTTGCAGACGACAGTACGGATTGCAGGTGCGGTCATCCAATCTTTGAATGTCATTGTTAATCACGCCTTTTCTGTGGGGTGGATAAGGAAAAATCGACCCGCTAACAATAACGGGCCGATTACCTAACTATTTTTGTCTAGACTTCGGGCGCCAGCCCTCCGCTTTTCGTATTACGATCCTAGAAGAAGATCTTCCGGATTTTCAATCAATTCTTTTACCATTTTCAAGAAGCCAACTGAATCCTTACCATCGATAACACGGTGGTCATAAGAAAGAGCGACATACATCATTGGACGAATTTCAACATTGTTACCAATCGCGACTGGACGCTTTTGGATTGTGTGCATGCCAAGGATTCCGACTTGTGTACCATTCATAATTGGTGTTGACATTAGTGAGCCGAATACGCCACCGTTTGTAATTGTGAATGAACCGCCTGTCATATCTGCGATTGTCAATTTGTTATCGCGTGCTTTTTTAGCGAGTTCCACGATAGTTCCTTCAATTTCAGCAAAGTTTTTACGATCAGCGTCGACTACGTTTGGTACAACTAGTCCGCCATCTGTTGATATTGCAACACCGATATCGTAGAAGTTTTTAAGAATAATTTCATCGCCGTCAATTTCAGCGTTAACATAAGGATATTTCTTAAGTGCAGCGACAACTGCTTTCGTGAAGAATGACATAAATCCTAGACGAACATCGTTTTGCTCGAAGAATTGGTCTTTCTTACGTGAACGAAGTGCCATAACGTTTGTCATGTCGATTTCGTTGAATGTTGTAAGCATTGCTGTTGATTGTTTAACTTCAAGAAGACGTTTTGCGATTGTTTGACGACGACGTGTCATCTTCTCGCGCGTAACACGTCCATCCTCTACTACTGCCGCTGCCGCTTTTGGTGCAGCAGCTGCTGGTTGTACTTTAGGAGCCGTTCCGTGTGCTTCAACATCTTGAACACGAACACGACCCATTGGATCAACCGGTGATACTGCCGCAAGGTCAATCCCTTTTTCACGTGCTAGTTTACGTGCTGCTGGGCTTGCAATTGTACGGTCTGATCCGCTTGCATCTTCAGTAGCTGCTGGAGCAACTGGTGCTGCTTCCACTTTTTGAACTGCTTCTGTTACTGGTGCAGATGGAGTTGCAGCTGGTGCGCCTGAACCTGAACCAACGATTGCGATGACTTGACCAACTTGGACTGTATCGCCTTCCGCTGCAAGATGTTCTTGGACAATTCCTGCTTCTTCTGAGATGATTTCAACGTTTACTTTGTCTGTTTCAAGTTCAACGATGAATTCGCCTTTCTCAACGCTTTCACCTGGTTGTTTCAACCATTGTGCAACCGTTCCTTCTGTAATTGATTCTGCAAGTTCTGGTACTATGATCTCTGCCACAATAAATTCCTCCTCAAGTCTACCGTTAGTACGGTGTAAACAATCAATATTTCATATGTTGATTAAACTAAATAAAAATTACTTCTTCAATGCCTCATCTAGGATGCGGTTTTGTTCAATCTTGTGAGATTCCCCGTCGCCTTCTGATGGGCTTGCACGATGAATTCGTCCAACATAAGATACTTTCTTACCATCCGCAACTTCGCGGATATAAGAATTTGCAAAATGCCATGACCCCATGTTTTTCGGTTCTTCTTGTACCCAAACAAGTTCTTTGGCATTCGGATAGCGTGATATGATATCGCTCACTTTGTCAGCTGGGAACGGATAGAGCTGTTCGACACGAACGATATGCAAATGATCGAAGTCTTTGCCATCTTTCACGCGTTCTGCAAGATCAATCGCCACTTTACCGCTTGCGAATAAGATTTTCTCTACTTTATCCGTTTTTTTGCCTGTTCCTGGTTGCTCAAGCACCGTTTGGAAATGGCCTTCTGTCAAGTCGTTGACATCTGCACCGACAAGCGGGTGACGAAGAAGCGATTTAGGTGACACAATAACAAGCGGACGCATCGATTTGTCACCGAGCATTTTTGCTTGTCTGCGAAGAATATGGAAATAGTTAGCCGCACTAGAAAGGTTTGCGACCGTCCAGTTATTTTCCGCACAAAGTTGCAGATAACGTTCAAGTCTTGCGCTTGAGTGTTCAGGTCCTTGCCCTTCATACGCATGAGGTAATAGCAAGACCAGTCCTGATTGCTGACCCCATTTAGAGTAGCTTGAAGAAACGAACTGATCGAACATTACTTGTGCCATATTCGAAAAGTCTCCATATTGCGCTTCCCAAATTGACAACACTTTTTGGTCTTCTAAGTTATAGCCGAATTCATAACCAACAATTGCCGCTTCTGTCAAAGGACTGTTATACGCGACGAATGATGCTTTTGAACCGCTAATATGGTGAAGTGGAACAAGTTCGTCACCCGTCTTTTCATCGTGAAGGACTACGTGACGGTGTGCAAACGTTCCACGTTGGACGTCCTGACCTGTCATACGGATTGGATTACCATCTTGAAGGATTGCACCAAATGCTAGCGTTTCAGCATGTGCCCAATCGATTTTCCCTTTTCCGTTGAATGGGTCTTGGCGACGTTTCAGGATTTTTTCAAGCTTCCCAAATACATTGAAGTTTTCAGGATATATCAGTAGCTCTTCATTGATGCGGCGAAGATTCGCTTCATCCGTACCAGTTTCAAGGTCTCTTGGATACCCTGCAAGTACTTCTTCAGGCGTAGCATTTGAAATCAATGCTTTTTCTGACGTATGTTCTTTTACTTTGTCGTATGCTGCCTGCATCGTTGCAAAAACTGAAGCGTCCAGTTTCGTTACATCCTCTTCTGTCAAAATGTTGGCAGATGCAAGTTCAGATCCGTATAGTGCACGAACTGTTGGATGCTCATGAATTGAGTGGTACATAACTGGATTCGTCACAAGTGGTTCATCCATTTCGTTGTGTCCATAACGACGGTAGCCAAGAAGATCAATCAGAATATCTTTGCTGAACTTTTGACGGTATTCGAATGCGAATGATGCAGCTGCAATCACTGATTCAGGGCTATCTGCATTGACGTGCAATACTGGAACTTCATAGCCTTTTGCAGGATCCGATGAATAATGTGTTGATCTAGAATCGTAATATTCAGTTGTGAATCCAATCATATTATTCGCGATAACATGAATAGAACCGCCCGTTTTGAATCCACGAACACGACTATAGTTGAACGATTCTGGAACAATTCCTTGTCCAGGGAATGCTGCATCTCCATGGATAAGTACTGCATAAGCAGCATCCGTATCTAGTACAGGTATTCCCGGGTTATCCGTATTTTCCTGTGCAGCCCTTGTTTGACCTGTAACAACAGGATTGACGACTTCCAAGTGGGATGGATTATAAGCAAGGAAACGCTGCATGCCAGTTTTCCCTTTGTATAAGGCACCCATATGGTATTTCACATCGCCGAACCAACCGCGCGTTGTTTCAAGTGAACCGTCTGTTGGAAGGAATGGTTCTTCAGGAACACCCGCAAATTGTGCAAACATTGTTTCATAAGGTTTATTCAAAATATGTGTCAGTACGTTTAGGCGACCACGGTGAGCCATCCCAATTAATACTTTTTTCGTTTTTTGTTCTTCAGATAGACGAACAAGTTCGTCTAGGAAGATAACTAGTGTATCCAGCCCTTCAATAGAGAACCGTTTCGCTCCGACAAAAGTCCGGTGAATGAATTTCTCAAACCCTTCAATTTTCGTCAAACGTTCAAGAAGTGCTTTTTTCTCGTCTACAGATAATGTAGACGTAACATTTCCGTTTTCGATTTTGGACTGAATCCAGTTTCTTTCATCTTCGTCTATGACATGATCGAACTCATAGGCGATTTTACCTGTATACAATGACTTCAAATAATTTACTGCTTCAAGCCCATTTTCTACACTTGCTGGAACATTTTTAAAGAATAAAGAAGCTGGCATTGCTTGCAAATCACTTTCTATAAGTCCATAAGTGGAAAGCTCAAGGCGTGTTGAATCTTTTGGACGATCGCTAAGCGGATAGATATCTGCAGCAAGATGTCCGTATGTACGGATGGCAGTCTGCAACTGATAGGCGGACAATACTTTACCGAAATCGCCAGGAGCTACTGCCCCAATCGCTTTGTCCTGTTCTGTGTTACTCATTGTAGGCGCACCAAAACGACTGAACATCTCGGCAAGTTCAGCATCTACAGATTCAGGTGACGTTTTGAACAGTTCGTACATTTCCATTATATACCCAAGGTTCGGACCCGAAAAAGCAGCATAAGGGGAACGATGGGCGTCAGCATTGTTCGACATGTAAAATGACCTCCACATTTGCCTAAAGGCATATTGTGTTTATATTTTTAATCCTCGTTAATTTTACCACGCAAACACTTTAACTGAAAGGGTTTAGCGTTAACTCTTTAACTTTATTACCGTCAACTAGAATACACTGGATTCACATTACTTGCAACCATTCGTTAACCCTCCGAAAAAATGTAAACTGTCTTTTCCAGTTATTTTCGGTGTGACAGGATCATTTCAACCATTTCTTCCGGTATTTTGGGGGTTGCTACTTTTTTCATATTCCCAATCAAACTGTCTTTCTCATCTACAAATGAAGCGAATTCTTCGGACAATGGGCGTAGTCCCACTTCCTCCTCTTTCAATACATGTGCGAGTCCGAGCGATTTAAAGTGAGAGGCATTCAGGATCTGATCCCCTCTGCTCTTTGCGGCAGAAAGTGGTATAAGCAGCATCGGTTTACGTAATGCCAGTAGTTCAAAGATTGCATTTGACCCTGCTCTTGAAACCGCAAAATCGGATGCCGCTAGCAAATGTGGCAGGCCTTCCGTTACGTATTCAAATTGTGTATAGCCCGGTGTACCTTCGAGCGTTTGATCAAGATTCCCTTTCCCGCAAAGATGGATAATATCAAAGGTACGCAAAATTGCAGGTAAATCTTTTCGGACGGCATCGTTGAGTATGGACGACCCCTGACTACCACCCATGATAATTTGCACTGGTTTCTCACCTGACAAGCCCGCAATGCGCAAGCCTTCTTTTCGTACCCCCTTAAACAACTCGGGTCTGATTATCGCACCGGAGCAAGTCGCCTTACCTGCGGGTACATAATTAAGTGTCTGTTCGAACACCGTAAAGATATGATTTGAAAAAGGTAAAGCCATTTTATTCGCAAGCCCTGGTGTTACGTCCGATTCATGAATAACGACACGTACTTTCGCCATTTTCGCTGCCAATACGACAGGTACTGATACGAAACCGCCTTTGGAGAAAATAATTTCGGGTTTAACTTTCCTGATGACCGCTAGCGCTTGAAGAACACCCGCACCTACACGGAATGGATCAGTAAAGTTTTTCATGGAGAAATAGCGTCTTAGTTTTCCACTTTGAATGGCATGATAAATTACTTCGGGGTGACCATCACGGATTAATTCATTTTCGATTCCGTTATGCGACCCAATGTAATGAATTTCGTATCCTTTTTCACTGAATACAGGGATAAGGGCTTCATTCACAGATACGTGCCCTGCTGTGCCGCCCCCTGTCAATAATATAACTGGCCTTTTCATAGCCATTCACCTCTTCTACATTTAGATATATAGTGTAACTTTACTTAACTTCATTGCTATTATAGCAAACGAAGCATGGTACAATGGTGTTTAATTGTAGATTAAAGGGTGATTTATTTGGAAACTGCAGTTCCACTGAAGAAAAAGCCGTTGAGATTGGCAACCATCGTCTTGCCAATCCTAGTTACACAAGTTGCTCTGTATATGATGACGTTCTTCGATATTCTTATGACAGGGCGATATGATACATACCATCTTGCGGGTGTTACGATTGGATCTTCTTTCTGGCTCCCCGTCTATACAGGGCTTGCTGGTATTTTAATAGGACTTACACCAATCATTGCTCAATACATCGGAGCACGCCTCCACGCGGAAGTCCGGCCTTCCGTCCAACAAGGCCTTTACGTATCGGTAGCTCTGGCCGCAATCGTCTTTGCCATTATTCTATTCGCAGTTCCACCTATACTAGAAGCAATGTCGCTGGAGGCTGAAGTACGCATTGTCGCAGCGGACTATTTGACAGGAATGAGCCTCGGCTTACTCCCCCTCTTTGCTTATACAGTGCTACGGTCATTTTTCGATGCGCTTGGAGCGACACGAGTTTCGATGTTCATCATTTTATTATCTGCTCCGATTAACATCTTCATAAATTATTTGCTTATTTACGGGAATTGGGGCTTTCCTGAACTTGGCGGTGCTGGGGCCGGATATGCATCCGCTATAACGTATTGGCTTGTGTTCTTCATTGCTTGTTCCGTCGCATGGAAGCGTAAGCCTTTTAAGGACTACGCACTTTTCAATGGATGGGAAAAGATTTCATTTAAAAAATGGAAAGTGATTTTATTCATTGGGGTGCCAATCGGAATTTCAATATTTGTAGAAACAAGTATCTTTTCCGCCGTCACATTGATGATGAGCAACTATTCGACAGCAGTTATTTCTGCACACCAGATTGCACTTAACTTCACTTCGCTGTTGTATATGTTGCCGTTGAGTATTTCGATGGGTGCGACAATACTTGTCGGCCAAGCTGTCGGCGCAGGACAGATGCGCGATGCTAAACAGTACAGTTATCTCAGTGTTGGACTTGCCATTGCTTTTAGCTCTGTATCAATTGTGATTCTTCTCGTTTTCAGGGCGACAATTGCTTCCCTTTATACAACAGACGAACAGATTATCGGATTGGCAACACAGTTCTTCATCTATGCTGCACTGTTCCAATTATCGGACGCCATCCAGGCTCCTGTCCAAGGTTCATTACGGGGCTATAAGGACGTTAATATGACGTTCATCATGGCGATTGTCTCCTATTGGATCCTCGGTTTACCTATTGGTTATATGGTGGCGACGTTTACTGAACTTGGTCCATATGGATACTGGGTTGGTCTCATTGCGGGATTGACAGTTGGTGCGATTACACTTTCGGGACGGTTGATCTATATTCAGAAAAAGAAATTTGTGTAAACGCGAAAACCCGCAATGCAGCAATATGCATTTGCGGGTTTTTACTAGTCTAATTCAAAATATCGGTTCGTAAAACCTCGGCTTTCACCTTAACGCTAATTGGCAGTGTGGCAAATGTGTCGGTCCAATCCCCTTTTCCCCATAGTGCGGGATGGAATGCCCGTACCGGTCGCCCGAACCCTACCGCATCGCTTTTTGCTTCTTGCAGTTTCTTTACAACTCCGTTAAATTCCTTCGTCAGTTCCTTTGAAAGAAACTCCTCCACTTCTTTAATTACTTTCTTATTATCCAAGCTGTCGTGCGGAAATTCTTCGACGCTAAGCTTAAGTTTATACAATGCCTCTATCTTATCATTAGAAACTTTCCACTGTTTATGATTATCAACCACTTCGACTGTAAGTGGACTTTCTTCCCCTCCACTTTTCCACATATAGGAAAGGCGAGCGTATCTACCTTGTTCTTTTTTTAACAAATTGAGTAGTATCGACTCTTTTTTATCAAGCGTTTCCCCAGTAAATTCCCTCTTATTAAATAACGCAGTACCGGCAATTTCGGGTATACCGCTTTCTTTCCCGATTTTAATATAAGGCAGCGACAGGGATATATCTTCTGCAAAAAGATATGTACTCACTTGTTGAATGTCGATATCCGGTATAAATGTATACCGGATCGCCGTATCCAAAAGGCTTGAATAATAAGTTGCAATATCATCCCCTAACTCAGCCGACGGTTTGAAATAAGAGGTCAGTTCACCTTGGACAATGGCCATATGAGCACCAAGTCTATTGCGGGGATCCCTATACAACATATCAATGTACTCATATAAATCAGATTTCGCAGTGTCTTCCTCTATAAGAAGAACTTGAAGGGATGCGATGTCAAGCCCTTCCATCGTTCTATGATTCGCATCGTTTCGTGCTTCGCGAAGCGTTTTACCACTGCCTAAGGACGTTGAATAACTTATAGAACCATCTTCAAATGTTGGAAATGCAAATTGTGCCTTAACATCTCCTAGTTTCCCTCCTACTCCGATTAAGGAAACAATTGTTACATCCTTGTATTGCTTTTCGTCCCAACAACCACTTAATAGAAATGAACAGATTAGTAGGATACATGCATTTCTCTTCATTTCATTTTCCTCCGGTTCATAAGTATAACCACTGTTGGAACAACAATTGCGAAAAACAAATGGAAATAGACAAGTGATTTTTGAATTATAGCTACATGCTCTTTTGAGTGTAAGAAAAGCGGTAATAAGACGAGCAGGATATGAAAAATAATTGTATTCCTTTTCTTGTGCCCTTTCGCATGAAGCTGATGGACATACATCGTTGTAAAGGCAAAAAGGGATATCGTGATAATACTCCACATCATCCAAAGATAAATAAAGAATAAATCAATCCGTTCTACAATCGTAACGGTCTGTGATTTTAAAATATACATGATTGGCTCTGGTATCATTTTTATTTCCTCTAATGAGAAATAAAGGAGGGTGAACAAGACCGAACTGAAAAAAAAGACTAACCAAAACATTTGGTAGATGAGAAGTGGTACCCCTTTGATTTTTTGTTTGATGTCTACATGCTTCCTGAAAAACAAAAACAGTTCTATGCCAATAAACGTAAATTGCGAAGCGAGAATCCCTTTCAACAATTTTGAACTATCTACCTCACCGATAGGGAACAAATTCGTCCATACGAATTCTGGCCATGCGAGTAACAGAATAACGTAAAATATCGGTATTAACGGGACGAGAATTACACTTAAATTTATGACAGTTTCAGGTCGACTCAAGTTTGCATATAGTGATACGCCTACCATTATTGAAATGACGATAATTTGGGGCGTTTCAGGAAATGCCCATACCGCAAGCGTATAGTCAATATAAGAAATGAAGGACACGATGATAAGGAGCCAGTAGCCTTTATAGAGCCAAGATACAATCGGTCCCGGCACAAAGTATTCATAGTTTTTTTCATATAACAGCAACAAAATATAATGAAAAATTCCTACTCCGATGAAAATTGGCCAAGCGTCACGCCCCGTCACATTAATGAATGGGGTTTGGAAGGAAAGTGAAACAGTACCTGTCTGTGCAATAAACATGATTAAAAAAAACTGGATTCTTGACAATTTAAACGTCAACGGTTCCCACCTTCTTTATCTTCACCATGCGTAAACGTTTTTTGTTGTTTTTTTAGACGGACGTACGGAGACCTGAAGAACACATCTTTAAATCTCGATGGATCAAAAGGAACGATCGGCGAAAAATAGGGCTGTTTCAATGACGACACATTCATAAGGTGAATGAAAAGGATAAGTGTCCCAATTGCTATTCCAAAAAAGCCGAACAATGAAGCAGCAATCATAAATGGAAAACGAATAAGTCGAATTGTCATATTCATTTCCCAGGATGGAACGACAAAGCTCGAAATTGCCGTCATCGCTACGACAATCACCATGAAATTCGATACGAGACCGGCACTAACGATTGCATTACCAATAACGAGACCACCTACAATTCCTACCGTTTGGCCAATTGGGGTGGGTAGGCGGATAGCTGACTCCCGTATGAGCTCAATAAACAATTCCAGAAGTAGCGCTTCAAATATAGGTCGATACGGAATATCGTTCACCGCTAGCTTCACTTGTTTACCTAATTCAAGCGGAATGATTTCGGAATGAAAACCGATGACCGCTATATAGAATGCTGGTAAAAAAATAGCCGTCATAAAACTTAACATCCGGAGAAGCCTATAAAATGAACCAACAAGAACACGCGCGTTATAATCATCCGGAGACTCATAAAACGAAAAAAAGTTTACCGGGGCGATAAGCGCCGTTGGAGAACTATTAGTGAATAGTGCGATTTTCCCTTCTAGTAAATTCGCAACAACACGATCGGGTCGTTCCGTATTGAGGAACTGTGGAAACGGCGACCATACGGAGTCTTCCAAATAATCCTCTACTTGACCTATACTTATTACTTTGTTCGATTTAATGCTTTCTAGTCGTTTTTTGACATCAGCGACAACGTCTTCATCCGCTATCGATTCTATATATACATAATTAATATGCGTTTTGGTATCATTTCCAATCCTTAGTGACTGAACGACGAGATCAGGAATTGCAAGCCGTTTTCGAATGAGGGACATATTCGCATCAAATCCTTCGACGAACCCATCATGCGAGCCACGGATAACATGTTCATTGTCAGGTTCGTTAGGACTTCGCATTGCAAATTTCGGCATCGTGATTTGCAATAACAAATTTGTTTCGGGAAAAATAACAGCTACGAAACCTGAACTAACACTTTCAGTAAGAGTAGAAACGGAAAATGCGTGTACGGACGAGATAGCAGTTTCTCCCCAATCGACCAGTCCGTCAGATGCCCTTTTCCTAATTAGTTCGAGCTGCAGGTTCACCTGTGCTCCTTCGGTCATTACAGTGTAGTAACAGATGACAGCTGTACGGTCCTGCCATTTCGTTTCTTCGACGAACAGATCGGAGGAATTATGAAATAATTTTTTTATGTATAAAATCAAACTATCAGTCGAAACCATGTCATCCACTATACCCACCTCCTATGAAGAGTTTGAGCATGCCGGAAAAATTTTAAACATTCACTTGGAGAGGTTTGTTGTGTAAGAACTTAGTTCTAGCATCTATAGCAACATTTTGCGTACAAAGGTATAGTAAAAAAACTATCCTCCAAACCGAATTATTGTCGGTTCGAAGAATAGTTTTTGACTGCTATTATTTTTGAATAAACTGCTGTGTCCAGTAGTTGCCGTTTTTGTCATAGCCGATGCCGATGTGAGTGAATCCAGGTGTTAAGATATTTTGTCTATGCCCTGGTGAATTCATCCATCCTTTTACAACTTCTTCAGCCGAACGTTGGCCCATAGCAATATTTTCCGCTGCCGATTTATACGTTATACCATTTGATTTCATTTGATCGAATGGTGATCCGTATGTCGGGCTTGTATGCGAAAAGTATCCTTTTGATGCCATATCTGTTGATTTTTGTCGTGCAGAGTTCATCAACTTCGCATCTGTTAGTAATGGTTTAAGACCTGCTTTTTGTCTTTCAACATTTGTAAGGTCAAGTACAGCTTTTTCAATCGCAGAAACAGACGCATCTGATGTTGTTTCCGCTGGTTTTTCTGGTGTTGGCTTAACCGGTGGAGTTACTTCCGGTGTTGGTGCTGGCTTAGCCGGTGGAGTTGCTTCCGGTTTTGGTGTTGGTACCGGTTTAGTCGGAGCTGGTTTTTCTATCGGCTTAACTATAACTGGCTTATTCACCGGTTTCTTGATTGGCTTGACTATAACTGGCTTAATTACCTGTTTGTCAATAACGCCTGTATTTTTTGCATAAGACTTCGCTAAACTATAAAGTTGCTCAAAATTAATATTTTTTCCAAGCAAGACATTGTACATGTCGGGTTGTTTGTCCCCCCCTATGTAGCTTTGAATGTACTTGTGCACCTGTACATTATTGTCCAATTGTGAAGCTTCTACATTATTGTTGTTCGGCAGTAAGAGCGCCGAGCCGAGCATGAGTACTGCAATCGATTTTTTCATCTCATTACTCCTCCCTTCGCAATCTATCATAACGCGTGGGAGATTTAGAATATCGGGGTTTTTTACCAGTAAACCCAGTTCTTAAACAAATACCCTAGCAAAGGTTCTGAAATTCTATGAAAATGGGTAAGTCTGGTTAACTATCTTTAATTTTCATCTGAAAAGGGGTTGACGACCTCATAATTTATCGATTCGATGCCTTCACCAATGATAACTAGGCAGGCTTCCATCTTGACGTATTCAGGCAACCAATTGACCATTCCATATGCATATTGAAACATAAATGGATTTTTATAGCCGCTAATGGGCACATAACCTTTCATCCGATACACTGTATCAGGAAGTGATTTCACCCAATTCTCAAAATCTTCTTTTGAAACACTATCAGTAAATGTAAGAAGTTTTGAAGAAAGAGGAAGGCCTTTTCCTGATATGATTTGTTTATCAGTCCCTTTTTTCGACGAACTAAGGGTTTTCTCAATGAAGGAGAACGCAACTTTTGCGCCCACCGTTTGTATAATTGGAGCAGATTCATTGAAACTAGCTAGTTCAAATGTCACTTTCGCTACTTCTTCTTCAGTTAGGAGATCAACTTTATTTGCTAGTAGTAAATGAGCATGACGAATTTGCTCCATGAATAAAGCACGTACTTGCGGAGATAGCTTATCACGTTCCAGCCAGCGCTTCGAATCGGCAACTGTTATAATCCCTTTTATGTTAAGTCGGTCTGCGAATAAAGGAGAGTAGATAGCGTC
This sequence comes from Sporosarcina sp. E16_3, assembly GCF_017347125.1. Lineage (NCBI taxonomy): Bacteria > Bacillati > Bacillota > Bacilli > Caryophanales > Caryophanaceae > Sporosarcina > Sporosarcina sp. E16_3. The sequence continues at coordinate 247,959 of NZ_JADPRX010000001.1, forward strand.
CAGTGCTTCCACGGGGTGTGCAGCACCCGTTGTTTCAATTAAGATGACATCGATATCATCGTTCTCCTCAAGCAGCCCCTGAAGCTGTGCCTCTGTTTTCTCTGAACCTGTACAACAGATACATCCGTCTAGCAGTTCTTTAAGCGGAACTCCACCTTCTCCTTCTACAGCATCTGAATCGAAAGGCAATGCTCCAAATTCATTCATCAATACAGCAGGTTTTTTTCCTTGTTCTTTCAATTGTGCAATTGTATGAAGTAATAGTGACGTTTTTCCGCTTCCTAGAAAACCACTAAATAAGTAAACATCAATCATATGTACGCCTCATTTCATTTTTTCGATAAATTCAAAAAAAGCGTCCGGCCGGATTAGGACTGGACGCTTTTTAGTTATTTCCCTACTTTTTCAAGTAAAACTTCTTTTGCTTTCAACAGCTGTGGATCGTCTTCTTGAATTTTCGTCCGAAGTTTTTCCATCAGACCGTACGTTGTTTCTCCTAACAGAATACCATTGGTGTCTAGCGCTAGATCCTTTTGCAACATTTTGACAGCCTGAGTTGTTTTTTCATCAAATAAGCCATCAATTTCACCTGGTTCATAACCGACTGCTTCAAGCATTTCTTCTGCAGCTTTAATGGAAGGTGAAAGCATACCCACTTTCATTTCGATTGCTGGATCAAGAAACGGAAGCATTGCATAAGATGGATACGGCACTTCGATATCCGGTTTAATTCCTTCTTTATGAACCCAATTGCCATTAGGCGTAAGCCATTTAGCTGTAGTTAGTTTTAAATTTGAGCCGTCCGGAAGATTTTTAGGTGATTGAACGGTTCCTTTACCGAATGTCTTCACACCGATAAGTGGAACATTGGCAGATTCTTTTAACGCGCCTGCCAGTATTTCTGAGGCAGAAGCACTACCATCATCAATAACCATTGTAACCGGAACTCCAATTTTTCTTTTTCCAGAGGCTGTATATATTTCTGGTTGCAATTCCTTTTCTTTATATTGGAAAATATTCTTTCCATTTTCCAAAAACAGATCAGAAATTTTGATGGCTATGTCAAGTCTACCGCCTGGATTTTGGCGTACATCGACAACTAACCCTTTCATACCTTTCGCTTCCATCTCATCAAGGGCAATTAGCAACTCATCGTACGTTCCTTCAGAGAAGCTTGTAAGGTGAATATGTGCAATTCCATCATCAAGCATCTCAGCGTAGACTGTTTCAATCGGAATAACGTCACGTTTGATTTTTACGTCTACCGGCTCGACTGCTACACCTCGTTTGATGCTTAAAGTCACAGTTGTCCCTTTTTCGCCTCTGATTAAAAGAACCGCTTCTGATGATGACATTCCCTGGATACTTTCACCATCGACCGCAATAATTGTATCGTTCGGTAATATCCCTGCTCGTTCTGCGGGTGAATTTTTTATAGGAGAAACGACGTTGATGTATCCGTTTTTCTCTTGAATCTCAGCACCAATTCCTTCGAAACTAGACGAAATACTCTCGTTTAATTGTCGGGCTTCCTTCTGATTCAAATAATCGGAATAAGGGTCTCCGAGTGCATCAATCATCCCATTGATGGCACCATCGATAACTGCTGTTTCATCGATATCTTCAAAGTAATTCCCTTCCATTTCATCATAGGCATTATATAATTTTTCAAATTCTTTCCGGTCCTTTAGCGGTTGCTTTTGTGGGCTTACAACTTCGACAACTTTATCATCACCTGTTGTTAACACGAAAAACGTTATGGCAGCACTGGCCAGTACAAGTCCGAATACAAGCATGACAAAAGAGAACGGTTTTAATTTAATATATCGTCTTGCTGGCGGTTGACGATTTGGCTCAATTTCTGTTTCGTGGCCATTATTCTCTTCCATCCCATTCCCCACTCTCTACTATTTATTGCAAGATTCCACTGTGTCTAGCTACACCGGCTAGACATCTGTACAATCCTAAAAAAAAGGACCGCTTTATAGCGGGCGGTCCTACTGCTCGATTATTCTTGGATTGCTGCTTCGAGTGCCACTTCAATCATGTCGTTAAACGTTGTTTGGCGCTCTTCTGATGATGTCGCCTCACCCGTTAGTAGGTGATCGCTCACAGTAAGTATTGCCAGTGCTTGGCGGCCAAATTTCGCAGCAAGCGTATACAATGCCGCCGCTTCCATTTCAACTGCTAGGACACCATACTGAGCCCATTTTTCATGTTGTGCATATTCATTATAGAAAACGTCTTCTGTAAACACATTTCCGACTTTCAAATCAAGCCCTTTTTTAAGTCCCGCATTATACGATTTCAAAAGAAGATCGAAGTCTGCAGTTGGTGCGTAGCTGATACCACTGAATATGATTTCGTTCATTTTAGAATCTGTAGAAGCACTTTGTGCAAGAATAACATCCCGTACATGAACGTCTTTCTGGATCGCACCACAAGTACCTACACGGATTAATTTCTGAACGTCGTATTCTTGCATCAATTCTGTTACATATATAGAAATGGATGGAACACCCATACCTGTACCTTGAACAGAAATGCGTTTCCCTTTGTATGTTCCTGTATAGCCGAACATATTCCGAACTTCATTGTATTGTATTACATCTTCTAAAAATGTTTCGGCAATGTATTTTGCACGTAGTGGATCTCCCGGAAGCAAAATCGTATCCGCGATGTCACCTTTTTTTGCATTGATATGTATACTCATAATAAATAGCCCCGCTTTCAAATTTTCTTTTTCAATCATACATTCAACCTATCCATTATGCAATGAAGATGCAGGAGCTACTTATAAAAATCGCTCTTCATATAACAGAAATAACTCGTCGAAAATGACAGATGCCATTTTTGAATCAGCCTTTTCTTCGACATAACGCGATAAAGTGTCGAAATTTTTCTCTTCTTTTGGAAAACTAGAATCCTTAAACATATATTCCGCAAACGTTGATTTTAAATCATCTATCGTCCCACCGCGGAAGGATAGGGCGAATCGATAAAAAGATCGATCCATCCATTCATCTCCCTTCTCAGTTTTCATCATTTAAAATAGTTTCAAGTACTCTCTGAAACCTTCTTTTTCAAGTTGGTCTACAGCTACAAAACGAAGTGCCGCGGAATTAATGCAATAACGCAATCCGTTTTCACCAGGTCCATCTGGAAATACATGGCCAAGATGCGAATCAGCAGTTTTACTGCGCACTTCTACACGTTTCATACCATGGGTCCTATCTGTTTTCTCTACAACTTCCACCGATTCAATCGGTTTCGTAAAGCTTGGCCACCCACAGCCCGCATCATATTTATCTTTTGAACTAAACAGTGGCTTGCCTGAAATAATATCGACATAAATCCCATCTTCATAATGGCTATCGAATTCATTTCGAAACGGTGGTTCAGTCCCATTTTCCTGTGTGACGTAGTACTGTATTTCGGTTAATTTTTTTTTCAATTCTTCTGTCATGAATCTTCACCCCAGTTATCAGATTTGAACCTTTCGCGGCCTGAGCCAGTTGCATATCGATTATAATGTGTTGGGTTTTTCATGTAATAATCTTGATGCCCTTCTTCAGCTACGTAAAATGGTTTCGCAGGTAGAATATCAGTTGCGATGGCTTTGTCAAACTTCCCTGAAGCATCTAGTTCAGTCTTTGTTAGCTCAGCGAGTTGTAGTTGCTCGGGTGTATGATAAAAAATGGCTGTCTGATAGGATTCACCCCGGTCAAAAAATTGGCCGCCTGAATCGGTTGGGTCAATCTGTCTCCAAAAGATATCGATCAGTTCGCGATACGAAATGACTTCATCATCAAACGTAATTTGAATTGCTTCACGGTGGCCGGTCGCATTCGTACAGACCAGTTCATAAGATGGGTTTACTACCTCCCCGCCAGTATAGCCAGAAATGACTGAATGGACACCGTCATATCGGTCGAACGGTTTCACCATGCACCAAAAACAACCTCCTGCAAATGTGGCCAATGATTTCGCCATTGTAAAACCTCCCTATTCTTTCGGAATAATAATTTCCAAGATAATCTCATCATCCGCCAAATTGAATGTCTTCGCTCTCACTTTTAAATTACCGGAAACAGATATTTCCGACAGGTCGATGAAAAATTCCTCCTCCTTGGGACGAACAATCAGCCAAGGAGGAAATTTCACTGAGTCCTTCAATATTTTCAAGACGGTTGAAGGCTGGATGTTTAATAGCCCGATTTCCATTGATGATTGCTTTAAAATCAAATTACCATCTTCTCGTACGACCGGGTCAAAATGCATAATGACTGGGTATGTAAATGAGAACACTGTCAGTTCCGAAAATAATGCCACATCGCCATCGACTTTAATCGTTAACGGGAGTGGCCCGCCTTTCGTCATTTTCCGAACATACGTATTGGCAATCGATTCGAGGTTTTCTTTTGTCACACTGACTGTTAAGACATTATTCGATGCGTCCACTACTTCCATATCAGGAAGTGGGATCGAGTCAGGGGTACTACTGATGAAAAAAATTATGGCTGAAAGTGCTGCTGCTACAAGCCCTGCAAGTAAAAAAAAACCTATTTTCCATCGATTCACGCGATCAGCTCCTACATTTCCAATTCCCCGTCCGATAATTTTTGCAAGCCGCATTCTTCCAGCTTTTCAAGGTAACGTTCCGCCATCGCGTCATACCCTTTTGCATTCGGATGAAAGAAATCGGTGTGGTACACCATGTTCGTATTTGAATCGAACAGGTCTAAAACGGGGACAAAGCATGACTTTCCGTCCATCATGGCACGAACTTCAATTGCTTCATTCCAGTCAGTAATAATATCTTCAAATTCATTCGTTTCATCCGTCACAATTGAAAACGGATTATAAAGACCTGCTACAATAATGATCGCATCGCCATTCAAATCTCGGATGATACTGAATAATTCATCGAGCCTATTTTCAAACTTACCTAGTTCACTATAAAATTGTTCCGTCTTCAAATTGAATAGGTTGGACTTAACGACTTTCATAATATCATTCCCGCCAATTGTCAAAAAGATTAGATCTGCCGTTTTCAAAGACGATTGAACTTCAGGTTCTTTCAGTTTATCGATGAGTTGGTCGCTTCTTCGACCCCGCTTTGCCAAATTAGAAGCATCAACATCCTTAACCCCTTTCCATTCATCCATTTTGTCAGTTACACGGCCAAAATAACCTTCTTTTTTCAGTTCATCTCCGACACCTTGCGTAAGTGAATCCCCTAAACCAATTACATTGATATTTTTTGGAATGAAATACCCTGGGATAGTCCACTCAGTAAATGCGATTTCTTGTCGACCAGTAAATGCGCCTGTTTTTTCGATTTGCGTTTGTTGACAGCCAGACAAAAATAATGAGAAGGCGATCACAATCAGAAATACTCTTCTCATACGTAGAGTTCCCCTTTTCTTCAATAAAGAATCATTCATTAATCCGCATAATACATGAAGCCTATCGCTCCTTCTCCAGTATGTGTACTGATGATTGGAGCCGTAAATGTAAGCTTCACGTCTTTGATGCCCGATTCTTGTATCATTTTCTTCAATGGTTCTCCCATTTTCAACCCATTAGCGTGTGAAATACCGACCCCACGAATAAACTTTCCAGCAGTCTCTTCTTTGAAAACTTTGAATAGATGGGCTACGACTTGTTTGTGACTGCGCGCTTTTGCGACAGGTGTATAAACGCCCCCCTGCAAAGTCGCAATCGGTTTTATATTCAACAAGGAACCAATCATTGCTTTCCCTTTTCCGATTCGGCCGCCTTTCACAAGGTTATCGAGTGAATCGACAACAACGAAAAGCGATGTATTATTACGGATTGTGTTCAGCCGTTCAACAATCTCAGAAACTGACTTCCCAAGCTCAGCCAACTCCGCAGCCTCCATTACTTGAAACATTAAAGCATGTGAGATGAACATTGAATCGATGACAGTTACTTTGGAATCTGTCATTTCAGCTGCCGCCTGGGCAGATTTCACAGTACCGCTCATGCCGCCAGTCATATGTATGGAGATGATTTCACTTCCATCCTCCCCCAGTTTGTCATACAACTCCTTGAAAACACCTGCCGCTGGTTGCGAGCTTTTCGGCAGTTGTGCAGAACTTCTCATCTTTTCCAGAAATTCTTCAGGTTGTATATCTACACCGTCGATAAACGTTTTACCATCTATTTGAATCGTAAGTGGAACAACATGTAGACCATACTTTAGAATATCCTCCACTTTTAAATCAGCTGTTGAATCCGTGACGATATGGACTTTTTTCATAATGCGCACTCCCCTCGAGTAGTAGCAGTTGTCAATATAAGTAAGTAATGTATAAGTCGAAGTAGAAAGTTCCTTCACTTTTACATAGGTACTTTTTTATTCCTTTTCATAAACAAGAAATGAATACGGAATTTCATCTTCTGTAATGTAATCTGGCGAAGTCGTTATGAGCTTCCATTCAGGACCATATGATGGGAAAAAGGTATCCCCTTCGTACTCTTTTTGAATGTACGTAATGTAGAGGCGATCCGCTATTCCCAGGGCTGCAAGGAATATTTCCGCACCACCGATAATCATCACTTCTTCTGCATACTCCCCCGCCCTTGCAATCGCATCAGTTAGATTGTGTACGACAACAGCGCCTTCAGCTGTATACGCTTCATTTCGTGTAACGATGATGCTGAGCCTACCAGGTAAAGGTCTACCGATTGACTCAAACGTTTTACGCCCCATTACCATTGCTTTTCCCATCGACATCTTTTTGAAGTAAGCAAGGTCAGCTGGAATATGCCAGGGCAAATCGTTATTCAAACCTATGACCCGGTTCGGATCATGTGCTACAAGTAGTGAAATCATTGAAATCCACCTTTCTTTAGACAGCAATTGGTCCTTTGATTTTTGGATGTGGTTCATAATTCTCAAGTTCAATGTCTTGCGTTTCTAATTCGAAAATCGTTTTGCCTTCGATATTCAATTTTAATGTCGGTAACGTTCGCGGTTCCCGAGTCAACTGCTCATTTACTTGATTAACATGATTCGAGTAAATATGCGCATCCCCAAGCGTATGGACGAATTCGCCTACACCAAGATCGCATTCATGCGCAATTAAATGAACTAGAAGTGCATAAGATGCAATATTAAATGGTACGCCAAGGAAGATGTCCGCACTTCGCTGGTAAAGCTGGCATGATAGCTTCCCATCTGCTACATAAAATTGGAATAATGCATGACACGGCGGCAATGCCATATCTTCCACTTCAGAAGGATTCCATGCGGTAACAATATGCCTACGGGAATCCGGATTATTTTTAATGCCTTCAATTAAATTGGCAATTTGATCAATCGTTTGTTCTCCATTTGACCATGATCGCCACTGTTTACCATATACTGGTCCAAGGTCGGCGTATTTGGCAGCAAATTCTTCATCTTCCACTACACGCTTTTTGAATGCGTCCATTTCAATTTTATAGACAGCCGCAAACTCCATGTCTTTTGAAGCGCGACGTCCGAAGTCCGTCATATCTGGACCACTGTATTCGAAACTCGTCACCCATTGTTCAAAAGCCCATTCATCCCAGATTGGATTTCGATTTTCAATAAGCGTTTTGACATTCGTATCGCCTTTTAAGAACCATAACAATTCAGATGAAATAAGACGGAAAGCCGTTTTTTTCGTTGTCATGAGGGGAAATCCCTCATTTAAATTGAAGCGCATCTGATATCCAAAGACACTGATTGTCCCTGTCCCTGTGCGGTCTTCTTTCTTTTCACCTGTTTCAAGAACGTGTTTACATAATTCTAAATACTGTTTCATTAAAAAGCCCCCTTGCATTAGTGTTCAGTATATCAAATATGATCTAGCTATCATAATAAAAAAGCACTCTGGCATGGTTATTTAGGATAACCATGCCAGAGGTGTGCTTGTGAACCTCGATAATGAGATGTCTGTTGTTTTTTTCTTTTGTTCATCATAATGATATACTATTTACTAAATTAAACTTCTTGGACAAACTAAACCCCCTTTACCGTTTGAAAACTCAAGCGGTAAAGGGGGTTTAGTAATTACATTACGGGATCTAGCTATCTATACCTTAATAATAACCCAAGCCCCTGCCTTTTTCAGTCATGTTATGAGCAAGGCGAATAATTGAAACTGCCAATTCCGCGTACGTCGCTTCTCTATCAGGATTAAATTGATTTTGTTCAGCCTTTAATAAACCTAATGAATTTGCCAAGGCAACATGACCAATGTATTCTTTTTGTACTTTATTTGCATCCGCAAAGCCAAGTTTGTAGATACTACTATCTTTAGCTGCCAGTTCAAGGCCAAGGACGCGTATATACCAAGATGCCAATTCTTCTCTTTTAATGGGGGAATCGAAATCAAAGGTCTGACTATCCGGTTTAATAATATCCATTTCAACTGCACGTTCAATCGATTGATATAACGGGTGTTTCGGGTCTATATTCTTAAAAGTTTGGTTCTTGTTTTCATTTCCAAAATAATAACCGCCGTCATAAATATAAGTGAGTGAATTCATGATGATTTTAATGGCTTCCCCTTTTGATACAGGGGCATCTCCATTAAAGTTTTTAGCATCTTTTATGTCTAAGACTTTAGCATTAATCAGATAATTCAGTTCCTCTTCTGCCCAAGGATGTGAAATAATAGATGAATTTCCCTCGCCAAATAAGCTATTCCATTCTCCTGTGTTGGCATTTAAATAACTAAACGGATCCTTGTTAAATACAGGTAAATATACTAAATCATAATGATTTTTGTCTTCACTTTTCTCTTGTTTCATATAAGTAAGTTTTAAACTAAGTGCCTTTTTCAAGAGAGCCTTTGCTTCATCCTCAGAAATCACTTTATCTATTGATGGCCATTGTTCAATATCTTGATAATTAACATTCATGCTATTTAAAGAGCCATCAACAGCTATGCCAACATTAATTTGATCTCCCATCACAATAACACCATTCTCGATTCTTGGGAAATTGAATTGATAGGTACCTTGGTTCTCCTCAAAATAGGGTTCTTCAATAGGCATAGCATAGTTGTGTAGATAGGATGGAACCCATTCCTTCACATATTTTACTGCTTGTGCAAGAGCTTCTTTCCTAGAAAGAGCATTCTCTTTCTTGGGTTTCTCCCCAATTTCCGCTAAAATTTGGCTGGTAATATCATTGTATTGGATAATCTCACCTGTATTTTTATTTATCTCCATATTTGTTCCATGTCCGCTACTTCCAAAGTTATACATGTATTGAATACTAATTATTGCCTGTCCATTATAGTTTTCAACTTCATCAATAGATTGAATGCTTAATTTAACTTTATCAGAATTAATTTCAAGGAATTTCTCTGCAATTTTCTTTGCATCTTCCAAAGTAATTCCATCCTTTTTTGGCGGCAGTGGATTAGCTACAATCTTTTCAATCTTTGTTTTCTTAGGGAAATCTGCTGAGTAACCGTTTGCAGTTAGCCATTTACCTGAAGGGGCATGTACTCCACGGAATTTTGTTGTTGGTTGGTAAACGAGTTGAACACTGCGGTCACCCGTTTGATAATCATGATTAATTTGATATTGCAAATCGACTGAAATATTTTCTTTTACTTTCCCTAAAATTTCATTTTTATCTTTTAGTTGTTTCAAGTCATCAAAAGTAGACGAGTCCAACTTTGCAGATCCCTTATAAAAATTAACAACTTCGCCATTTCCTAGAACAGATACTTCTATTCTTTGATCAGAAATGGGCACTTGATTTTTAGTACTTGAAAAGGAGAATGAATAACGAATTGGTTCTGTTAATATTTGCCTCGGATAGTAGTTGAAGGGATCTGTCTCTAACTGATATTCCACTCCATCAACTAATTTCTTAACAAAATCAACTGCTATCTTTCTAGCCTCTTCCTTTGAGGTCTTCGCTGGAAATAACGCTTCTGATTCATTGGATGGTTGATAGTAAAATTGCTCAATTTCTAGATCCTCTCCAACAAATACAACATTACCGTATAACCGCTTACCATTAATTGTCTTAGTGAACATTAGATCATAACGTAACTCATCATCATCAGGATAAAAGTGACTACCACCCATTTGAAAATCACTATGCGTTAAGAAATCAAATCGATTAGGAAACAACTCATTAAATTTCTTAATTAAATCAGCTTTTGCGAAAATCATTTCTGTGGAAGCGACTTGAATTTGTACTTTTCCAGGCTGCCCATTCGCCGTGGTTGAAGCACTTGCAGCAGACGTAAACATTCCAATAGATAAAGCAGAAGAGCTTAATAAAATACCAATTCTCTTTAAATTAACCAAAGTATTCCTCCTAAAGTTAGTAATGTCAAAATTGTACACTAAATTCCATCACCTGTTAATAAAAGATTTCTTTATCCACTATTTATTAAAATATCCTTCTCCACCTCTTTTTAACTTCACCGAAGTTTTAGGAATCAATGACTAGTTTTCCAGGAACGTCCAAACATATCCGTAAACGTTGCCCGCTGCGCATAAAGCTTGTATTGAACTATTCCACTCCCCCCTTTTCTATTACTATTTTTAAACAATTCAATTGATTTTATGATTGACATCTAGCTAAAATACCTATTTTTTCCTTTCCATCTCGAATTAGTCGTTCCAGTGACTTCCGTTTTCCACCCGAATATGATTAAATAAGAGTATAATCTTTATTTTCAGCTTTTGTGAGTAATAGGTGTAGATTTCAGAAGTTCTAAGTTCAATATTTCTTTTTTCTTTATAACAGTGTTTTTTTCCGTCTATAACTATTTACCCTTCCAGAAGACTGAATCTTCAACACACAACAAATGCCTGTGCAAGGCGATAAGACAAGTCAAAATAGACTACCATATGCTGAAGGGGGAAAATCTCATTGAGTATTGAAACCACATTGCAAAAAGAAGCCATGCATGTACTAAAGTTGACAAGTAGAACATTTTACATTCCAATTAAACTGCTTAATCCAATGTTAAGAAAGACGGTGGGCTCTGCCTATTTATGTATGCGCGCGATTGATGAAATTGAAGATCACGAAGACTTACTATCTGAAACAAAGCAGCATCTGTTACGTTCGACTAGTAAGCTATTACAAACGAAGTTTGATAACATTGCCTATCAACAACTTCTTAAGCCATATGAAAATATTTTACCTGAAGTGACGTTAAGACTCGGTGATTGGCTATCCGTATGTCCAGAAAATATTATTGACAAGGTTAAAGAGTCAACAAGTATTATGGCAGATGGCATGGCCCGTTGGGTAGAAAAGGATTGGGTAGTAAAAACAAAGGAAGATCTAGATGAGTATACTTATTATGTAGCGGGCTTAGTAGGTATTATGCTATCTGATATATGGGAATTGTATGACGGGACAGTAACGGATCGCGACTTGGCAATTGGCTATGGTCGAGGTTTGCAAGCGGTTAATATGCTACGAAATCAGGATGAAGATGCTGATCGCGGTGTACGTTTTATTCCTGATGGATGGGACCGAAATGATATGTTTGCGTACGCAACAATGAATTTAAATAAAGCGGATGAATATTTAAAATCGATTGATACTAAAAATATTCAATTGTTCTGTAAAATCCCACTTGCCTTGGCAAAGAGGACACTCACAACATTAAAAAATGGCAATGAAAAAATGTCACGTGCCGAAGTAGAAATCACGGTGAATGAAATTATTAACGAGAAAAAACACAGTTAGATTGTTTCAGATCACTGAAACAATCTATGTTTTTTAATGACTTTCAAAAAGACGACAGTACATTCAATTTGAATGTACTGTCGTCTTTTTGATTAACTATCAGGGGCCATAACTGTATTGGTGTAATCATACTGTTAAGGATTAATCTACAAGGTGTTTTTGATATAAACTTACATAGCAATACCAATTATAGTTGCTGAAATTACAGAGGCTAGTGTTGCACCTAACAACAGTTTTAAAGCAAATTTCGAAACATAATGACCTTGTTTTTCACTAATTGACTTAATTGAACCTGCAATAATACCAACAGTTCCGAAATTAGCAAAGCTAACCAAATAAACCGATACAATTGCTTCGGTTTTATCTGAAAGTTTTGTTGACATTTCACCAAAACTTAACATTGCAACAAATTCATTAGTAACAAGTTTTGTAGCCATAATTCCACCGGCTAGTACAGCTTCTGCCCATGGGACACCCATTAAGAAAGCGATCGGTGCAAAGATATAGCCAATAACTGTTTGGAATGAAATTTGAAATACGCCTTGAAAAATCACATTAACCAATTCCATCAAAGCAATAAATCCTAAAAGCATAGCAGCGACAGTAACAACAAGTTTAAAACCATCCATTATGCTATCTCCAACCATTTGGAAGAAAGGAACTCTCTTATTTTCATCAATTTGAATTAAATCCTCATCATTATCTAAATCATAGGGATTAATAATATTAGCAATTATGAGTGCACTAAAAATATTCAAAACTACAGCTGTTACAACATATTTCGGCTCTAGCATCGTCATATAAGCGCCTACCATTGCCATACTCACTGCACTCATTGCCGAGGTACAGATTGTGTAAAGTCTTTTTTGAGATAATAGCGGGATTTGTTTAATAATTGTCAAAAAAACTTCTGGTTGTCCAAGTAGAGCAGTAGAAACTGCAAAATAGCTTTCAAGTTTACCCATACCAGTTATTTTACTTAAAATTAAACCTAAGTACTTAATAATGAATGGTAACAATTTGATGTAATTTAGTATTCCTATTAGGACCGATAAGAAAACAAGCGGTAATAGCGCTACAAATATAAACGATATTTCACCTTCATTCACGAGATTACCAAATACAAATTTAATTCCTGCATCAGCAATAGCCATAAGTTTTTCAAAAAACTTGCCAACATTGGTAATGGCAATAAGACCTATACTAGTATTCATCATGAAGTATACTAAAACGATTTGCATAGCTAACATAATCAGAATACGTTTATATTTTATCTTCTTTCTATCATTACTAAATATAAACGCTATAAAAAAAGCAAGTAAAATCCCAGATATTAAGAACAAAAACTTCATGTAAATACTCCCCTTTAATGTTAGCGCTTTCAATTACCTGATAATATTAGTTCCTTTTCATATTTTTGTAAATACGAAAAGGAACTATATGGAGTGAACTAATATTATTGGAACTTAGCTTGCCTTAAGTATTAATTTTATTGTTCGTTAGTTTTACTGTTTAAATTAACTGCAATTTGCGCTCCTACTTTAGCATTGTGTTTTACTAATTCAATATTTACATCTAGGCTTTTACCATCTGTTAATTCTTTAATTTTCCCGAGCAAGAATGGTGTCGTATCTTTACCAATAATATTATTTTCTGCTGCTTCCTTAATTGCTTGGTCAATAATTCCATTGATATATGCTTCATCCATGGCGAATTCTTTAGGGATTGGGTTAGCAACTACTACCCCACCTTTAAGATTTAATTCCCATTTAGTTTTCAACACATCTGCAATTACATCAATTGAATCAGTAGAGAAGTTTAATTTATATTCACTATTTCTTGTATAGAATGCTGGTAGGCACTCTGTTTCGTAGCCAAGCACAGGAACCCCTTTTGTTTCAAGGTATTCTAAAGTAAGCGCTAGATCTAAGATTGATTTAGCTCCTGCACAAACTACAGCTACGTCAGTTTGAGCTAATTCTTCAAGGTCAGCCGAAATATCCATTGTAGTTTCTGCACCTTTATGAACTCCACCAATACCGCCTGTTACAAAGATTTTGATATCTACTAATTCTGCGCAGATCATTGTTGTTGCAACAGTCGTTGCACCAAGTTTTTTCGTAGCAATAATTTGTGGTAAGTCGCGTCTTGACACTTTAGCAACATCTGAACTCTTACCAAATAACTCCAGCTCTTCATCTGTTAAACCAATTTTGATTTTCCCATCAATAATAGCAATTGTTGCCGGGACAGCTCCGTTTTCACGAACAATTTGTTCAACCTCGCGTGCCATTTTCACGTTTTGAGGATAAGGCATACCGTGAGAAATAATTGTAGACTCTAATGCCACAATTGCTTTCCCTTCCTCTTTTGCCTGTTGTACTTCTTTTGATAAAACAATATAATTTTTCATATTAAATTTCCTCCATATCTATTTTAAATTGATTTTGTGATAATTCTTGTCTAACTGTATGCTTTGACAAAATTGTTTTCCGGGCATTGACCAATCCGGATTTAATAATGTAATCAAAGTCTTTCTTTTGTAACCAGGAATAGATAACTGCCGAACAAAATGAATCACCTGCACCTGTAACATCTACAACAGTTGATTCTTCGATAGCTGGGAAATAACGAATCTCGCCACCTTCACTACCTGTAAATACACCTTTTGATCCGTTAGTTACAATTACATTTTTAACTCCTAGCTCTAACCATTTATCAACTGCACTTTCCCAATCCTTATCATCATTAATTTTAATATTCATAAAAGTTTCCGTTTCATCTTTATTGACAATTAGCCAACTTACCGAACTTAATGTTTTGGGAAGTCGGTTCATTTTTGGAGACGAAACAGGGATGATAACTAATGGAATATTATGCGTAGTTGTGAATGAACAAAGAAATTCAATCGATTCAACAGGGCAATTCAAATCAACTACAATACATTTAGCACTTCTAAGAATAGTACTGTTTTTTTTCAATAACTCAGGGGTAATCTCTTCAAAAATATCCATATCTGCAAATGCAACTGATAAATCGCCATTCCTATCTAACACTGCTGTATAGGAACCAGTTGATGAATTTTCAAATTGGGTAACATGCTCTAAATTCATAAAAGGAGACGATATGTCATAAATCTCTTTCCATTCTAAATCGTTACCACTTGCTGAAATTAATGCAACTTGCTCACCCAGTCTACCTAGATTTTCAGCTATATTTCTTGCTACTCCTCCAATCGTTCGAGAAGATATTACTGGGTTAGACGTTTCATTAGTAAGTTCAAATTTTGCATAGAGTTTTCTGTCTACATTAGCCCCTCCCACGCAAATAATAGGTGGGTTTTCTTTAATCATCCCTAAAATTAAATCCTCATTTTCATTAGCGATTTTATTACACCTCCTTTATTTCCTCGGAAACAAAAGTTTACTCAATGAACATATGTTTAGTATACGACTTATTTAAAGATTGTCAACATAAAAATACCCCACCCTTTTTGTCATATTGGATGAGGTCTTTTCTATAGCGATTACATTTCAAATGCTTAAAATCTTCATTTTCAATCTATAATTTTTTATTAAAGACTGTTGGTAAAATTATACCCATAATAATGATTACTATACCCACTATTTGTAACGGTGTAACGATCTCGCTTAATAATAATACTGATACCATCACCGCAATTGGCAGTTCAAATGCACTCAATATTGATGACATACCCAATCCAACTTTAGGAACTGCAATAGTAAATAAATAAACCGGGATGATCATACCGAATAATCCTAATGCCAAACCATATACCCAGAGTCCCTCACTAAACAGAGTTCCATTCCAAATGATCTCTGGGGACTGAAAAACAGCTGTCGTTATAAATGCAAAGAAGGAAACCAATAGTAACCTGTTAGAGGTGTTCATACTCTTAATCGGCTTGCTATTAACAAATAAAAATAAAGAAAAACAAAGTGCTGCAGTTAATCCCCATAACCAACCTTGTATAGGTATCTGTGTTAAATCTACATCGATCAAACCTGCGGCAGGTATTGTTCCTGCAAACAAAACGAATAACGAAATAAATTCGATTCGACTTGGTACTTGCCGTTTAGCTATACAAGAAATCAACATACCTATCCATGTAAATTGAAACAGAAGTACTACCGCTAAAGAAGCGGGTAAATAGATTAAAGAACGCCCATAAAAAATATTCGTCAATCCTGTTAATCCTCCCGCCAAAATAAGAATTCTAACCCCATTAAAACTTATTTTGGCTCTATTTGTTAGAAGGAAAATACATACTGCTATACAAAATCCTATAAAAAATTGGCTTGTAATTGCTTCTGAGACCGAAAAACCACTTTGTATTGCGAGCTTAATAATAGTTGATACTAAACCATAACTACTAGCTGCTAAAACTACCAACAAAGGGTATAACCACATTTTCATTGTTTTATTCCCTCCAATGTTTTTGTATATTTATGGATGAAGTGCATTTACCAAACGATAATAATGGTGTATGATTGTTGTATTAGGTTGCCTTTATATTGGACTTGGACAAGACTACCAATTCCTAAATAAAGGATTTTTTTATACCCGAAACATTAATTTCCGGGTTATTAACGGAATTCTTAACATCCATAAATTCTTTTTTAGTTATTTCAAATAAGTATTACAAACAATAGTTTTCATTGTAAACTATTGTTTAACCAAAAGCGAGGTTGTTCCAATGAATAAAGAACATCAAATTTTACATCATATTAGAATAAACCCATTCATTTCGCAGCAAGAACTATCAAATAAGGTTGGTTTATCACGTTCGGCCGTAGCTAACTATATTGCTTCCCTGACAAAACGCGGCGAAATCAAAGGGCGTGCCTATATTCTTCAAGAAGAATCTTCAATCGTGTGTATCGGGGGAGCAAATACAGATCGAAAAGCACGATCGAATCAAGAAGTGCATTTGTATTCATCCAATCCTGTAGTAACAACTGAAGTTTGTGGTGGTGTTGCACGAAACTTTGCCGAAAATTTAAGTCGGCTTGGGTATAACACTTCTCTTATGACTTGTGTGGGAGACGACAAGGAAGGTAACTGGATACTGAGGGAAACGAAAAACCAAGGAGTAGATGTCAGTCAAGTATGGGTTTTACAGACAGAAAGGACAGGAACTTATACCACTTTATTGGATGTTAATGGTGAAATGATTGTCTCCATGGCCGATATGAACATCTACGAAAAAATAACTATTCCTATGATTGAAGAGAAATGGTCTTATATAGTTGCCTCACAAGCCGTTTTTTTGGACACAAATATCTCTAAGGATTGCATAAATTATTTAATTAATCGTTGCAAAGATGAAAGTATTCCATTATACATTGATCCAATTTCTTCGGCCAAGGCGCAAAAACTTCCCTTTCATCTTGAAGGAGTAGAATTATTGCTACTTAATCAAGAAGAAGCAGAAATGCTAGCTGATACGAAAATCTCTTCTTTTGAGGATTGCCAAACTGTCTGTGAAAAAATTAGAACACGCGGCGTTCAAAAAGTTATTATTAGGCTTCATGATCAAGGAGTTTATTATTCTTCTCCACAAGAATCTGGACATTTATCTCCATTCAAGACTGAAGTTGTTGATGTCACAGGGGCTAGTGATGCGTTTTCTTCATGCGCAATATATGGGCTCATGAACGAAGAATCGCTGTTGCGAGCTTGTCAATTGGGACTTGCTGGTTCTGCACTTACCCAACAAACTGAGGATTCTGTTTCATCACTTTTAAAACCCGAAAAAATTCATGAGATAGTGGATGAATTTTTGCGATAATCCACTATTCTGCTTTTACCAAGAGTTGAAAATTTTAATAAGAGGTTCAACATTATTACGATAAATCATTCTCGGGCCAACAAAAAAAGATCAGACATTTGCGTAGATGTCTGATCTTCATTTTAGTTGGCATTGTATTTTCATTTAACAATAGATATTGAGCGACTTCCCCGTGCCTCAGAGTTTTATCCAAACAGGCGATCCACTGCACTCGTCACCGTTAGACTTCCTTCGACTAACGCTTTCTCAAGTTCCGCAACTTCTTCTTTCTTACCAGGCTCAGCAAAAAAAGTGTCAATAAGTCGATCATTAATCATGGAACGAAACCAATCTTTCGTCTGTGACTGCCTGCGTTCGTCCCAAAATCCTCCACCATCCATTGTTTCTTTGAATGATACTATCATTTCCCAAACTTCTTCGAGCCCAGTATTTTTGATTGATGAAACAGGTAGTGCAGTCGAAGTCCAACCGGGTGATGCAGGCTGTAGGAAGTGAAGAAGCTGGCGATATTCTCGTACTGTCTTCTTCGCTAGCCTCAAATTGTCACCGTCAGCTTTGTGAACAACAACACCATCTGCCAGCTCCATAATCCCTTTTTTCATCCCTTGTAATTCATCTCCGGCACCAGTTAGCACGAGCAACATGAAATAATCGACCATTCCGCGGACAACCGTTTCACTTTGCCCAACTCCTACCGTTTCAATCAAAATAACATCATAACCAGCTGCTTCACAAAGCAACATCGTTTCGCGCGATTTTTTGTGAACACCGCCAAGTGTTCCTGACGACGGTGAAGGGCGAATGAACGCGTTCGGATGCCTCGCAAGTTCTTCCATCCGCGTTTTATCGCCTAGGATACTGCCACCCGTTACAGTAGAACTTGGATCTATAGCGAGCACCGCCACTTTGTGGCCTGCATTCGCTAGCATTAGGCCAAATGCTTCGATGAACGTACTTTTTCCTGCACCTGGAACACCTGTGATGCCAATCCGAATGCTATTGCCCGTTTTCGGCAACAGATTGAGCAAAAGCTGTTGACCGGCAACTTTATCATCAAGAATGATGCTTTCAAGAAGTGTAATTCCCTTTGCAAGATGAAGTCGAGATCCACTCGCTATCTTTTCCGTCAACTCTTCAACCGGGATTTCGCGACCCTTTTTCACAAATCGTTTCCGCGCAGTTGCTGCCAGACCATCATGTGAGGACGTAATCCCACCCATCACATTCAACGCACTGTCATCAGTTAAACGGTTGTTGTCTTTCAATCCGCCACTTCCTCGTAACCAAGCCTGCGATAGATTTCTTCAATAACTTTTTGCGCGGCAACTGGAATGACGGTTCCAGGACCGAAAATTGCCGCCGCCCCATTTTCACGCAGAAATGCGTAATCTTGTGCAGGTATAACCCCACCGACAACAATCAGAATATCTTCTCGACCAATTTTGGCGAGCTCTTCACGCAACGTCGGTACAAGTGTCTTATGCCCTGCTGCAAGTGAACTTACTCCGATAACGTGGACATCATTTTCAGCGGCTTGTAGAGCCGTTTCTTCGGGCGTTTGGAATAATGGTCCAATGTCAACATCAAAACCAAGATCCGCAAATGAGGAAGCGATCACTTTCGCACCGCGATCATGGCCGTCTTGTCCCATTTTTGCGATAAGGATACGTGGACGACGGCCTTCATTCCCTAGGAAATCTTCCGCCATCATTTTCACTTCGTCAATTTCTTCTGTGTTCGAGAAATTCGAACTGTATACGCCACTCACGGAACGAATCACCGCCTTATGTCTACCAGACACACTTTCAATCGCATCTGAAATTTCACCGATTGTTGCACGTGCACGTGCTGCATTAACGGCACACGCCAGTAGATTACCGTCGCCACTGCGTGCAATTTCGGTCAACTCAGCAAGGATAGTCGTCACTTCTGCTTCGTCTCGGTCTGCTTTCATCTGATTGATGCGATCGATTTGTTTCTGGCGTACCAGCGTATTGTCGATGTCCAAAATATCGATTGGATCTTCAGTATCTAGACGGTATTTATTCACGCCGATAATTGATTCTGCACGTGAGTCAATTTGAGCCTGGCGTTTTGCTGCCGCTTCTTCGATTTTCATTTTCGGCAGGCCAGTTTCAATCGCTTTCGCCATGCCGCCAAGTTCTTCGATTTCTGTTATTAATTCCCAAGCTTTATCCATCAACTCATCAGTCAATTTTTCAACGTAGTATGAACCGCCCCATGGATCAATCACTTTTGTCATCATCGTCTCTTCTTGCAAGAACAATTGCGTATTCCTCGCAATCCGTGCAGAGAAATCTGTCGGTAATGCAATTGCTTCGTCAAGCGCATTTGTATGGAGTGATTGCGTATGCCCCATCGCTGCAGCGTTGGCTTCAATTAATGTTCGCGTTATATTGTTGAACGGATCTTGTTCCGTCAAACTCCAGCCTGACGTTTGCGAATGTGTACGAAGCGCAAGTGACTTCGGATTTTTCGGTTCAAACGTCTGCATCATTTGCGCCCACATTTTCCTTGCAGCGCGCATTTTTGCAACTTCCATGAAGTAATTCATGCCAACCGCCCAGAAAAACGATAGTCTAGGTGCGAATGAATCGATATCAATGCCCGCTTTCAAACCTGTCCGTACATATTCAAGACCATCCGCAAGTGTATAGGCAAGCTCGATATCTGCCGTCGCGCCCGCTTCTTGCATATGATAGCCAGAAATAGAAATTGAGTTAAATTTAGACATTTTAGTGGACGTATAATCAAAAATATCCGCAATGATCTTCATCGACATTTCAGGAGGGAAAATATACGTATTTCTTACCATATATTCTTTCAATATATCATTTTGGATTGTACCTGCAAGCTTTTCAGGTGACACACCCTGTTCTTCTGCCGCAACGATATAAAACGCCATAATCGGAAGAACTGCACCATTCATTGTCATAGAAACAGACATCTGATCGAGTGGAATACCGTCAAACAGGATTTTCATATCTTCTACTGAATCAATAGCAACGCCTGCTTTTCCGACATCCCCAGTCACACGTGGATGATCAGAGTCATAGCCGCGGTGAGTTGCAAGATCGAATGCGACCGATAATCCTTTTTGCCCCATTGCCAAATTTCGGCGATAAAATGCATTACTTTCCTCAGCTGTTGAAAATCCGGCATATTGACGGACTGTCCACGGTCTAGAAACGAACATAGTAGGATAGGGACCCCTTGTATTTGGCGCGATACCAGGTAAATCAGTCAAATGATCAAGTTTCTCCGTGTCTTTATCTGTATAAATCGTTTTAACGTCGATACCTTCATTTGTTCTAAAAAGTTTTCCTGACTGGTTTGCTGTTTCTATCGAATTTCCAGCAATCTGCTGCACGTCTACTTTGTTGAAATCAGGCTTGTTCATTAGTCTGGCCCCCTTTCAATTTATCGTTAATAGCTATCAGTTTTCCAACTTTATCTTGACCCGCGAAAATGAAGCCATTTAAACCAGCATTAAGCCATTTTTCCGACAGCTCTGAATCGTACTTACCTGCTGCATCTATGATAAGTTCTTCAGAAAGTCCTGCCAATAATTGTTCCATTACAGTTTCAGTTAGGGTAGATGTTGCACAGACAATTACATAATTAGGATTTTCATCCGCAAGCCATGAAACAGCTTGTTGTGCATTATCAAATGTAGGACTCCATTCAGCACGCATACCGCCTGTCGCTAAAAATCCGCTGACGAAATCAGCACGTGGTTTAAAATCTTTCAACTCTCCGAACGTCAACAATGCAATTCGTGTCGTGCTATCTTTTTGCAGTGCAGCTAATTTTTCGAAAGGTTCTGCAAGACGTCCTTCAATCTGAACGCCTTCCCAATCAGTAAAGTTTGTATCTGTCAATTCAGCGTAAACATTTGTACCAATCAACGACTGTTTACCTTTCGAAACGTCGCCCCTGCGTTGTTCAAGCAATTTCCCGAACTGGCCACTGGTAATGAATGCATCATAGCCGCCTATAGACTGGATTTCCAAAAAGAGTGTCCAGGCTTTATCAACAAGTTCAGACGTCAACGTTTCCATGAAATAAGAACCGCCTGCAGGGTCGATAACTTTATCAGCATGAGTTTCTTCTTTAATAACGAGTTGAATATTACGTGCCATACGTACAGAACTGCTTGTCGGTCCAGTAATAATATTGTGTGGGTGAACTGTAATGACGTCAGCGCCGCCAAGAACCGCGGCAAATGTCTCATTTCCAGCCCGCAATACGTTAACATATGGATCTAGTTTCGAGTAAGAACGCAACGATGTCGTTGCAATGATTGGAGCATAGGGTGCTTCAGCTACCCCATATGCAGAACTAAATGCTTGCCAAAGAACACGAAACGCACGGAACTTTGAAATTTCCATAAAGAAATGCGTATCAACTGCAAATCGAACAAAAAAGTCATCGGCAAAATCACTAAAATTGTCCGCTTTTGATGCTTGATTTGCTGCATCTGCGAGGACTAATGCAAGTTCAGTCACTGTGTCCGCGCCTTTGTGATGTGCATCCCACATATCTGCGCTGGCTGTCCGGACGTTTGTATATCCGGCTGGTATGATCCAGTCGGATACACAAATCGCACCGTTTACCGAGGACCGGTCCGCTTCTGGAACAAGGGAAAATACTTTAAGAAATGAATTACCATGCTTCATATTTATAATGAAAATCGGATATTGCTTCATAAGTTGGGCGATTTCAGCGAGAGAAGACTCATCCCAGTGAAGTTGTTTTGTACCATCGCAAACAATCGCTTCATTGCCACGTTCAATCGAATTCTTTAATTCAACGACGAACTGTTGTCCATCGGTAGCGTATGGTTGCTGTGCAACAATCCAGCCTGTCTCTTTTTTTGCCGCACGAATTGGCTGTTCACGATTTGCAAGGCTTTCCTGCGTATATAATGGCTGAAGGTCAATCCCTTCGATCGTTTTCGTGATAAGCGAATCAAATGGCCTGCCTTTCAAAGACTGGACAGCAGCTTCTTTCCATTGTTCGAAACCAGCTTTTTGGAATGTTGTTGTTTGCATATTATGTATAGTCATATTTTGCGCTTCCCTCCTCAAAATAATCAATCTATTACTAGTTTACCCGACTAACACATTTGTTGAAAGATAAAATAAACCCCAGTGCTATATTTTAAGGCACTGGGGTTTACAATTTTTGTTAGTAGATAGATGTATTTTCTGCGGTTATATTTTCAAGAATCGCTTTTACGCGCGCAAGGAATTGACCGCAGACGAGACCGTCAAGAACACGGTGATCGAGTGATAGACATAAGTTCACCATATCACGCACACCTATCATGCCGCCCGCCATCACAACAGGACGTTTAACGATTGATTCAACTTGCAGTATTGCCGCTTGCGGGTGATTAATGATGCCCATTGACTGTACAGAACCGAAAGAACCGGTATTATTCACAGTGAATGTACCGCCTTGCATTTCCGATGATTTCAGTTTACCTGAACGCACTTTACCCGCAAGTTCCTGAATATCACGGCCAATGCCTTTTATTGTTTTTTCATCAGCATTGTTGATGACGGGAACGTAAAGGGAATCTTCCGTCGCCACTGCGATGGAAATATTGATGTCTTTTTTCTGAATGATTTTGTCGCCGGCCCACATCGAGTTCATCATAGGGAATTCTTTCAATGCTTGAGATACTGCTTTCACGAAGAATGCAAAGTAAGTCAGATTGAAGCCTTCCTTCTTTTTGAAATCATTTTTCAAAGAATCGCGGTATTGAACAAGACTTGTAACATCAACTTCAATCATCATCCATGCATGTGGCGCTTCGTGTTTCGAACGCAGCATATTGCTGGCGATTGCACGTCGCACGCCTGTAACAGGGATTTCGATATCACCTACTGCAACCGGTACATTAACTGGCTCCGTCGCTTTCGGTGCTGGTACAGATGGTGCCTGTGTAATCGGTGCCGAAGCTGCCGTTTCCACAACTGGCGCTACAGAAGCTACTGCTGCTGTCGGAATGTTGCCACTCTCGATGATAGCGAGCAAATCTTTACGCGTGATGCGCCCTTCTTTTCCTGAACCTTCCACAAGTGACAAATCAATGCCATTATCCTGTGATAGACGAAGTACTGCAGGAGAATAGCGTCCTGCTGCTGCTCCTTTTTCGCGATTCAAAGATGAAGTCGGTTTCCCAGAACCAGCTGCAGGTTCTGCTTTAGCTGGTACCGCTTCTACGGCCACTTCCGCAGTTCCACCACCTTCAGTTTCAATCGTACAAACAAGTGCTCCAACTGCAAGCGTCTCTCCCTCTTGTGCGATCAATTCCTTGATGACACCTGCAAATGAAGAAGGTACTTCAGCTGTTACTTTATCAGTAGTTACTTCTGCAAGTGAATCATATTTGTTAACTGTATCGCCCGGTTTGACAAGCCATTTCTCGATTGTGCCTTCTGTCACACTTTCACCGAGTTGTGGCATTAAAATATTTTCAATAGCCAATTGATTGACCCCCATCCCGATTAAAATTCTGCTTAAAATTCAGCAAGCTCACGCGCTGCCTTTTCAACTTTGTCTGGATTGACCATGAAGAATTTCTCCATTGTCGGTGCATATGGCATTGCCGGAATATCTGGTCCAGCAAGACGTTTAATCGGCGCATCAAGTTCAAACAGGCAGTTTTCAGCAATAATTGCTGCAACTTCACCCATAATGCTTCCTTCTTTGTTATCTTCAGTAACTAACAGGACTTTCCCTGTTTTTGAAGCTGCTTCGATGATACCTTCTTGGTCAAGTGGATAAACTGTACGAAGATCAAGGATATGCGTAGAAATTCCATCTTCTGCAAGACGTTCAGCTGCTTGCAACGCAAAGTGGACACATAGTCCGTAGGTGATGATTGTAATATCATCGCCTTCGCGTTTGACATCCGCCTTTCCAATTGGTAATACGTAGTCGTCTAAAGGCACTTCGCCTTTAATCAAACGATAAGCGCGTTTATGTTCAAAGAACAATACTGGATCTTCATCGCGAATTGCCGCTTTAAGAAGTCCTTTTGCATCATATGGCGTTGACGGGATCACGATTTTCAATCCAGGTGTGCTTGCGAACATCGCCTCAACAGATTGTGAGTGATAAAGCGCTCCGTGGATACCGCCTCCGAATGGCGCACGAATAACAATCGGACACGACCAGTCGTTATTTGAACGGTAACGGATTTTTGCTGCTTCCGAAACAATTTGGTTCACAGCCGGCATGATGAAATCAGCAAACTGCATTTCAGCAATCGGGCGTAAGCCGTACATTGCTGCACCGATACCAACACCTGCAATTGCAGATTCCGCAAGCGGTGCATCGAGTGCACGGTATTCTCCGAATTGATCGTAAAGACCTGCCGTCGCTTTAAAAACGCCGCCTTTACGTCCAACATCTTCTCCGAGAACGAAAACGCGATCGTCCCGTTCCATCTCTTCTTTCATCGCAAGTGTGATTGCATCGATATAAGACATAACTGCCATTATTCGTTCCCCCCATCTTCAGCATACACATGGAGCATCGCAGATTCAGGTTCAGCGTACGCAGCGTTTTCCGCATAATCGGTCGCTTCGTTCACTTCTATCATGATGCGTTCTTCCATTTCTTTTTCGAGTACTTCCGTTAGTACACCAACTTCTTTCAAATAAGCGGCAAACATAGGAATCGGATCCAATTTCTTCTCATTAGCAAGCTCTTCAGCATCACGGTATTGGCGTTGATCATCGTCTGAAGAGTGAGCCGTCAATCGGTAACAGATGGTCTCTACAAGACTTGGACCTTCTCCACGACGTGCACGATCTGCTGCTTCTTTGACCACTTTGTAGACTTCAAGCGGATCCGTTCCATCAACTGTAACACCTGGCATTCCGTAACCGATTGCACGGTCCGATACGTTAACACAGGCAAGTTGCATTTCAACTGGAACTGAAATTGCATATTTATTATTTTCAACCATGATAACAGTCGGCAATTTATGGACGCCTGCAAAGTTCATACCTTCGTGGAAATCTCCTTGGTTGGATGAACCTTCACCAAGTGTAACGAAAGTGATGAAATCTTCCTTCTTCATCTTAGCTGCAAGAGCTACACCAACTGCGTGTGGTAATTGCGTCGTAACAGGAGATGAACCTGTCAAGATACGATTTTTGCGCTGACCAAAGTGACCAGGCATCTGACGACCACCCGAGTTCGGATCTTCTGCTTTTGCAAATGCGGACAACATCAAATCTTGTGGAGTCATTCCGAAATGCAGAACAACGCCCATATCCCGGTAATAGGGTGCAATCCAGTCTTTATCTTTATCAAGAGCGAAAGCTGCTCCAACTTGTGCTGCTTCCTGCCCCTGACATGAAATAACGAATGGAATCTTTCCGGCACGGTTAAGGAGCCACATACGCTCATCAATACGGCGGGCCATCAACATTGTTTCATAAATTTGTAGTGCATCTTCATGTGTTAAACCAAGTTCCTCATGACGCGTTTTTGCCATTTCTAAAATCCCCCTTCTATGGTTCGCAGTCTTTTATCTTAGACTAATTGACACTGTTTTTCACATATGGATTGCTTTTCCATCGACAGCCAAAGCGGCCTCGCCCATTACTTCAGAGAGCGATGGATGTGGATGAATCGTGCTTGCTACTTCCCATGGCGTCGCATCAAGAACCATCGCAAGTCCTGCTTCTGAGATTAAATCGGTCACGTGTGCACCTATCATATGAACGCCAAGAATATCGTCTGTCTTTTTATCAGCAATGATTTTGACAAAACCATCTGAATTACCATTGACAAGTGCTTTTCCGATTGCCATAAACGGGAATTTCCCGACTTTGACGTCAAAGCCCTGTTCTAACGCTTGTTTCTCCGTAATGCCGACGCTTGAAGCTTCAGGACTAGAATAAATACAGCGAGATATTTTTGTATAATCAATCGCTTCGTTTTTCAGACCTGCAATATGTTCAATAGCCGCAATTCCTTCGTGTGAGGCAACATGCGCCAGTTGCAGCCCGCCAATAACATCACCAATTGCATAGATATGATGTTCTTTTGTTTGGAATGTTGGTCTTGTTTTAATAAAGCCATTGACGACTTCAATTTCTGTATTATCAAGGCCAATTCCCTCGACATTAGCTTGACGACCGACAGAAACAAGCATTTTTTCAGCTGTGAATGCCGTCGTTTCGCCATTCATTTCCGCAGAAATTGTGACAGATCCTTCTTTTTTAACGAGGGTTTCTGGGAGTACTTTTGCACTTGTCGCAAACGTGATCCCTTTTTTCGTCAACAACTTTTTCATTTCTTTCGAGATGTCATCGTCCTCAGTCGGAATGATTCGGTCTGCATATTCAAGAACCGTGACTTCCACACCGAAATCATTGAGCATAGAAGCCCATTCAATGCCAATGACTCCGCCACCAACGATGATAATCGACTTAGGAAGTGCTTCCATAGAAAGTGCCCCATCCGAAGACATGATTTGATTTTCATCGATGTCTAGACCTGGTAATGTACGTGGTCTAGATCCTGTCGCGATAATCAAGTTTTTCAGGATGAGCATTTCATTTTCGTCGCCGTTATTCATTTCGACCGAAATAGTACCGGGCATTGGTGAGAAGATTGATGGCCCAAGCATTCTGCCAAGTCCATCGAATACATCGATTTTCCCTTTTTTCATTAATGCTGTCACGCCGGCATGCAGCTGTTTAACAATACCGTCTTTTCGTGCTTGTACACGGCTAAAATCAAGGGATACGTCTTTTGCATTAACGCCAAAATCTGCCGCCTGGTTTTTCGCCATATCGAATACTTCAGCACTTTTCAATAATGCTTTACTCGGGATACATCCTTTATGAAGGCATGTACCGCCAAGTTTTCCTTTTTCAACAAGTGCCGTTTTCAGTCCCAATTGAGCGGCGCGAATCGCAGCGACATAACCACCCGTTCCGCCCCCTAAAATAACTACATCATATTCCCTTGCCATTATAGATGGCCTCCCTCACAACGACCCGTCAAGACGGGTAGATTTTAGCTATTTCTTCACCAGTTAGAACGCGAAGTGCGCCTTCTGCAAGTGCTTGTAGTTCGTCTTCTCCAGCATACACAACTATATCCGATATCCAGTCAATCCTGGATGTAATATCCTTCACAAATCCTTTGCCATAAGCTAGACCACCCGTAATGATAATCGCATCTACTTGACCGTGAAGGACAGCAGCTGCACTGCCAATTTCCTTAGCAACTTGATAGGCCATTGCCTCGTAAACTAGTTTTGCGTTTTCATCGCCATCTTCAATTCGTTGTTCCACGCGAACAGCATCGTTCGTCCCGAGATAACCAACGAGACCGCCTTGACCGACAAGTTTTTTCATTACTTCGTGGCGGAAGTACTCACCGGAAAAACATAGTTCGACGAGTTCCCCTGCAGGAACAGTTCCCGCACGTTCAGGGCTGAATGGCCCATCTCCGTGAAGTCCATTGTTTACATCAATTACTTTGCCGAATTCGTGCACACCGACAGTTATACCCCCGCCCATATGGGTGACAATCAACCGGAGGGTGTCGTATTTTTTACCGACTTGTTTTGCGTAGCGTCTTGCAACCGCTTTTTGGTTAAGTGCATGGAATATGGATTTTCGATTAATGGACGAAAATCCAGAAATCCGCGCGATTGGTGCAAGTTCATCGACGACGACGGGATCGACGATGAAAGCGGGAAGGTTTAGGCTGGATGCGATTTCATGCGCAATTATGCCCCCGAGGTTCGATGCATGTTGACCTGAATAACCTGTTTTCAAGTCTTGAATCATCGCTTCGTTAACAGAATACGTACCACCTTCGATTGGGCGTAGAAGCCCGCCTCGACCGCAAATGGCAGACAATGTAGAAATGATGATGCCTTCTTTTTCAAGTGATTGAAGAATTGCCTTTTTACGAAAGCTGTATTGATCGATAATGGAAGGGTACTGTGCAATTTCTTCTGAACTGTGCCTCAACGTACTTTCCATCAGTTGACTTTCGCCTTCAAAGACACCTATTTTTGTTGATGTAGATCCTGGGTTAATAACTAGGATCCTATGGTGATTTTCATACACAATAGGTCCTCCTTCCATATCAATGCAACTTCTTTCTTTTCTAAATGTTTAGCTACAGCGACCAGACGTAACAGACCGCTGTAGCCTACCTTAATTAGCGTCTTGAAAGTACGCTTTTTTCGTTTTGTAAGAAAGTACTTCTTGTATTCGCAACACGTGCAATGCGCTCTTCCGCCATGCGGTCAGCTGCAACATACGTTGGAATATTATCGCGTTTTGAGATAGCGAAAATCTTCCCGATTACGTCATAAATACCTTCGACACGTTTAAGTGCACGTTCACGGTTATAACCATCAAGTTCATCTGCAACGTTGATTACGCCACCTGAGTTGATAACGTAATCGGGTGCATAAACAATTCCCATTTCGTGAATTAAATCGCCGTGACGTGGTTCTTTCAATTGATTGTTAGCAGATCCTGCAATAACTTTTGCTTTCAATTGTGGAATCGTCTCATCATTTATAATTGCCCCTAGTGCACATGGTGCAAATATGTCTGCTTCTTGTGAGTAGATTTCATTGATGCCAACTGCTGTTGCGCCGAATGCATCAACTGCACGTTGAACAGCTTCTTCGTTGATATCCGTGATGATTAGTTTTGCACCTTCTTCATGCAAGTACTCACAAAGTGCATAAGCAACATTTCCGACACCTTGTACTGCTACTGTTTTACCCGCTAGCGAGTCATCGCCAAATGCTTCTTTTGCTGCAGCTTTCATGCCGTAGTAAATGCCATAAGCAGTAACAGGCGAAGGATTACCAGATGAACCTGATCCAGCAGAAGTACCTGTCACATAATCTGTTTCAAGATTGATTAAGTCCATATCCGCTTCAGTTGTTCCTACATCTTCTGCAGTGATATAACGACCGTTCAAACCTTCAATATAACGACCGAAAGCTCGGAACATTTCATCGTTTTTGTCTGTTTTTGGATTTCCTATAATAACTGTTTTTCCGCCACCAAGATTCAATCCAGCAGCCGCGTTTTTGTAGGTCATACCGCGCGCAAGACGAAGTGCGTCTTCAATTGCTTCTTCTTCACTTGCATACGTCCACATACGTGTTCCGCCTAGTGCCGGTCCGAGTGTTGTATCATGAATAGCGATGATAGCTTTTAGTCCTGATGCTTTATCCTGACAAATAACGAGTTGTTCATAATCCTGATGTTCCATATATTTAAAAATTTCCATTGTAAATTCCTCCTAAGGGTATCGTTCATTTTTATTGTTTTATTTTATCGAAAGAATTGCTAGTGCTAGTGAATACAGCTTACTTTCGGCACTATCCGCCCTTGATGTAAGAACGATTGGTGCTTTGGCGCCCTGGATAATCGCACCGACTTTCGCGTTGGCGAAGTACATTAGTGATTTGTAGAGAATATTGCCTGCCTCGATATTCGGAACGACAAGAATATCAGCTTTACCAGCTGTTTCCCCCGTAATCCCTTTTTGCGTTGCAGCCTTCACTGATACCGCATTATCAAGTGCAAGTGGCCCATCAATGATGCAACCGGTGATTTGACCGCGTCGATTCATGACAACTAATGAGGCGGCGTCTGTCGTTGGTGTCATCGCCGGATTCACTGTTTCGACAGCAGCCAGTGGAGCGACGATTGGTATAGGGACACCACAAGCATGCGCAGTAGCAACTGCATTACGAATGATTTGCGCTTTTGCCTCTAGGTCAGGTGCGATGTTCATTGCTGCATCTGTTACGAAAAGTAAACGATCATAACCGGCAACTTCAAACGCCGCGACATGCGACAGTATTTTCCCTGTCCGCAAACCGTACTCGCTATTCAACACAGCCTTGAGGATGGTTGACGTTGCTATGTTCCCTTTCATCAGCACATGTGCATGCCCACTTGAAACCGCTTTCACCGAAAGCGTCGCTGCTTGTTTATCATCTTCAGCGTGATGAATGCTGATTTTTTCATTAACCAGTAACCACGGATAATTTGATTGAATCAACTCGCCGATATGCCTTTCATCAGCGAAAAGCATGAATGAAGCAATGCCTTTTTCACTAGCAATACTAACCGCTTCAAGTACTTCTCGATCAGCGGCTGATGCGACAGCAACAACGGGACCTTTCTTCGATGCCGCCTGACTGATAAGTGAGTCGAGTGTAATCATTGTCTCTCCTCCTTTGACTACATGTCGATCAAATTAGACTGAATTTCTCCAGTTTATAATAAAGTGATCGCAGTGAAATACCAAGCCTATTGGCGGTTAATGATTTGTTGCCATTATTTTCACGAAGGGCCGTTTCAAGAATGGTTTTTTCGTATTCATCCATAATCGAAGTAAGAGTGCTTTTTTCCGGAAGAATCTGTTCCTCTTCCGTGTTTTCCCTAGATGACAGGGATTTAACCACGTCTTTCAAATCGATAACGGCATCTCCCGGCTCCATATAAATCATGGCGCGACTTAGTACGTTTTCGAGTTCTCGTACATTTCCTGGCCAATCATATTGCCCCAGCCGCTCCTGTGCTTCATCAGTGATTTTCTCAATATTCATCCCAAACTCCTGATTCAATTTCACTAGCAGGTGTCCAATAATTGATGGAATATCTTTTTTGCGAGACCGTAGCGGTGCAATTTGAATAGAGAGTCGGTTTAACACATAATAGAGTTCTTCAATAAACGTTCCCTCATGCATTGCCTTTTCCAAATTTTTCGTAGACGCTGCAATTATACGGACCGACAAATGAACGGGATAAGTCCCACCATTTTTGAAGATTGTTCCGCTTTTTAAATAGTTAAGCAGTCTCGCTTGAACTACAAGTGGCAAATCAACCACTTCATCAAGGAATAGCGTGCCCTTTTCAGACGCTTGGAAAAGTCC
This sequence comes from Sporosarcina sp. E16_3, assembly GCF_017347125.1. Taxonomy (NCBI): domain Bacteria; kingdom Bacillati; phylum Bacillota; class Bacilli; order Caryophanales; family Caryophanaceae; genus Sporosarcina; species Sporosarcina sp. E16_3. The sequence goes on from NZ_JADPRX010000001.1 coordinate 279,492, forward strand.
TGGCGTGCTATCATTCCCATCTTGAGAAACACCTGATTCTTGTCCGAATAACTCCGCTTCCAATTTAGATGGATGAATTGCCGAACAATTCACACGGATAAACTTATTGAACCGCCGGTCAGAGCTACTATGAATGGCATGTGCAAACAATTCTTTTCCTGTTCCCGCTTCACCTCGAAGAAGGATTGCGATGTCAGACTTGGCAGCTAACCTAGCCTGCTCTATTGAAATTTCAAGATCAGACGAACCGCCAAAGATATCATCGAATGTATAAGTAGATTCAAGTTCCCTAATAATTGTCCGTGCCTGGTCAAGTTCTTTCATCAAGTTGCGCATTTCAGTGATGTCATGAATGACACCAACACTGCCCTTCACTTGATGATCGACAATGATTGGTGCCACATTGACAATTACTTCTCGGTTATTTTCGCCGATACGCATATTGACACCACGAACCGGCTTTCTCGACTTGAGTACCCTCATATGGATACTTTCACCTTCGATAATATCTGCATTTGCAGGCTTGCCGATTATTTCATCTTCCGTAAGACCCGTAATCCTCGTGTAAGCTGGATTGACGAGGATCCCATTTCCATTATCGTCAACGACCGAAATGGCATCGTCACTCGAATGAATGATTGCTTCCAGCATAGTTTTCACTTTTTTCAGATCTGTGATTTCCTCCGCTAGCGCAACTACTTCCGTAATATCTTTAAATACCGCGAAAGCACCCACTTTTTTCCCGGCTGAATCGAAGAGTGGATAGCGGGAAGTAACTATTTTCAAGCCATTGCCAAGGATCTGTTCCTCATTCAGTTCCGCCTTACCTAAATTGAATACCCTTGGGAGCTCTGTCGTTGGAATTACGTCCGTAATCATCTGGCCAACAGCCTCTTCAATCGGGAAACCAATCATCTTAGAAGCACTTTTATTGAAGAAATCAACAGTTCCTTCTTCGTCGATTCCAACCATGCCTTCTTCAATTGAATCAAAGATCATTCGCTGCTTATGCATTTCTGTATGAATGCGCTTAATATATGTATCGTTCTCCTCAAGCAGCCTTACAAGGAGGTTTGCGACAGAACCAGGTATAAGTACGGTATGGGCAGGCCTCGCTTTTAATAGCGCCGAGAATACAGACTTGTCACCGGTTACATCGAAAATCATATCCAAATCGTCGGTCAGATAATTTGTCCAATCCATTCCATATGCAATACCCTGTTTTTTTGCACGAATTATTCCCGGTGCATGTTCATCAGTATCAATGATTGCGTTTACATTCATGAATTCTAAATTTTGGAGAAGGTCCAGTATTATCGATCCGCCTGTCCCCGCCCCGACAATGAGAACGTTTTGCAAGGATGTTCATTCTCCTTTTTTGAACCATGCAATCTATTGCAATTACAATTTCATCATACATGAAAGCGCTGTTCTTGACAATTAAATTTGAGTAGGTAAAATTAGATTCGGTAAGGAGTTGTTGTATATGGCACGTCTAGCAGCATTTATGGTCTTGCTAATCCCCGGACTTTTTGCGGCCGGCGGTATAAAATTAATGCGAGATTCGATATTTGGCGTATTATTTAAACCATTTCCGTTCATTTGGCTTCAATTCGTTGTAGGCTTTTTATTGTTCGCGGGCGGCCTGTGGTTTTTCGCAGGATTTTTATTGCGACGCGATCGACGAAAAGGACGCGTACAAGAACGGTTTAAACAACAGTAACAGCGTAAGCTTTACGACATGTTATCATAGGCCTACAATCTATTTGGAAGACCAGTAAAAGGACCAAGACATGTTCAACGTCTTGGTCCTTTTACTTATTGACTGAATCGATCTGGATAGTCCGTTATCCAACCGTCTATATAAGGGGGCGGATTAAGAGTGATTGGTTCTTTTCCAGTCATTCCATAAACCCGAATCTTTTTTCCTGATTGAAGCACATTCGTCAAAAAGGGCTCTTTTAACAATCGTTTGTGAAAATGGAATCCATCTGCACATGAATACCGATTAAGATTAGTCCAATCCACGCTCTTCTTTCCGATAAGAAAGGCTGTTTCCATTCGCTCGCTTTCCTCCTTGACCAGTTCAAGCAAGCGATAATCAAATGAGGAAATGTGAACATTCTCCATTACAGAAATAATATCAACAATCATTTTGATCAATTCGGGGCGATCCGAAACAGTTTCTTTCAATTCAACATTGAGAGCTAAATTGTTCTTTTCGCAAAATGACACCGCCTCTATCAATGTCGGAATACAGTGCCCGCAGAATAACCGTCTGTATCTTCTTCCCACACGAATTCTTGTGAGTTCTGTACTCGTCATAGATGAAATCATTTTCCGAATACCAGCAAGCCTTAGGAGCCCTGGGTCATGGATGACGAACGGCACTCCATCTTCTGTCAATTGCACATCTAATTCGATGCCGCCAGCACCTTGATCGACGGCCTTCTCAAATGCTTTCATTGTATTTTCAAAGCGGATACCTGATGAGCCCCGATGTGCAAAAACGGTCGGATTAGACATTCAAGACACCATCAATGATTTCAAAAATGCCTTTTGTCCCACTATGAAGCGTAGACGACTTGGATCCAATTAGAATGATTGTACCCGGATACGCTTCTTTTGTCACTTCAATCTGAGCGGGAACTGATTGCTTAATTTTACGCAACCCAAGTTGAATTTCTTTATCAAGTTCAACTATAGCATCTCTGTTCGATTCAATCGTTGCCAATATTTTTTCATATGCTTCCGCTTGTGACCCCTTCATAAGACTTCCACTATTCCTAAATGGGAGAGCATGTTGCTCAAGCTTTTCGATGATTCCTTGGCGTTCTTTCAAACTTTTAGCCATTTCTTGAACTTCCATATACATTACTTCCTTGTCAATCCCCTTCGCATTAAGGATTGTCTTTCGTTCGTGACTATTACCTGCAAATGCACATTCAATTTTATAAAGCGCCTTAATTTCCCCGCCAATAATTTTACCCTGATTTTTATCGATAAATACAGATTCTGCGATAACTTCTGTGCCAAGTAAATATAAGCCGACATGTACTTCTTTCCCATACAGTTTGCAATTATTCGCGTGTTTAACAAAAATATTCCCTTGTGCTTCGACAATCGTCAATCCGCCCCCGAAAATCCCACCTTTTATGTAGATGTCTCCCTCAGATGACTGAATTTCCTTCGCATTTGTGATACCTTCATTTCCTTCTACAGAAATATCCCCAGTCGCATTAACCGAGTATCCTGCAAGGACTGTTCCATATACAGCAACTGATCCGTCAAATTTAATCGAGCCCGTTTCAGGTCCGACATTACCACTGATAATTAATTGCTTCCCAACACTAATGACACCATCAATGCTTTCCAAGGCCCCACCGTGTGACGCCTTTAGCACTACTCTGTCCGCTTCTTGTTCGTCAGCCACTGACTTCGTGTCAAAGTAAATTTTCGCATCTTCGCCACGCCGTGCAGCGAGATCGTTACCTAAAACATCCTTACCGTCGATGCCCTCTTGTGGCGATGTTTTTTCGCCAAGCCAATCGCCTTGCTTGATGGGCGTAACGAAATTCATTTCAAAATAATCAGCAGAGCCGTCTTCACGGATCATCGGTCTTCTTTCTGGTATTTCTATATATGATACGACCGCATCTTCACCTTTTTGCGGCTTTCTTCCTAAAGCCGCTATAATCGATTCACCCGGTTTAAACGGCTCATCTTGCAAAATTGTCCTGCCGTAAATCACCCCGGTATCATCAAGCACTTTTTCAGCCTGATTTAGGATTGATTGTTTATTTTCTTCAAATTCCTTGGTTGACACATTTATGTAAAGTTGAGCGGTCATTTTATCAGCAGCGATAGCAACTTCTATAGTTGGAATCCAATTGCCTATTATATGTTCTGCTTCTACTTCTGTAAGCGCTTTCCTTAAAACTGGGAATGAAATGATTTTTAAACGCGGATGTTCACGCGTTATTGCATCGAACGATTTAAGTGGAAAACCATTCTTCTTGGTGCGCAATATCACTTTTTCCTCTCGTACTAAAAGATCGAAAAACTCATTTTGAACTAACACTGACGCTTCATCCTTTCTCTCTTACACATTATAGAGCATCCCAAACCGATTTGTCAGATTAATTAACTTTCAGTTAAAAAAAGCCTACCACACGAAAATAGATTCGAAGAGTAGGCGTAGCTATTATCACAACTAGGTCTTTTTCAATCAGCTCGCCATATGCTCAATACAAATTTTATCCGCTTTCATTGCGATGAATTCTGAACATGTTTTACCTATTTTAGAATTAGACTTTATAAAAGTTGTTATATCAACTTCAATTTCTTCTATACCTACTCAAAAAGCAGAAAGTTTATTGTACTATTTATAAAATTAGTTGGTCTATTCAAACTCGATTTTATCATCAATATATACGAATAGATAGCCTCCAATTGGAAATAAAAAAGTAGGCTTAGTCTTCTCGCCTGTATTGAGTGATCTACCACACCAACCAAATGAACACAATCCGTTTTCAGCAGATTAATAACCGGTCACAAAGGCGCTCTTAAATCTCTTTAGACAAATATCCTCTTTGTATAGAAGAACTTCCTTTGAATGAGCCTTAGCGTAGTTCTTCTATATCCTGTCTTTAGTTATTTGGCTCCTTTTCTTACCTTTTTAATTCCTCAGTCATCTTTAACATTTCTTCTGCTGTCATTTTCCCCATATGATATACATCCTTCATTTAAAAGCTCACAGAATCCACTTTAAGATACTTCGAATAAAAGTTGAATTAGCATAATAATATTAATACAGAAAGAACACACAGAGTCCTCGTATGACTCCGTGCGCCTATTTCTGTTCATTTATATAATTGATCGACAAATAAAAGTTCAACCTTCAATATATACGTTGTATATAGTTACTTTTTCATCTGCGCTTTCAGTTAGGAATCACATTTCACGATTCTAACTTAATGAATATAATGTATGTGTCAGCTTTTCGTCTTCATCAACCGAATTCAATAACTATCCATCTCTTCCTGTGTAATCAATCCATTCAGCAACACCTTTAGTCAGGAAGAGGGGATTCTCTTTGTAATTGATGATTTATAGTGGGAGATGAATTACACTTTAACTCTTTTGCTGTTTGCTAACTAAAATAGATATACTTCTTTCTGGACTTAAAAAAACCAACTAATCTAAAAATTAGTCGGCTTGTTGAGTCGGAGTTTATAGGAATAGATATTGAAGTTTAGTATAAATCCTGAAAATAGGTTGGCTTAGTAGCTCATGAAAACCCTTTCATACCAATAATCAGCTCGCCATATGCTCAAGACGAATCTTATCTGCGATCATTGCGATGAATTCTGAATTTGTTGGTTTGCTTTTCAAATGGTGCACTGTGTAGCCAAACATTTTTGAAATGACGTCGTAATTGCCACGGTTCCATGCGACTTCAATTGCGTGGCGAATTGCACGCTCGACACGGGATGCTGTCGTATTGTATTTTTTTGCGATCTCGGGATAAAGTACTTTCGTCACTGAACCAAGCAAATCGACGTCCGTGTAAACCATTTGAATCGCTTCACGAATGAAGGCATAACCTTTTATATGAGCAGGTACACCAATCTCTTTAATAATTGCTGTAATTGTAGTATCCAGCACTTTTTGGCTTACTGTTCCTGGCGCATACTCTCCGCTAGCTTGAGCTATCGGAACGATTGGTTTTCTTGTTCCTGCTACTTGGAATATCTGGTTTGCAAGTCGGTCGAATTCAAACGGTTTAAGCATGAAATAGGAAGCCCCTAGACTCGCAGCTTGTGTCATTACATCTTCCTGCCCAAATGCCGTCAACATAATTATATGCACATCGGCAGTTTGTGCATTTCCACTCAACGTTTCCAAAACCGCAATTCCGTCAAGATGTGGCATGATGATATCAAGTAATAAGACATCCGGCTTTTTTTCTTCTAACATCGACAGACATACTTTCCCGTTATGCGCCGTCCAAATGACTTCGATTTCAGGATGCCTTTCAAAGTATGTTATCATTGTCCTCACAAGTTCCTTGTTATCATCAGCAATCGCGACTTTCAGTTTATCCATTCCCGTTTCCCCCTTGTACGTTTATGACGACTTCTTTCCCTAAACATTAGCAACATTCTCTTAACTACACAAGGGAAATTTCGACGAATAGTGTAGTAACCCTCTTTTATTTAACAAAAATGAAACTTCTGACATATGGTTTCCCTAAACTTCGACCAATTCCATTCTTTTATAAGCGTTTGTCGAATCGTTCTCGATAAGCTTAACACGACAGGACAAAAGGGCCAACTCATTGTTCGAGTTGGCCCTTTTATTAATTTTCCCCGCTACGCATTTTCTCCAGAAAAAGGGCAGCACCTTTTTTGGGATCATCGACAAACATATGCGTTACTGCACCTGCAAATTGTCCATTTTGGATAACAGGGCTTCCACTCATCCCTTGTAATATACCCCCCGTCGCTTCGAGCAATTTGGGATCTGTTAATACGAAATGGAACTGGTCATGTTCTACTTCTGTAATTCGAATGGAAAATGATTCAACTTCTGTTCCTTTAATCGTTGTGTAAATTACAGCAGCGCCTACTTTTACTTCTGCTGGCTGCATAATCGTTAAAGGTTCGGCTAACACTTCCTTAGAATCACTGTTCCACGATCCAAAAATGCCATAAAGACCATTTATTCGAATCGTCCCTAAAAAATCATCGTCATCGACAATCGTTGAAATTTTATAACCTGGAATTCCGGGTACACTTTTTTTAATTTGATCGATTTCCGAAAGATAAATCGCTCCTGTTCTGAACGAAGGTGGTGATTTCAATGCACTGTCGATGATCTGATGACCGAGTGCACCGTATGTCCCTTTGTCCGGGTCGACATACGTCAAGGTCCCTGTCCCTTCTGTTCGATCTTTCAGGAATGGAAGGAGACGTTTCATCGCCTCGCCGTCTGCTAGAACCTGACTATTTCCCCCGTCTCGGATGACCTGCAATACGATTTCTTTCTTGTCACGCATCGAGGTTGATACTTTTTCGTACTCGTGAAGTGTACTGACTGCTACATTGTCTAATTGTCCGATTAGATCACCTGCCTTCAACCAGTTATCTTTACTGATCATGACATCATTAGTGATGTAGACGCCCGACAAATCCATCTTAATACCAATCGACTGCCCCATCGGTATCAGCGTTCCGTCTTTTGCAAATGCTGCATCTGTAGAGAATGGCACGACAAGTAAAAGCACAGAAAACGAAACGGCCAACTTAAACTGTCTACTCCATCCCATATTTCACCTCCCTTAATAAGATACTGTTGGTATGTCCGTTCAGAGGAATGTTATGAAAGGGTAAATAAAGCAAAAGTGGAACGAACATTAATTTCATTGCAATTTGTGACAATAAGTAAAAAAATAAAAAAAACGTGCATACTGTAGTATGCACGTTAAGTGATTATCTAAACGATTTCTTACGTTCTGCGGCCAATGTCAACAACTCTTCCGCATGCTTTAATGTTAATGGCGTAGTTTCAGCTCCAGACAACATCCTAGACAATTCTTCAGTCCTATCTGATTCGATGACATCATGAATTTCCGTCATCGTCCTGTCACTTATTACATTTTTTTTAATGAGGTAATGATGATCGGCCATTGCGGCAACTTGCGGTAAATGAGAAATACAAAGCACTTGGGAATCTGTTGCGATTATTGCTATTTTTTCCGCAATTGCTTGTGCAACCCTTCCGCTCACACCCGTATCCACTTCGTCAAAAATAAGTGAAGTAACACCTTGATGTTTAGAGAATATTGTCTTTATTGCTAACATTATGCGGGAAATTTCACCGCCCGAAGCTACTTTTACAAGTGGTTTCAACGGTTCCCCAACGTTCGTCGAGATCAAGAAGTTCACATCATCATATCCGTTTGAATCGAAAGTACCCGCTGCTTTTCGAGTTATATCCACTTTAAATGAGGCTTTACCCATATGAAGTTGCTCCAGCTGTTCCATAATTGCATCTTCTAATTGAATAGACGACTTTTGGCGAATAATTGATAACTCTTCTGCTTCGATTTCTAAGTCCTGAAGAAGCTGCGCAAGTTTTTCCTGCTCAGCAAAAAGACGTTCATCCCTGCTTACTAAATTTTCAAGTTCCTCTGTGATTTTATCGCGATGCATAAGAATGTCTTCAATTGTTTTGCCGTACTTCCTTTTCAGGGAAATGTGGAGGGCTAGGCGCTCTTCAACTACTTCGAGTCTTGTAGGATCAAACTCCATATCATCAAGTATACTTTTGAGCTCGTGTGCAGTATCTTGCAAGGTATAGAAACTCGTTGCAATCGTTTCAGCATGCAGCTTCAAGGTTTTATCGACCGAAGCTGCATCCTCCATATCACTCATCGCTGAACCTACCCAGTCAAGCGCATGTGTATCCCCACTGATTGACACATATGCAGTATTTAATCGCTCAAATAATCGATTGAAGTTTTGAAGTTTTTGTTTTTCTGCTTCGAGTTGGTCCTCTTCACCAATGACAAGTGCGGCCGCATTTATTTCTTTCAGCTGGAATGAATACAAATCAATACGTTGTGCAACTTGCTGCTCATTATCATCTGCCTTTTCAAGCTTCCGTTTCAATTTTCGGTAACTCTCATACAGTTCGGAATAATTTTCAGTAGCATGTCCCAGTTTCTCACCCGCAAAATGATCGAGTAAATGAATATGACTTCTTTCATGCATTAATTCTTGGTTTTCATGTTGACCATGTATGTCAATCAACTGAGAACCAATTTCTCTCAAGATTGCAATTGTCACGAGCTTCCCATTGACACGGCAAACCGTTTTACCATTCGAATTCAAATCGCGTCGCAAAATAACGACGCCATCCTGTGCATCAATACCGAATTCAGCTAATTGAGCAATAATCGGATGCGCTTCTTCTTCAATAGTGAAAAGCCCTTCCAGTTCGGCTTTTGTTGCTCCATGACGGATAAATTCCTGTGATCCTCTTCCACCTGCCAGCAGTTGGACAGCATCGATAATAATCGATTTCCCTGCGCCTGTTTCTCCAGTTAATACGGTTAGGCCTTCGTCAAATGTTATTTCAAGGTGTTCAATGATTGCAAAGTTTTTTATGGAGATTTCACGTAACAATTGCTTTCACCTCTTTCAGAGCATCGCCAACAGTTTTTCTTTTACTACTACAGTCAGTGATTCATCACGACAAATAATCAGACTTGTATCGTCGCCACAAATGGTTCCAAGTATTTCATCCCATCCGAGATGATCCATTAAAGAACCGACTGCTTGTGCATTTCCAGGAAGCGTTTTCAAAACAATAAAATGACCTGCTGCATCAATACTGACAAAGGCATCAGTCAGCATACGGTGAAGTTTTTGTTCTGTGTTGTACTTATGTACGGGTGGTAAGCTGTATTTATAACTACCATCAGACAAAGGGACCTTAATAAGATGCATTTCTTTTATATCACGTGAAACGGTCGCTTGCGTCACGTCTACACCTGCTTCTTTTAAGCTATCTACGAGTTGGTCTTGTGTTTCTATTTCAAAATTCGATATAATATCCCGAATACGAATTTGCCTATGCCCTTTATTCAAACTAATCACTCCCATACCATAATAATATCTTACTTCATACTCTACCACCCATTATTTCATCCAACAAGAATAGCACGCAAATTAATGCGTGCTATTGCAGTTCCTTGTACGCCTCTTCGACAAGGTTGTCGAATGAAACATCGTCAAATAATGTCAAAGCATCGTCTTCAGAAGTCAGGTGGAATAGAAACTCAATATTCCCTTCCCCACCAGTGACCGGAGAATATGAAATCCCGCGAAGACTGAATCCTTCTTTTATGGATGCATCAGCGATTTTTCTTAAAACTTCAAGGTGAATGGACTTTTCCCTAACAACACCTTTTTTTCCTACCTTTCCTTTTCCAGCCTCAAATTGCGGCTTCACAAGGACCATGACATCGCCGCCGTCCGCAATAATGCGCTTTAACGCAGGCAGGATAAGCGTCAATGAGATGAAGGATACATCGATTGTTGCAAATTGCGGTATACCTTCGGTGAAAAGTTCTGGTGTCGCGTGTCTAAAGTTTGTTCTTTCCATTACAGTTACGCGTGGATCCTGACGTATTTTCCATGCCAGCTGATTGTACCCAACATCAAGCGCGTAGCAATGTGACGCGCCATTTTGCAGTGCACAATCTGTGAAACCACCCGTTGATGAACCGATATCCAGTACAATTTTGCCGTTAACGTCAGCATCAAACTGCTCAAGTGCTTTTTCAAGCTTCAGGCCACCTCGACTGACATATTTCAGTTTCGACCCTTTAACCACAAGCGGTGCATCTACAAATATTTTTTCACCTGGTTTATCTAGCCTTGTTTCAGCGGTAAAGATGATGCCCGCCATAATGGAGCGCTTTGCTTGTTCCCTTGTTTCAAAGAGACCACGCGCGACCAGGAGGACATCTACTCGCTCTTTCGGTATTCGATTTGTCATACTTGTTCCCTTTCCACTGCTTGCATTTTAATAAATGATTCCATATTCTCGACTAGATGACCTGCAGTCATACCGATTTCTGCAAGCAGTTCATCAACATTTCCATGTTCAATGAAATGATCCGGAATGCCCATCCGTCTAATCGGCACGGCAGTCCTAAGTGTATCATGTGCATACTCAAGTACAGCACTGCCGAAACCGCCGGCGAGAACTGCCTCTTCAACTGTAATAATCGGCATTCCAGTTGCGAAAATCATGTCTAACATTGCAGTATCAAGTGGTTTGATGAATCTTGCATTGACAACTTTCACCTGAATCCCTTTAGTAAATAATAGGTTGGCAGCTTCAAGTGCCATCGGGATTGTCGTTCCGAACGTCAAAATGACACCATCATGACCTTCACGTAGCACTTCCCATGAACCGATTGGGATTGGACGTAATGTTTCATCCATAGGTACACCAAGTCCATTTCCTCTCGGATAACGCATCACTATTGGACCTTCATCATAATCTATCGCCGTTTTCACCATATGCTGACCTTCATTTTCATCTTTCGGCATCATAATAACCATATTCGGCATATGTCTTAAGAAGGCAATATCGAAGACACCTTGATGCGTTTCACCGTCTGCCCCTACTAGGCCAGCACGGTCAATACCGATAAAGACATTTAAGTTTTGTCTGGAAACATCATGAAGCATCTGATCGTAAGCCCGTTGCATAAATGTCGAATAGATTGCTAAGAACGGTTTCATCCCTTGCGTTGCAAGACCTGCTGCCATCGTCGTTGCATGCTGCTCAGCAATACCAACATCAAAGAAACGATCCGGGAATTCCGCTGCAAATGATTCCAGTTTCGAACCAACAGGCATTGCCGGCGTTATTGCAACGATGCGTCTATCTTCACGTGCAATTTTTTGAACCGTACCCGCTACAAGTCCACTCCATGATGGGGCTAAAGAGGAAGACTTGACAAAATCCCCTGTTTCGATTTTATAAGGCCCTGTTCCATGCCATGTACCGATTTTATCGTCCTCGGCAGGGCTATATCCCTTGCCTTTTTTCGTAATAACATGAAGTAAGACAGGCCCATCCATCTTTTTGGCGTATTGAATATTACGTTCAAGATCATTGAAATCATGCCCATCAATCGGCCCAAGATAGGTAAAGCCCAACTCTTCGAAAAAAACGCCCGAAACGAGAAGATATTTCAAACTATCTTTCACGCGCTCCGCGGCGGTAGCGAGTTTGCCACCAATAGCTGGGATTTTCTTCAAAATATATTCAAGTTCATCTTTTGCACTATTATATTTACCCGCAGTTCTTAGTTTTCCGAGGACCGCATGAAGTGCACCGACATTTGGAGCAATTGACATTTCATTGTCATTCAAAATAACAATCATGTTCGTCTTTGCGTGACCGATATGATTAAGTGCTTCAAGTGCCATACCGCCTGTCAGCGCACCGTCTCCGATGACTGGTATTACATAATTCGAATCGCCCTTGACATCTCGTGCAGCTGCCATCCCCATAGCTGCAGACAGTGAAGTGGAACTGTGACCTGTTTCCCATACATCATGATCACTTTCAATACGTTTCGGGAATCCACATAAACCTTTGAATTGCCTAAGCGTATCGAAATCACCTGCACGTCCTGTTAAAATTTTATGGACATATGCTTGGTGGCCGACATCCCAAATGATTTTATCATCAGGACTATTGAAATGTCTATGCAAGGCGAGTGTCAGTTCAACTACACCGAGATTAGGCCCTATATGGCCACCTGTAACAGATAACTTCTCAATAAGGAATTTCCGAATTTCTTCTGCTAATTCCACCATCTGATCCCTATCGAGTTTTTTAATAAAAGATGGATTCGTAATTTCTGTAATTTCCATCATGATCACACACCTTCACATAATAGTTGCCACGGATAATACTGAACTGCCTACATTATATCAATAAGGACGACCAGGGCAACAATTTGTTGCACTTTACGACTTTCGTTCTACGATGTAATCCGCAAATAATCCAAGGAATGGATGCTCTGATTCCAAAAACGTAAGGGAATCTCTTGCGGATTGGTGATGGGCTGCTAGACGTGCCCTTGCACCTTCTAGACCCAATAGTGATGGGTACGTCGACTTCTCACTTATTGCATCGCTCCCTACAGACTTTCCAAGTTCTTCCGTTGTAGACGTGATATCTAGAATATCGTCCTGTATTTGAAACGCGAGTCCAATATGGTACGCAAAGTCTTTTAACTTCGCAGACCTATCTTCATCTAAACCTGCTAGGATTGCACCGGCCCCGATACAAAATGACAAGAGAGCCCCTGTTTTATTCACATGTATCGTTTCGAGTTCTAATAGAGACAACCTTTGCGTCTCACCTTCAATATCAAGCATTTGGCCGCCGACCATCCCAGTTGCCCCAGAAGCCTCCGACAGTAAACGGATGATTCGTAGAGTGTCTTGTGGGGATGTATCTACCAAATGAGTTAAACTTCCGAATGCCAGTGTCTGTAGCGCATCACCTGCAAGTACAGCAACACCTTCTCCGTAAACGATGTGGTTCGTCGGTTTACCTCGCCTAAAATCGTCATCATCCATACAAGGCAAATCGTCGTGAATAAGTGAATACGTATGTAGCAATTCAGCAGCGCAAGCTACCGTCAAGGCATCTTCTGATTCGGCACCAAGATCTTCGAGCGTGGCTAGAACAAGGAGTGGCCGGATCCTTTTACCGCCGGCATTGATTGAATAGGCCATCGAGGATTTCAATGTTTCAGATACATTTGTGTTCACAAGCAGGCTATTTAGTTTCGTATCGATAATAGGTAGTTTTTCTGTGATAAATCGTTGCAATTCATTATGCATTCGACTCGGAACCTTTTGTCGGATCAAACTCAGTTTTGTTGCCATCTTTGTCGATAATGGAAATGAGCTGTTTTTCAGCATCCTGTAATTTCCCGTGGCAATAAGCGGATAGTTCCATCCCTTTTTTGTAAAGTGTGATCGCATCCTCCAGTGGTACGTCGCCTGTTTCAAGCTTCTGGACGACTTCCTCTAAGTTAAGCATTGCTTCTTCAAAGCGGATTGGCTCTTTTCCCAATTAAATTTCCTCCCCTTCGTTCATTGTAATTGTTTGGACCGTTGCTTCCGCGGTTCCGTCTTGCAAACGTATTTGAATGTTTCCACCAACCTCTAGTGATTTGGCAGAATTGGCAACTTCGTTGTTCTGATAAACAATCGAATACCCACGTTCCATAATAGTCAGTGGGTTAAGTGCTTTCAGCATACGTACAGATGCATGGAAACGATCACTCTGGATGCGGACATCTTGATGAACTCCCCGTGTTAGACGATCCGTCAGTGCCGCAACATTCCTGTGTCCTTCTTTGATTCGCTGTTCAGGTGAGAAAGTGGACAGCATACTACTCAATCGTTGGTGCTGGGATAAACGGTATCCCGTAATATCTTGTCCACTTCGAAAGAGTCTGCCTTCAAGTCCAATCAATCTTTCAGTGAATGGGCGATAAAGACGCTCTGGAAATTGAAGTGGGTAGGATGTTTGTAGACTTGTTAGACGTTTGCGTTCATTTTTTATTTGATTGGAAAGGGATTTATAAATGGCACGTTTTCGGTCCAATAGCCTTTCAAACAACTCATCACGAGCTGGAACGGCCATTTCAGCAGCAGCAGTAGGCGTAGGCGCTCTTCTGTCAGAGACAAAATCGGCAATTGTCGTGTCGGTTTCATGCCCGACAGCGCTAATAACCGGAATTCGGCATGAAAAGATTGCCCGTGCGACCGATTCTTCATTGAACGCCCACAGGTCTTCGATGGAACCTCCGCCACGTCCAACGATGAGCACATCGATGGAGCCATATGTATCTGCCTGTTCGATTGATTTAACGATGGAAGGTGCTGCTTGCGCTCCCTGTACAATCGCAGGAAATAAAATGATTTCCGCAAGTGGGTAACGCCTTTCAATTGTTGAGCAAATATCTTGGATTGCGGCACCTGATTGCGCCGTAACTACACCAATTTTAGTTGGAAACGAAGGCAACGGTCTTTTAAAGCGTGTATCGAATAGACCTTCTTTCCCTAGACTTTCCTTCAATTGTTCAAATGCAAGATACAGCGCACCGATACCATCAGGTTGCATTGATTGGACATATAATTGATAGTTTCCGCTCGTTTCAAAAACGGTTACATCACCTGTAATCAGTACGTTCATGCCGTTTTCAGGCTTAAATTTGAGACTGGATGCGCTTGAACGGAACATCGCTGACTGGATCCTACTTTTTTCATCTTTCAAGGTGAAATAAATATGTCCGCTCGGATGACTTTTAACGTTCGACAGTTCGCCTTTGACAAACACATTGCGCAAATGGGGATCCGCATCGAACTTCCGTTTAATGTATTTTGTTAATGCTTGTACAGACAAGTGTGGGTTCCCGGCCAACAGTCCCGCCTCCCGATTCTTGACGTATAGAAACGCTGTCTTTTCTAAGAAAAACAGCGTCCGTCCAATTTTTTATAGTATTTGTGAACATTTGCCTTCTGCAGAAGCTTTTTCTGCACTATGAAGTGTATTTTTCAGTAACATCGTAATCGTCATTGGACCTACCCCACCTGGAACCGGTGTAATAGCTGAAGCTTTCGTTTTTGCCGATTCGAAATCAACGTCCCCGCATAATTTACCATTCTCATCGCGGTTCATGCCAACATCTATCACGACAGCACCTTCTTTAATGTGCTTATCTGTAATAAACTTTGTCTTGCCAATTGCGACAATTAGAATATCAGCCTGTTTTGTAAATGAGGCTAAATCCTTCGTTTTAGAGTGGCAGTACGTGACTGTAGCATCACGCTGCAATAGCAATTGGCCCATCGGTTTTCCGACAATGTTACTGCGACCAACGATAACAGCATGCTTACCGCTTATTTCAGTACCTGTCCGTTCGAGAAGTTTGATGATACCGTATGGTGTGCATGATAGGAATGCTTTTTGACCAATAATCATTTTCCCAACGTTTTCCGGATGGAATCCATCTACGTCTTTTGTCGGATCAATTGCACGGATGACAAGATTTTCGTCGATATGGTCAGGTAATGGAAGCTGAACCAGAATACCATGAATTGAATCATCATTATTCAACCGTGTAACATGATCGAGTAACTCTTTTTCGGATACCGTGACTGGAAGTTCAATCAGTTCAGATTTCATGCCCACTTCCGAACTTGATTTCTGCTTGTTCCTAACATATGTACGGGAAGCCTGATTCTCACCTACAAGGACGACTGCAAGCCCCGGTTGACAACCATGCACTTTCAACGCAGTTACTCTTTCCTTGATTTCGTCTCTGATTTCTTGTCCAATTGCTTTTCCATCAATCAGTTTTCCAGTCATCCTGATACCCCCAAAATGGTTTATATTATTTTTCTTCAAACTTCGATAGTACACCGTTCACAAAACGGCCAGATTTTTCATCGCCGAATGTTTTACATAGCTCGATTGCCTCATTCAAGACCACTCTGTGTGGTACTTCTTCATTGAACAGCAATTCATAAACTGCAATTCTCAAAACGGTCCGTTCAATTTTCGGAAGACGATCCAATGACCAGTGTTCTAGCTTACCTGTGAGGACCTCATCTATTGCTTCTTTATTTTGCACAGTTCCCCGCACAAGCTGTTCATAGAAGCGGTTTGCCGGTTCTTCAATAATGTAGTTAATAGCTTCATCTAAACTCAATTCTGTATTATCAAGTTGAAAAAGGGTTTGTACTGCTTTTTCACGTGCTTCTTTTCGCTTCATCTTCTTATTCTCCTCCACTACCGTATCTCTAGGGCATTATCATAGCATAAACAGGTTGCCGGATACAGTAAGACAAGTTGAAAAGCATCATCCGGCTGGACGATGCTTTTCAGATCATACCGTTTCCGCTCCAGCCTCAAACTGGATCCCTGTAATATGGACATTGACTTCTTTCGTTTCAAGGGAAGTCATGTGGAAAATTGCATGACGAACTTGCTTTTGGATATCCGCGGCAATAGCAGGTACAGAGTAGCCATATTCGACAACGCAATAGACGTCAATCGCCAAGCCATCTTCAGACCATTCCGTTTTGACCCCTTTACCATAGTTCATTTTACCAAATTTTTCCGCGACTCCTGTAGCAAAGTTTCCTCTAGTATTCGCGACGCCTTTAACTTCCGTCGTTGCAATTCCGATAATCACTTCAAGAACTTCGGGAGCAAGCTGGACTAGTCCAAGCTCACCATCCCCCGCCGGAGCCATTCCGACGAATGTAGGAATTGTTTTGTCAGTCATTCCAAGTCCCCTCCCTATCAGCTCATAATCGAATATTTTTCAAGAAATTTCGTATCGAAATCGCCTGATTTGAAGACTTCGTTGTCCATAAGTCTTAAGTGGAACGGGATGGTTGTTTCGACACCCTCGATGATAAATTCATCAAGTGCCCGTTTCATCCTAGCTACTGCTTCATCCCTTGTATCCGCATGTACAATGAGTTTCGCAACCATTGAATCGTAATACGGCGGGATTGAATAGCCCGTATACATGGCCGAATCTACACGAACGCCAAACCCGCCTGGAGGCATATACATGGTTACTTTCCCCGGTGAAGGCATAAAGTTTTTCGATGGGTTTTCTGCGTTGATGCGACATTCGATTGACCAGCCATTGATTTTAATATCTTCTTGGCGATAAGCTAGTTTTTCACCCGACGCGATTTTCAGTTGCTGTTGTACCAAGTCAATACCTGTAATCATTTCTGTAATCGTGTGCTCTACTTGGATTCGCGTATTCATTTCCATGAAGTAGAACTTTTGATTAATATGATCGAAAATGAATTCAACCGTTCCAGCACCCTCATAATTGACGGCTTCTGCCGCTTTGACCGCTGCATCGCCTACTGCCAATCTTAGTTCTGGTGTTAGGGCCGGTGATGGTCCTTCTTCAACAAGCTTTTGCATCCTGCGTTGAATCGAACAGTCACGTTCTCCGAGATGAATTGTATTACCATGTTTGTCAGCAAGTATTTGAACCTCTATATGACGGAACACTTCAATAAACTTCTCAAGGTAAACGCCAGGATTGCCAAAAGCAGCTGCAGCCTCTTTTTGGGTGATTTTGATGCCATTGATTAACTCAGCAGCATCCCTCGCAACACGAATCCCTTTACCCCCACCGCCTGCTGTGGCTTTGATGATAACTGGAAAACCAATTTCTTCAGCGATTCGAAGACCATCTTGTTCATCAGCAACGATTCCAGTAGAACCTGGAACAATTGGCACACCTGCTTCTCGCATTGTTTCGCGTGCTACGTCTTTCGTACCCATCCGAGAAATATTGTCAGAAGTAGGTCCGATAAATTCGATATTGACCTCTTCACACAGTTCGGCAAAACTTGCATTTTCTGCTAGGAAACCATATCCCGGATGAATTCCGTCGCAACCAGTTAATTTTGCAACACTGATGATATTTGAAAAGTTTAGGTAGCTGTCTTTAGATAATTTTGGACCGACACAATAAGCTTCATCTGCTAATTCGACGTGAAGAGCTTCCTGATCAGCTTCTGAATAAACCGCAACCGTTTTAATACCAAGTTCTTTACAAGCCCTGATGATACGTACGGCAATTTCACCACGGTTAGCTATTAAAACTTTTTTCATTTTTTCATTCCTCCTTAATTAGCTCTTACAAGGAAGAGAGGCTGTCCGTATTCAACGAGCTGTCCATCTTTCACGAGAATCTCGACGATTTCCCCTGAAACTTCCGCTTCAATTTCATTGAATAGCTTCATCGCTTCTACGATGCATACGATAGCTTCTGGCTTCACACTGTCACCTTTTTGTACATATGCTGGAATATCCGGGGAAGATGCTGAATAGAACGTTCCAACCATCGGTGATGTAATTTTGTGCAGCGATGGATCTTCCACTTTTACTTCAGCAACAGGTGCCACTGGTGTTACCTGCTGAGGTGTATCGATTTCTACTGTTCGCTGAACTTGCACAGCAGAAATCCCCTGCTGAACAGGTTGTTCTTGTTCGACAACTGTTGAAGCTACTGCAGCTTGTGCACCACTACCTTTTTTTAATACGAGTTTTGCACCATCTGATTCATAAGTAAATTTTTCAATTGAAGATTGATCAATTAGTTTAATAATTTCACGGATTTCTTGAATTTTTAGCATGATCGATTCTCCTGACTCCATTATAATTAGGTTCTTTAACTATTTTAGCTGTTTTCGTCCCATATTGAAATAGATAATGGTTATTTACATTAAAGTTTGCTGTAAAAGAACAAAAGCATAAGCGCTTGTTCAGCCCCGACAAGCGCTGGAGGCCTGTAGATAAAGGCGCTCTTTGCCTTTACCCACAGGCCTCCAGCGACAGAGGAAGGCAGCTTAGGATCGCGACATCCTGTCGCAATAGCTGCATGACCCACGTCGTGTGGGCCCAGGGGCTAGACGTAAAATCTTTAAGTTACAACTTATCCACAGTACGAGATTTTATAATTTCCTATGCAATAAAAAAAAGACCCTATTTAGGGCCTTCATTTTCCGTACTCATTCCGCGTCACCAGTGAAAGTAATATCCACTGCTTTTGCATCTTTCCAACTTGTCATGACGTAATGAGTAATTTCTTCCGCCATTTTAGCTGAATGGCCTTCCTGGGAAAGGACAGTAATTTTCACTTCTCCGTCTTCATTGTAGACAAATGCTTCAGGATATCCCATCGCTATAATTTGTAATTCCATCAGTGCCTCAGCTGATGCACGTTTATTCAGCTGACCCATTTCTTCGTACACTTCGTTTTTTTGTTCGGCTGTTAAATCAGACGATAATATTTTAGACATCAGTTGCTCCCCGGTTTTACTTCGTTCATCACGTACCGTCATTCGCATTTCTTCGAATACAACGGCCTCAGCGAAGACTGGTGCTGTTTTTTCTGTATCACTCATTTTTTCGACCAGTTGTACAGCACTATCTGAGTCTTTAAAAATGTTGATTCCATCGAACGGCATTGGTGATTTTTCCTTGATGTAATAGATGGAGATAACTGCAACTAGGCTAAGCAATGTTAAAAACCATACTGTTCTTTTATTCGTTCTCATTAGTGTTCCCCCTATTATTCATTTTTGCGATGACAATTCGATGTTCGGGCAGCTGGAGGACGGTTGACAAGATCTTCGATAATTTGCTCTGAATTTTCAAGTCTTCCGCGCCTTCCGCAACGACAAGTACGCCTTGTAGCTCACTTCCCTTATTAGCCGATGCAGTGGACGTTGAAAAGTAATTGGATAACTGATTAGTGGTCTCCCTATTTTCATAATGGAAATATAACGAGATTTCCCCAATCCCTTCAATTTTCATCAGCGCCTCTTGTAGTGCTGCAAATTCCCCGCTCTCCTCCCTCTTTCCCTTCTCCCCCCCGATGACACCAAGACTAGAATTGATGAAAATGATGACCAGGATAACAATCGTTCCGAGGAGGATCGTATGGGTTTTCCTTGTTGGTTTGTGCATATAATCACCATTTCCGCTCATTGTGCCGCTTGTACGACCTGTCATCAATGAATCATTTTATGCAGTTTCATAGAAGGCTATGACCAAAAATCTTGAAGAATGATTGAATCATCCAAATGCCCATCGCGAGTTTAATAATTGGCAGGAAATTTTCTTCTGTTTCATTTGGAAATAACAACATAATTGTTGAAGCAAAAAGGGTGATAAGCAGAACACCTGCTAAAAAGACTCCATTCCCCGCCTCATTTCATCGTAGTAATCAACTTCACAAGGATTATTGAAAAAAGCGCAGTATAGATAAACGCAAAAGCGATTAAAAAGGAAACCGCACATAACACAAATAATGTTCTTCCGATATCATCCAAAATCCCAGTGATATCTTCATTCGCAAATGGTTCGATGAGTGCTGCAGTCCATCTGTAGAAAAAAGCGGTAAGCAGTGTTTTAAACGATGGAATGAGTGCAACAGTCCAAATTGCCGATATAAGCCAACCTCCTGCGAAAACACTCGCCCCCGACGAATAGCGGCCAATCGTCCCCATGCTTTCAGTCATAAATGAACCAATTAGAGGTACATTTTGACGTATTAACTCTTTAATAGGTTCGCTCGCTAGCCCAGTGAGCGCCCAAGACATCGTGCCTCCCACAGTTATAAAAATGGAATATGCCGCAACAACGGCTGAAACCGTCCCGAGAAGGGTCGTCCGAATTAAATCCGCCATTTTTGTAAACGGTACGGCTGGAAGTATCCTAGATACAAGATCCAAGATTAGTGCTGCAGATAAAAGTGGTATGAGTACTTTTTCCGTGAGAACAATTGCACCATTTGCAAATAACAACATAGCCGGCTGAAAGTTCAACATACTGAATGCTCCGCCCGCAGCAACCATGCTGGCGGTCAATATCGGATAAATAGAAATAAACATCATCGATATCGAGTTTGCAATATCACGGATGAGAGTCAGATGTTCAAATGCCGGTTGCAGCACGACCGTTACAACAATAAAAATCAAAATCATCCTCGTCCACTTTGCAAATGAAGGGAATAAAAAATCCACCAACAATGCCATGAACGTAGCAATAATAATGATGACAAAGCTTGACAATACGGTTCCGAGTATCGATTCTATAAAAGAAATCATGGATGCCCCGCCTGTTCATTTTGTAATGAGTTTTGAGAGAATTTCGATTAATGCGGACGTCTGCTGCATCCACAAAGTCAGTATGGTAATTTTTACAGCGAAATGAGCTACTGCGGCAAGCGAGCCGTATCCTGCCTCTTCGATATGTTTTGCAATGAGCTCAGAGACATAAAACAGAATGGCACTACCAATCAATAATTTTGCAAATGGATCCGGTAATGGTTCAAACAAGGCAACAAAATATTTCCCAAATGGAAAGACGATTGTAACTAGCAGGTGGAATAGAAAATAGAAAAAAATAGATGCATACAAAAGTGGCTGCAATTTAGGTACAGCAAATGAAATGAGGAGGAGAATAAGGAAAACTACAATTAATTGAATTAATGTTAACATCAGACTGACATCGACAGCCACTGGAAAAACTCCGTGATTTCAGTGAAGAAAATCTTCAGGAAGCGGAGCATTTCAGCAGTGATATATATATAGGCGATGAAAAAAAGAAAAAAGGAAAACTCTTTCCTATCAGTCTGCTCGAAAAAGATATGCAGAAAACCGATGACTAATCCGATACCGGCAACGCGTAGCAAATCATTTAGTTCCATCCGGTATTCCCCCCATTGCACTATCCTATGTGCAAGGATCAGCTCATATGCAAAAAACACCCTGCATTCCGATTGGGAACGCAAGGTGTTTTTGGATTTTGTCTAGGCTACACCGGCTAGACGCTCGGATCATAAGTCAGTCCAGCTAGGAATGATTGAACTACATCCTTCCCGGGTAAAGAACACCGCTTGGGCCTGCATGATGCAGGTCATGCAGTCTTTGCGACACGATGTCGCCAACTTAGACTGCCTTCTTTTATCTGACTTATGCCTGTCGCGTCTAAGCGGCCGTTAAAGCTTAGGCCTACAGGATTGTAGGTCATTCAGTTGTTGCCACATGACGTGGCGGCCTTAAACTGCGTTCCTCTTTATGCGCGAGAAACGTATTCAGATTCCACTGTGTTGATGATAAGTTTATCGCCAATGTTGATGAAGAATGGCACTTGTACAACAACACCAGTTTCCATTTTAGCTGGCTTAGATCCACCGCTCGCTGTATCGCCTTTAATACCCGGCTCCGTTTCTGCAACTTCAAGAACGACTGTTACAGGCAGTTCAACGCCAAGTACTTCCTCTTTAAACATGATAACGTGAACTTCCATATTTTCTTTTAGGAACTTCAATTCGTCTTCAATCTGCTTCTCTGGAAGTTCAATCTGTTCGTACGATTCGTTATCCATAAAGACATGATCGTCTCCATTTGCATACAAATATTGCATGCGACGGTTATCAATTTGCGCTTTCGCCACTTTTTCTCCAGCGCGGAACGTTTTTTCATTGACGTTTCCTGAACGTAGGTTACGCAGTTTCGAGCGAACGAACGCCGCGCCTTTACCTGGTTTAACGTGTTGGAAATCCATTACGCGCCAAATATCCCCGTCAAATTCAATTGTTAATCCTGTTTTAAAGTCGTTTACTGAAATCAAGATGATTCCTCCAATTAATAGTAGATTATAAGATAAGTAGTTCTTTTGTAGAATGTGTCAAACGCTCATTACCGTTTTGCGTCATAATGATGTCATCTTCGATTCGGACGCCGCCAATTCCAGGCAGATAGATACCTGGCTCAACTGTAACAACCATATTCGGCTCAAGTACCGTCGAAGAACGGAAAGATAATCCCGGTCCTTCATGCACTTCAAGACCTATACCGTGTCCCGTTGAATGACCAAATGCTTCACCATAGCCTTTAGACTTTATATAGTCGCGCGCAATTGCATCAGCTTCTATTCCAGTCATACCCGGTTTGATCTCTTTTAAAGCAAGTTCTTGTGCTGCAAGAGTCACTGCGTAAATTTCTTTCAGTTTGTCAGAAGGTTCACCGACTGCGACCGTACGCGTGATATCTGAAATATAGCCTTCATACAATGCGCCAAAGTCGAGCGTGACAAAATCTCCCGATTCGATGACTTTGTCAGTTGCAACTCCGTGCGGAAGTGCACCGCGTAAGCCAGACGCCACGATAATTGAGAATGAAGATGACGTTGCCCCTTGTTTACGCATCGCAAACTCCAGTTCATTCGACACTTCGAGTTCCGTCACGCCTGGTTTGATGAATGTACAAATATGCGTGAATGCATCATCTGCAATTTTAGCCGCTTTTTTCAAAATAGCTAACTCATCTTCCGTTTTTACCATACGCAGTTTTTCAACGAGGCCCGAAACAGGTTTAAGCTCCGCTTCGACTTTTCCATTATATAGTTCGTAAAGACCGAATGACAGATCATCTTTTTCGAAACCGATTGTCCGAAGCTTCATTTTTTTTGCTTGCTCGGCCACTTCTTCGATGATGGTTGCCGTATGCTGAACGATCCGGAAGCCATTGATTTCTCTTTCCGCCTGTTCAGTATAACGGAAATCTGTAATGAACACTGCGTCGTCAGACGAGATAAGAGCAAGCCCTGCTGTCCCCGTGAAGCCAGTCATATAACGACGGTTGTACGAGTTCGTAACGAGTAGTGCGTCAATGCCATGTTCTGTTAACAGTTCACGTAGTTTTGTCAATTTCACAGTTTCATACCCCTTTTCCCCGGAGAAGGAAAGCGTGGAAGGCGAGTTCATATCCGGCAGTGCCGAATCCAGCTAACTGGCCGATACAGACTGGCGCAATAACGGATGTTTCTCTGAACGGTTCACGGCTATGTATGTTCGAAATATGGATTTCGATGACAGGTACATTAATAGACGCGACAGCATCACGCAAAGCAATACTATAATGTGTAAACGCGCCTGGATTGAAGACAATACCATCCAGGCCAACGTCATCTGCTTCATGGATTTTGTCGATTAAGGCACCCTCCCAATTAGATTGGAAGAATGATAGTTCAACACCATGTAACAACGCAATCTTGTCTAATTTGCGTTCAACGTCTTCCAATGTTTCTGCACCATAAATACCCGGCTCTCTCTTTCCGAGCCGATTAAGATTGGGTCCGTTCAGAATTAGTAACTTCATCGCCACACCATTCCCCTCACCGTTGTCTATCCCATTTTATCATATCGTTCTTTTGTAGCAACTCATTTTACACTTTCACCCGAAAGTTTCTTCATAAAAACGGCCGTTCCGGTAATAAACCTGAAAACCATTGCCATTAAAGCGAAATATGGTAGTGATATGGATTTCATTGCAGCTAAGGGCGTTTTCGGTGAACCAATCGTCCATTCAACCGCAAAAACAACGATAACTCCGATAATTAAGGCTGTAATAGATGGCGGAATTGACGTTGTGAATGAAACCGCAAAATAAACAATAGCGTATAACAATACTAGCGCCATAAAAAGCAAGGCCCATTTAATTGTGAAATGGGCGGACGGAAACAAATGCCACTTTTTTGCCCAGCCAACAGGCGACCAATTTATGAAATTAAATAACTGCAGAAATTTAAGCGCAATTGTCGTAAAAAAAGCGCCTACTAGCGCGGTCCATAGTAATGTTTTATTAATCATGAAAATCCCTCCTGTACAAAGTGTCGGGAGGTTCAGAACATTTTAAACATCATTGTGGAGTGTATGGCCGTTTTTTAGTATAATGAATTATAGGATTTGGTTGATATAAAAGAAAGCGTGGGTAAATGTATGGGAAAAGAACAACAACCTCCTGCTTACGGGGGTCAAGCACTTGTCGAAGGGGTTATGTTCGGCGGTAAAAATCATACTGTGGCGGCAATTAGACGGAAGGACGATACAATCGATTACTTCCATCTACCAAAAGAAAAGAATAGTGTCCGGATGAAACTGAAAAAAATCCCATTCGTTCGGGGTATAGTTGCATTAATCGAATCTGCTGGCGTCGGATCGCGGCATTTAACATTTTCGAGTGAGCGGTACGATGTAATGCCTGGTGAAGAAATAGAGAAAGAAGAAGAGACTTCAAAATTGGCGATGGTTCTTGGTGTCGCCGCGGTTGGAGTGTTATCTTTGCTTTTCGGGAAATTTGTTTTCACGCTTATCCCCGTTTTTCTTGCACAAGCTTTACAATTTGTTGCGCCAGGAAAAACTGCCCAAATTTTACTTGAAAGTTTGTTCAAACTTATTTTGTTACTGACGTATGTCTCGCTCATTTCGATGACTCCCCTTATTAAACGAGTATTCCAATATCACGGGGCTGAGCATAAAGTAATCAACGCATATGAGAATAACTTACCGATGACAGTCGAAAATGTTCAAGCGCAATCGAGACTTCATTTCCGTTGCGGTAGTAGTTTCATGCTATTTACTGTGATTGTCGGGATGTTTGTTTACTTCCTCGTGCCGACCGATCCATTTTGGTTGCGCATTGTGAACCGCATTCTTCTTATTCCGGTTGTGCTTGGTATTTCTTTCGAGGTTTTACAATTAACAAACTCGCTTCGTAACGTTCCAGTACTAAAATATCTTGGGTATCCTGGATTGTGGCTCCAGTTGTTGACGACAAAAGAACCGGATGACAAGCAAGTGGAAGTCGCAATTGCTTCATTCGAAAGGTTACTTGAGATTGAAGAGCATGGCGCTGTAGCTATGGAAGTTGTAACGAAAAGTGATTCTGAAACAGAAACTGTTCCTGTAACTTAAGAAAAGCGAAAGGCGCCTTCTAGACGCGACAGGCATAAGCGGCTGGCGCCTGGAGCTAGACAACATGAAAAGCACAAGGCGCCTGTTATAAATGAACGCAGCCCATATTCGCCACTTCCTGTGGCAACAGCTGCATGACCTACATCCTGTAGGCACGCGACAGGCAAGAGACGGTTTACGTAGAGCGCGTTCTTCAGCCCTCACAGTAAAACGACTTATAACTCGAGGAGTTGGCGCCTGAAGCTAGACAACAAAAAAAGCGGAAGCTGCCGATTATGGCTGCTTCCGCTTTTTCATTTGATTAAAGACCGCATTTCAATTGTGCATTACAGTTTGTGCATGTGTTACAGCCGCCCATTTCTTCGACGGTGCCTGTTCTACATACAGGGCATGTATCCCCAACTTCGGATCCTATCGTGACATTTGTCGAACGTAAATCCTGAATTGTATTAACGAGAACAACTTTACGATTTTCGACGACTTCTTCAACATAACCCGAATCCATGTCATTTTCTTCAGCTTTTAGTGTCAGCACTTGTGAATCACGGCTACCGTCTACATAGACTGTACCGCCTTTTGCTCCACCTTTATAGAGACGCTCATAGACGCTTTCTACTTGCTTAACTGTATAGCCTTTCGGTGCATTGACCGTTTTCGAAATCGAACTGTCAATCCAGCGTTGAATGATGCACTGAACATCTGCATGCGCTTCAGGTGCCAGCGCCATCGATGAGATGAACCAGTGCGGCAAGTTTTCCGGATCTGCATCAGGATTGCTCTCCAAATATTCTTCTACAATTTCAGCTTTCACTTCGATGAATTTACCAAGGCGTCCACTGCGGTAATAAGAAAAGGAGAAATATGGTTCCAACCCGGTACTTACGCCAACCATTGTTCCAGTGGATCCCGTTGGAGCAACAGTTAAAAGATGAGAGTTTCTGATACCATGTTCCAAAATGGACAAACGGATATCTTCCGGCATTTTTTTCATGAAACCTGTATTGATGAATGCAGTACGCAGAGCTTTTGTTTCTTCGTCTGTCTTGCCAATGAGGAACGGGAAACTTCCCTTCTCTTTCGCAAGTTCAATTGATTCACGGTAAGCTGACGTTGCAATTGTTTCGAATACTTTTTCGACAAGGTCGTTGCCTTCAGGAGAACCGTATTCTTTTTCACAATAAATCAAGAGATCAGCAAGACCCATGACACCGAGTCCAACACGACGTTCGCCGAGTGCTTGTACTTTATTTTCTGCAAGGAAATATGGCGTTGCATCGATAACGTTGTCTTGCATACGAACACCGACACGAACGATTTCCTGTAATTTTTCATGGTTTACTGTTTTCGTTTCTTTATCTGCCACTTCAGCTAGGTTTACAGCAGCTAAATTACAAACTGAATAAGGAGCAAGAGGTTGTTCTCCACACGGGTTTGTCGCTACGACTTGCTGGCCGTAAGCTTTGGCGTTCGTTTCGTTATTGGCATTGTCGATGAAGAAAATACCTGGTTCTGCAGCGTACGTTGCACAAATGTTGATTAGATCCCAAAGTGCACGCGCCTTGATTGTCCGATAAACACGTACTGCGAATCCTTGGCGTTCCCATTCACGGACATCGCCGACTTTATGCCATTCTTCATTGTACGTCACCATTTCTTCTGGCGAATACTTCTCGACAGCTGGGAAACGGAGGTCATAATCTGCGTTCTGTTCGACGGCTTTCATGAAATCATCCGTCAATGTGACGGAAATATTTGCACCTGTGAGGAATTCCGCATTATGTACGGAATATGTCCCGCCGTCGCGCAATTTCGTGTCAGCGTCTTTCATGATTGCCTCATTGAATCCACCCAAACCAGGAATCGTTCGATAGTTGATAATCCCTTGGTACATCGATTCTTCCTGGGCTGTTAGCGGTTTGAATTTCAGTTTTTCATTTGCGAGCTTTTTGATCATCTCATCTTCGGTATGTTCCATAAGATAACGTAGAATTCTTGGATTCTGCATTTTCGAGATGATGAATTCGCAAATATCAGGGTGCCACCTAAATACCGTCCTTTTCAGGATATTTCTCTGCAAATAGTAGCAGACGGAGTAGACTATATCATCACCCTCAGTGTTATCTGGTAGGGGCCGGGCGCTTCGGAAAGAACTGTATCTTCCCTACTCTACTTCCATTCATTTCGAATGTTTTCGATAGTCGTTGAACCTTCACCTAACACGGTGCTTGGCTGCGGATTGTCCAATGCCATCAATTTTTAAGCATTCACGTTCACCGTTTCCAGTCGCGTTGTAGCTTAATGGCCTCTAAGGAGTTCTTCGCAATTCACCCGATTTTCTAGTCGTCCATTATCTGAACGACGCGGACTAGCATTGTTGTTTAATCCGCCAACATAATCATTTGCGCTCCACGCTGAATGTTACTCTCCCTATTTGGAAGGGTTGGGTCATTTCTGCCCAACTCTCATGCTTTCACATAAGATCAGACTATCTCATCAAAGATAAAAACCTAATAAATTTACGATTTAACTTTATATCTCCATGTTGATAAAGAAGGTTACAAATTGCTCTCAAATCTTTTATGCTACTGACGTAGATATCGTAGCAGCCTTTCTTTTTGGTAATTGATCTAACATTCTGCGCAAAACCTTCGGATTGTAAAAAGGTTAGGATGTCTTTAAATAATACAAGATTCCCTGTAAACCCCATACGACCTTTTTGATATCCATTGCGTTGGTATACCCTAATATGCCCGTCTGCATCAAAGAAACCTCGTAAAAAAGCCCATTGAAGCTCGTTATCATTAAAATTGATAAACTGTTCTTTTCCGGTTTTATTAGGGGTGATACCCAGTTTAATTAGATCATTAGCCATTTTTGTAGAATTAATAGCCAAAGAATATTTATTTTGTTCGTTGGGTGCACTTTTCAGACGAAACTTAATCGCTTCAGTCATATTAAGTTCCCGTGCAATATCTTCCAACAGTTGCAAATCTTCTGCAGCCAGGCATAAAACAATTCTTTTGGACTTTCCTCTATCAACTATCGTTCCATCGCCTAAAATATAACCTACAATGTAAGCTTGGTTAGGTGTATTAATTACCTCAAAATAATCTTCATCATATTGATAAATTTTATTTTTCAATTTCCCAGCTTCTCCTGGAGTTCAAGGTTTGAAAAATTGAAGCTCTTGATTCCACCGTAAGATAGTACCTCTAGAGAGTCCAAGTTTTTTTGCTATTGCGACCTGACTTAAGCCTTCTTCATGGAGTTTAGTAATCGTAATGATTAGTTCTTCTTTGTCCTGCGCCCCATAACGGCGTTGCCGCCCGCTATGGTTTACTCCTTCCGTAGTCCCCAATCTATCCACCTTCCAATCATATGAACATATTGGTAACGTTAGGAAGTTTTAATAGTCGTTGAACGTTGATCTTTGTTTCCAAAGACCCTTCGCTGCTGATTGCCCAATCCTTATTTTTTTCAAACCCTCACGCTCACCGTCGCCAGTCACGTTGTGGTAAATAAGGCTCTAAGGGTGTTCCAGCAATTCGCAGAATTTTAATCCCGCCGTGTAAAGTTAACGGGATCCACCTTGTTCGACAAGATGTGTCAATTTCGCTATATCATCGAGCCATGATACCGACCCAGATGATTTACCGTTAACGCCTCGTGCAAGTGTGTTACGTGGTCGTAGTGTGGAACCGTTTGTCCCAACACCGCCGCCCCGGCTCATGATTTCCATCACTTGTTTGCGGTGATCAGAAATCCCTTCACGGGAGTCAGCTACGAAAGGCATCACATAACAATTGAAGAATGTCACTTCAGTATCCGAGCCCGCTCCGTACAAAACACGTCCTGCTGGGATGAAATTCAGTTTTGACAACTGATCGTAGAACTGATCGAACGATTCCTGACGTCTTTCTTCTGTCGTTTCAACCGAAGCAAGTCCAGTCGCATTACGTCTTGCAATCTGCTCATAAAACACTTCAAGCGGCTTTTCGAGGACTTCAATCGGTCTTGTGACGATGCCTCTTTCCTGCTCTTCAGGATTATCAATTGCAGAACGGTAATCTTTCTCAATCCAAATATCTGCTTTGCCGTTTTTTTCATCAAGCGCGGTGATAAAACCAAGTCCACGTGCTGGGAATTTCGGATCTTCCTTCACTGTCAGGACGACAAAATCACCAACTTTCAGTGTTTTCTTTTCAGTATCCTTAAACGAATATCTGTCAATCATGACCAGTCGGGATACCCCTTTGTGTTCGATATGCATGTCCTCTGTAATTGGATGTACTTGCGGAAACTTCGCGATATCCGCATTCAATTGTTCTTTGTCGAGAATGGGTTCCTGATTCTTTAAAACGATGACCATTAACGCATCCCTCCTTTTGGGATTTTAATAACGCAACACCATATATAGTGTTACTCTTACTCATTAATCTACTACATATTGAAATCAGCTTCAATAAATTTGTTTTAACACAAAATTCAAAGTGCACTATTTCCGCCATTTAAACGTGCTTTTTTTGAAAAACAGCTCCAAAGTTGTAGGTGTTATTTCTTAAAGGTCCATTCGTCATTCGCATACTTCTTGCGTTCGATTTCCAAGACATAGTGGAGCTGTTGCTCGGTTAATTCCATAGGTTCCAGTTCCATATCTAGCGCTAGTTCAAATCCTTTCGAAAACGCGTCGGCACATTCGCTAACCGTCACCGGCCGATCAACCAATCTATCAATGGCTACCGCTTTCTCAGGCAAGCTTGTACGCATTTGTTCACGTTGCAATTCTGATTTGAATGTAAAAAGGGAAACAAGCTTATCCACATCCAGACTTAAAAGTATCGCACCGTGCTGCAAAATGACACCTTTCTGCCTTGTCTGCGCACTGCCAGCCACTTTCTTACCTTCAACGACAAGTTCGTACCAACTAGGCGCATCAAAACACACCGCACTTTTTGGTTTTTTCAAATCTTCGTTCTGTTGCACCGTTTTAGGTACTGAAAACATTGCATCCAACCCCAGATTACGGAACCCTTCGAGCACACCACCCGAAATGACGCGGTAGGCTTCCGTAACCGTTTCGGGCATATTTGGATAACTTTCACTAACAATTACGCTATATGTAAGTTCGTGCTCATGGAGAACGCCTCTTCCCCCAGTAGGACGTCTGACGAAACCGAGCCCATTTTTTCTTACTTCATCCAAATTTATTTCTTTTTCGACACTTTGAAAATAACCAATCGATAATGTCGCAGGCTCCCATTCATAAAATCGAAGCACTGGACCGATTTCACCTTTACTATGCCATTCCAGTAAAGCCTCATCTAACGCCATGTTGAACGATGCGCGACATTTTCCTGAATTAATGAAATGCCAAACCTTTTTCCCCATCCGAATTCCCCCTTCACAACGACTATCATTTTATCATTCCCATCAACACTTAAGCTATCTATTTTCATCTTTTAGGGTCAGTATAATGACAACTGAGTCTTTTATTCGCTCCGTACTCTATTCGTGACAAGGCACCTCGATTACACCATAGGCCAAGAGTGCAACATATAAAAGGGATGATTAACCAGCAAAAGGTTAATCCCTAAATAATGACTTCTTTTTAATCGACATCAAAAAGGTGCTTGCCCATTGAACATGTGCCGTTCAATCTTTATAATGAATAGGTAGAGAGAAAGGGGAAAGTTGTTTTGAATTATTATTTTTTAGGAGCCGTCGCTCTCGCCGTAATCATTTATTTTGTTGTGACGATGCTACGCCTTCGTAAAGCCGTAACAAACTTGACGCAGGAGCAATTTATCGAAGGCTATCGGAAAGCACAGCTAATCGACGTACGTGAGGCAAAAGATTTTGATGCCGGCCATATTTTAGGAGCGCGTAATATCCCTTATTCTCAGTTCCGTCAGCGGTTTAAAGAAATCCGTTCGGACAAGCCCGTTTATTTGTACGATCAAAACGGCGGAAAAAGTGCACGCGGAGCATTATTCTTAAGGAAAAAAGACTATCAGCAACTGTTTCACCTGCAAGGCGGTTTCCGTCAATGGACTGGTAAAGTGAAAAGTAAATAAATTACCGCTTTGAAATAACATCATTAATGCCGATAACGTAGGAAATTAGATAATAAAAGGAGAAGCCCAGGCGGCTTCTCCTTTTGTATTTCAATTTATATTTTCATTCCGCACTGCATGTTTAATTTTTCTCTTTCCACCAACTATTTTCGCTTTGAAAAAAATGTAAAATGGTTACTAAAAGCAATGCAACAATCGGAAAGATAATCAATAATCTGATAGCTATTGCCGATGAGTTTTCAGTCAAAGCAAGTACAAGAATAAAGTTAGTATAAACGAAAAGGAGTATAAAAAAGAGCCCACTTGTCAAAATCACTTCACTTACTTTTTCAAAATCATTCCTACTGACTAGTAAATAGAACAGAAACGGCACCAGACATAATAAGGCAAGCAATGAATAATTCGGATTAGTAAGGCCACCAACTAATAAAAAATCCCCAAATATAAGACGCAAGATAACGGCTGCTCCATAGACTGTAAGAAAAATACCAACTATGCACAGTATGAATAAAGAACTTCTTGAACGTTTCACATTTTCCGCTCCCTTCCATTAATCATATGTAGTCAAGGAGGGCAAAATCACTTTAATTTCTCGAAAAAGACAAACACAAAGAGCCTACTTCCATTGGGATGTAGGCTCTTTGTAATTATTACTGCATTTTACTTATGCTTTTGTATAACGAAGTACAGGAAAACGTGCCGCCTTCGTTTCATCAAGACGATTGATGACTGTTGTATGCGGTGCATTTTGTACGATTTCAGGGTTTTCTTCTACTTCTTTTGCAATTTGGATAAGTGCGTCACAGAAAGCATCGAGTGTTTCTTTCGATTCTGTTTCTGTAGGCTCAATCATCATGCCTTCCTCAACGTTAAGCGGGAAGTAAATTGTAGGCGGGTGATAGCCAAAGTCAAGCAGTCGCTTCGCCATATCCAGCGTACGTACGCCAAGTTTCTTCTGACGGCGACCAGACAGAACAAATTCATGTTTACAATGACGGTTATACGGCAAATCGAAATGTGGCTCCAATCTGCGCATCATGTAGTTCGCATTCAATACAGCATATTCCGTAACAGCTTTCAAGCCGTCTGGCCCCATTGAACGAATATACGTGTATGCACGCAGATAGATACCGAAGTTACCGTAGAACGGTTTAACACGGCCAATCGACTGTGGCAGATTGTATTCAAATGTGTAAACTTCATCTTTTTTCACAAGGACTGGTTTCGGAAGGAATGGAATAAGATCCTTCTTCACGCCTACTGGGCCCGAACCTGGTCCACCGCCGCCGTGTGGTCCTGTGAATGTTTTATGCAAGTTCAAGTGAACTGCATCGAAGCCCATATCACCAGGACGTGCTTTAGACATAACTGCGTTCAAGTTTGCGCCATCATAATAAAGTTTTCCGCCAGCAGCGTGAACGATTTCAGCCATTTCAAGAATTTCTTCTTCGAAAAGACCAAGTGTATTTGGATTCGTCAGCATAAGTGCCGCCGTGTCATCCCCCACATGTCGTTTCAGATCCTCAAGATCAACAAGTCCGTCTTCACCTGATTTTACTGTAATCGTATCGAAACCAGCAACTGTAGCTGAAGCCGGGTTTGTACCGTGCGCAGAATCGGGAACAAGTACTTTCGTACGTTTAAAGTCACCGTTTGCTTCATGAAAAGCCCTAATCATCATCAAAGCTGTCCACTCGCCGTGCGCTCCTGCTGCCGGCTGAAGTGTTACTTCGTCCATTCCTGTAATTTCCACAAGATGCTCTTGCAGGTCATATAAAACCTCTAGTGCACCTTGAACAGTTGACTCATCTTGCAGTGGGTGAATATTCGCGAATCCAGGATAACGCGCAACAGATTCGTTGATTTTCGGATTATATTTCATCGTACATGATCCAAGTGGATAAAATCCTGAATCGATACCATGGTTACGATTAGAAAGTGCTGTGTAATGACGCATAATATCGAGTTCAGAAACTTCCGGAAGTTCGGCAACTTCCTCGCGTACAAACCCCTTTGGCAATAGATCAGAAAGGTCAAGTTCAGGTACATCCAGCTCAGGAAGACTGTAGCCTATACGTCCTTCTCTCGTAATTTCAAAAATTAACGCCTGGTTATCTTTATGCATGAAGGGCCTCCATTTCCTGCACAAGTGCATCGATTTCTTCTTTCGTACGCTGTTCTGTTACAGCGATTAGTGCATGGTTAGCAAATTCAGGATACGTCAGACCTAGGTCATAACCACCGATTATCCCTTTTGTAAATAGTTTTGTATTTACATCTTTTACAGACCGTTTGCAATCAACGACAATTTCATTGAAATGTGAGCCACTAAATTTAACGTCGAAACCAGCTTTTTCAAAAGTTTCTTTCGCATAGCGCGTTTTCACAATGTTTTGGTAAGCAATTTCTTGTGCGCCAATTTTACCAAGCGCCGTCATCGCTACTGAAGCAGCTAATGCATTCAACGCTTGGTTTGAACAGATATTAGACGTCGCCTTATCACGACGAATATGTTGTTCACGTGCTTGAAGCGTCAATACGTATCCACGACGACCTTCATCATCAGTTGTTTCTCCAACAAGACGACCCGGAACTTTACGCATCAACTTTTTCGTTACTGCGAAATAACCACAATGTGGTCCGCCAAATGATTCAGGAATACCGAACGGTTGTGCATCACCGACTGTAATATCGGCACCAAGCTTACCTGGAGGTGTTAAAATGCCAAGCGCTAGTGGATTTGATGAAACAACGAACAATCCACCTTTAGCGTGTGCAATTTCCCCGATTTTTTGAACGTCTTCAATTTGACCAAAGAAATTTGGATATTGCACAAGTACTGCAGCTGTATCCTCGTCCATCATTTCTTCCAACATCGCCAAATCAGTAACGCCATCTTTTTGCGGAATTGTGACAACTTCGATGTACTGTCCAGACGCATAAGAAAGGACTACATCACGGGATTCAGGGTTAACTGTTTCAGAAACAAGAAGTTTCTTACGGCGTGTATGTCCTGATGCAAGTGTTCCCGCTTCAGCAAGAGCTGTCCCGCCGTCGTACATTGATGAGTTTGCAAGGTCCATACCAGTCAGTTCACAGATCATTGTCTGGAATTCAAAGATAGCTTGCAATTCACCTTGTGAGATTTCCGGTTGGTAAGGCGTGTAAGCCGTATAGAACTCAGATCGTGAAATGACATGGTCGACGATGATCGGTTTGTAATGATCATAGACACCTGCGCCAAGGAATGATGCATATGTACGCGCATCCGCATTTTTCGCTGCAAGTTTTGAAAGTTCTTTTGTCAATGAAGACTCGGATTTCGCTTTTTTAATATTGTATTCGCCTCTAAATCTAACCTTTTCAGGAATATCTTCAAAAAGTTCATCTACGGAAGTAATCCCGATTGTTTTCATCATTTCATCGCGATCGGTTTCGGTCATTGGAATATAACGATGCTGCATGTCTTCTTAACCCCTTTTCATAATGGTATATGATTAGCGTTTATAAAATGGTGTAGCGATAATTACTGCTTTCAAACGCTTAGCACGAATTTCGACTTCAATTTCAGTTCCTTCAGCGGTATGTTCACTGTTCAGAAGCGCAAAACCGATGTTCTTTTTAAGTGTCGGTGATTGTGTACCTGTAGTTACTTCACCGATTTGTACTTCACCAAGGAATACTTTATAACCCGTACGCGGAATTCCTTTGTCAATCATTTCCACGCCGACAAGTTTACGAGGTGCACCATTTTCTTTTTGGGAAGCTAGAACTTCTTTACCGAAGAAATCCTCTTCTTTATTCAGCTTTACAACGAAGCCAAGTCCCGTTTCAAGCGGTGAAATATCTTTTGATAGTTCTTGTCCGTATAGTGGTAAACCTGCCTCAAAACGAAGCGTATCACGTGCACCAAGACCTGCTGGTACAACTCCTTCACTTGCGCCCGCTTTCAGAATAACGTCCCATAATGCAACAATTGCTTCTGGTGAACCATAAATTTCGAATCCATCTTCTCCTGTATATCCAGTACGCGAAACGAGTACTTGGTGTCCAGAAATGTCAACATTTTCTTTGAAACGGAAAAATTTGATATCCGCTAGAGGCTCGTCCGTCAATGTTTGAAGTACTTCTTGTGCGATTGGCCCTTGCAAAGCAAGTAGAGCGTAAGAAGATGATGCGTCTTCAATT
This sequence comes from Sporosarcina sp. E16_3, assembly GCF_017347125.1. Classification (NCBI taxonomy): domain Bacteria; kingdom Bacillati; phylum Bacillota; class Bacilli; order Caryophanales; family Caryophanaceae; genus Sporosarcina; species Sporosarcina sp. E16_3. The sequence goes on from NZ_JADPRX010000001.1 coordinate 315,681, forward strand.
TTGACATCGTCCGTAGCATGACTATTCATCCACTCAAGATCTTTGTCGATATTTGACGCATTGACAACCAAGAGGTAGTTATTATCTCCACGTTTGTAGATTAAAAGATCATCCACAGTCCCGCCGTTGTCATAACACATAGCCGTGTATTGAGCTTGACCTTCTTTAAGTTTCGAAACATCGTTTGTAACCATTTTTTGCAAATAAGATAATGCACCTTCTCCAGTGACAAGCACTTCACCCATATGTGAAACATCAAAAAGGCCTGCTTTTGTCCGTACAGCTTCGTGTTCAGCTTTAATGCTCGAAAACTGAACAGGTAGCTCCCAACCACCAAAATCAATCGTTTTACCACCGTATTCCGCGTAACTGTCAAAAAGGACAGTGCGTTTCAAAGACTCTGACAAGTTCTATTCCCCCTTAAAAGTTTGATAAAAAAGGACAGAGGTCCCCTAATTAGGAAACCTCTGTCCTTGTACCTGAAAGTTTGACCTTACGGCTTTCCTCGTTGGTGGCCAGCCTAACCGGCGCTCTCCAGAGATGCGTCATGTATGAGTCTTGTTACCTGAGAGATTCATAACATAAGTTACTTGCTCCTTCGGCGACGCCATTGCGTGCTCTCCCCATACAATCATTCGCGTTATTCAATTGAAATGAAAATGATTAAAATTCGGACAACTAATGCCCTTTCGCCTTATATCTTAACATTTCATCTTTGAAAGCGCAATACTTTTTAATTGGTAGTCGTTTTGGCGAACGTAAACAAGTGTTCCTTGATAATTGTTCGTCTTTTGGGGCATTAATTAAATTTTCATCCAACTTAAATGAGTGGAAAAACAATAATCAGAAGTTGATTTTTGTTTTCATTTATATTTCCCCTTTAAGCCTGCCTATTTGGAATGCGATATAATCCACAATGTCACGCAAAGATCGATTTTCCGTTTCGACTTTAAAATGTGCACCATGTAGATATTGTGGTTTCCGATTATTAAACAACTGTTCAAGATCGGAACGTGTCGACCTTTGTACAATTGGACGGTTTCGGTCCGTGGAAATCCGTCGCCATATGTCGCGAAACGGGGCATTAAGAAAGAAGACAAGGCCTGTTTCCCGCATAATCTCTCTATTTTCTTTACGCATCGCTACACCACCACCTGTCGCAATGATACAAAATTCATCACGGAACGTGCGAAGGAACTCTGTTTCCATTTCACGAAAACGTTCTTCACCATATATTTCAAATATTTGAGGGATCGTCAAACCCGTCATCCTCACGATTTCAGTATCCATATCATAATATGGCATTTTCGTCGCAAAACTGAGCCGTTTACCGATCGCACTCTTACCGCACCCCATATAACCAATCAAATACACTTTCTTCATGTCATCACCCATTTGGCAGAACGAATAGTTTATCCGTTCCGTTTCATTGTTCTCACCGTTTCGTTTTCATAATACGTTTCAAGCGAGTCGTAAGTTCGTTGTATACTATCATGCCACGAAACAAGGGAGAAAAGAAAGAGACTAACGAAAAATAATAAAATAATCGCGACCGCAAGCATGACGCCACGTTCATTTCGGATAAAGCCCAACCGCAAACCCCCTAACTTTCACGGAATTATCCAGCATCGTAACATGGGCAGTTATGGTCATCCCGTCGAATGTATGTGCGACTGCCTTTACCCCCGTAACTAATGGGATATGCCCGTTTTCATCTGTTCGTTTTCGAATGACAGTGCCACTTAACTCAATATCAATGAGTCCCCGACCGTTCCTAAGCCGAATTGTTTTGCCGCTGTTAAGCAATCGGATTTCACTGACATCAGAAAGAAGGTATTGTAAATCAGCTGAGAATAATTCCCACTCAGTAGAAGAGTGATCTGCATATCGTTGTTCAATCGGACCTTTCCAAAAGAAAAACAAAAGGAATAGATGAATGAAAACCGTCATGATGAGTAGTTGAAAGATACTTTCTAGAAATGTATAGCCAAGTTCATTAGGCATCTTCATGAATGGACGCATTTATTAAACTCCTTATCGATTACCCCATATGACACACAAACGGATTTTCCGTTGATGGTCCATTCATAATCCACTCCTTCGACTTGACTGATACCTCCCCTCAAACCATATGCACTAAAGTAGATGGCCCCTCGATGTGCAGTTTCCGCCGCATACATATGTGCCTTCTTCATCTGTAACTTTGATTCCACTAATGAGGCAAAAGGAAGTAGTGTCCCAAAAATCACAATCACAATCGTCAATGTAAGGATTGCTTCTGGCCATGAATACCCTTCTTCATTCATAGATAATCATCCTTCCGCGCTGAAATTGAAACCTTATTTCGATACGACCCGAACTCGTTAAGAATGCCATTGTACCGGACTTCAGAATATCTCCATTTCCATGGAATTCAATTGCTTTCAATTGGCTGGTGGCCGACAAACGTATTCCTTTCGGTAAAAGATTTCTTGCAATTTCAACTCTCCCTTCCCCATTCAATAGGTATGATGTAATGTATTCAGTTCCCGAATCCTTGAATTGCAAGCTCGTAGCCACATGGTTGGCCATCGAATAAGCTTGTAAATTATAGACAGTCGCCATAAACGCTTGAAGCGCGTCATCCTCAGATTCCGCTTGTATCCATTTATCACCGATAGGCAAAATGATTGCTGTCATGATTGACAAAACTGCTAATACTAAAATCATTTCAAGGAACGTAAATCCACTTTCCCTAGTTTTATTCACCGTCTACTTCAAACTGGCGGATCCACCCGCCTTATCCACTTTTCCATCCGAGTCAATTAACAATTGCGTACCATCAGGACACTGCGCATTTTCGGGCAGGTATTCCTTTTCAGTCAATTCAGAAAGAGAAGTCGGCAGTTGTTTTTCATCCATTTTATACGCTTCAATTTGACCTTGAACCATCTTCACATAAGCGTCGCAGCCCTTTTCATCAATTGACTTTGAATGCTTTGTGACATTCGGGATTGCAATAAGAATTAGGACCGAGATAATTAATAGTACAATCATCATTTCGATTAAGGTAAAACCCCTGTCACCGTTAATATATTTCATCAAATTCCTCCTCTTATAATTTATCCATCATTCCGTAAACCGGTAGAAGCAAAGCAAGATATGCAGCCAAGATACAGATTGCAATGATACTAAACAAAGCTGGCTGCAACATCGCCAAAGCCTTCGCTAACTTCTCATCAATCGTTTCACTAAGATGTTCACTGTAAATCTGTAGCTCTTTTGGAAGATGACCACTGTCCTCACCATGCTTGGCAAATGCAGCTAGTTGTTCCATCAATCCTTCTGTTCTTCCTAACGCTGTGTGGAAGGAATCTCCGAAAACCACTTGGGCTTTGACGTTTTTCGCGATTTCACTTAACACTACATCCAGGTTTTGATCAATTAATACGTCAAGGGCGTTTTGCAAAGAAAGACCCGATTGAAGCAAGCCCCCAATTTCACTAGAAAAGTCGCGAGTTTTAATAAGCGAAAAGAATGTTCCCGCAACAGGGATTGACATTAATACATGAATTTTCGTTTTCGGGGCAAACTTTTTGTAGATATAAATACAAACTACAGTTAGTAACGCAAAGACCACTGCCACACCTATGATGAAATCAGGGATTTTCGTCACAAGTGAAGGTAATGTTGAAACAAACCCACCGTCTTCAGTTTTCCTTGAAATCGCCAACGCCTCCATATTAGGTAAAAAGAACCTTCGGAAAGCCATAAGCAGTGCCGCAATTAGTATAAAAAGCACAATAGGATAGATAAGAAGATTTCTTAACTTCTTCCTTTTTTCTTCCACTTTCCTCATTCGAACGGCCATGCCACCCAAAGCCTGTGCGACTCGTCCATCTACCTCAGCAATTGCTATAGGCAGAAGTGTTCCGGATGAAAATCCAAAACTAGCAAGAATATAAGTGACGCCGAACCCTTCCTTAAAATCATTATTCATTGTTTCCAGCACAGGGTTATAATCTTTCACGTGATGAGGCATTAACAGCGTAACCGCGTCATGAAATGTATAACCCTCAGTTAATAAAACAGATAGTCTTTCCAAAAACACTGGTCGATTTTGGAGAATTTCTTTTTTACGAAATAACAATTTCTTTTTCGACTTATTCATCTTGCATCACAATTGGCCGGTTATATTTCCGCATAAGCGACTCCACTTTTAGTTCTTCGGGAACAACTACCCTTTCGCTTTTCATAATGGAATCAGTCATTCGATCGAGCATGTCTTCTTGGATGATTTCAAATACGGCCCCTCTTTTTCCGGAAGCATTGCGAATGAGGCGCTGCGCTGAAATACATACAACGGTTTGTCTTAGTTCTTCTGCCGAAATCCCAAAATCCATCATCCTATAAAAACAACCTGCAGGATCCTTAGAGTGGACAGATGTCAGCACTAAATGCCCAGTTAATGCGGCCTGGATTGCAATCTTTGCCGTTTCGCTGTCCCGAATTTCTCCAATCATGATGACATCGGGTGAATGGCGCAATATCGCTTTTAGACCTGCTGAGTATGTCATACCGGACCGTTCGTTCACTTGAATCTGAAGCAGATGTGAATGATTATTTTCAACAGGATCTTCCAACGTGATCACATGCCGTTCTAGATGATTGACGCAATGAGCCGTTAAAGAGTAGATAGTGGTGGTTTTTCCACATCCGGTCGGACCGGTCAGAATAATTAACCCTTGCGGCTCTGATACAGCCCTGCGTAATTTATCGGCCCACTCTTTTTCAATACATAATTCATCAATTGAAACGATTTGGTCATGCCTTTGCAGTCGTATAACAACACTTTCTTTCATTATCGAAGGGATTGTTGAAACTCGGAAAGAATAATTCTCACCTTGTATCTGTTTATGAAAAGAACCACTTTGGGGTTTACGCTTATCGCTAATGTCGAGTGAGGATAGAAATTTGTAAAATGAAATCATACGGCCCGCTAACTGTGGGGGGAGAATACCAGACCGGTCTAGTCTTGAATCTTTTTTGAACGACACATCATATCCCTCTTTCATAGGAACTAGATGAATGTCAGTCGCTTCGTACTTAATTGCTTTCTCTAGAAGTTGAAAACTTTTCTGCTCTACGACGTTATCATTCTTAATCATTGAACACCCCTCTTTCTTTTTTAGACGGATGATCTGTATCCGTCTTTCAAGTCGGATAAATCGCAATTCATCCTTGGGCAAAGTATACGACTTGCAAACACGCATTGGAATACTTTCCCTCAAATTCGAATTGTGTCTCTGCAGAAATAGGATGATAGTTGAATTTTGCCCTACTTTTCGACAGCAAATATCATTTTTCGTGACAATCACCCTTATACACGTGTTTGTCACAATGAAAGGACGATTGGAGTTTACATCTACTGTCGTTATCCCTTATAATGAATGGGAGCTTATTGTAATGTTTTATTAAGGAGGGACGCACACATGGATAACATGTTCAAGTTGATGGGCTTCTGGACAGGCATATTCGCAGTAATGTTTTATATGGGAGACATGCTGCCAGCCGCACTTCTTTTTGTTGCGAACACTGGGTTCTTCCTGCTACTTGGATATTTGAACCTGACAGAGCGGATGTACATGTACTTATTCGGAGCATATCTGATGATATTTATGGTCGGATTCAGCTACTACACAACGTTTATACACGTACCAGGCGCTGGCCACTAAAAGAAAAGTACATACAAAAAAACAGCCTTTTATTGGCTGTTTTTTTGTTTTCTTTTTTCTTAATTGTTCAAAATCCATTCAAAAAGGGATTCGAATCTTTTTCCTCTTCCGGAGTTGTCGAAGGTCCATGGCCAGGGTAGATGATAAAATCATCATCTAGAGAAAGCAACTTATCATGGATAGACGTCAGTAGAATTCCTGTATTCCCACCCGGCAAATCTGTCCTTCCGACACCCTGTTGGAAAAGTGTATCGCCTACAATGGCAAAACGAGATGGTCCAAAGATATAAGATACACTTCCCGGAGAATGACCCGGCGTATGCCTTACTTCAAACTCGAACGGGCCTACATTCATCATTCCCTCACCCCTGATAACCTTGTCGGCTTTTCTAATGCGGACGTCTGGTAATCCTGGATACTTGGCAGAGCCGTTTAATCTTGAATCTGACAGCCATTCTTGCTCCTCTTCATGGATATAGACTGGAATGGTATAACGGTCCCTTATACTGTCGACAGCCCCAATATGATCGAAATGCGCATGTGTTAATAAAATCGCGACAGGTGTCAACTCTTTGCTTTTGACTTTAATAATAATACGTCCACTTTCTTCACCCGGATCCATGATTAGACAATTACCTGATTCGTCACTGATGATGTAACAGTTTGTCTGGATTGGTCCGAGCGGATATGTATTGACTTTCAACATTGTCCGCACCTCCTTTAACTTATATTACGCAATACTAATTACGATTTCAAACAATCGTCACTACTATCCCTCGACAAAATTGATTGTAAACAGTACAATAGAAGAGGAATATAGCTAAATCGGACTTGCACAAGGTGTGCTGACTTCTGCATTGTTCACACAACGTGAGCGGTTATAGCAGAAGTTCCTATTGAAAGGAGTGTCTTCCCTATGAACTTATTGATGATCATTTTTGGACTCATCGCAATTTTAGCGGTGGTCGGTACAGTCCAAGCATTCAAAGAACGTAACGCTTTAAGTGTTGTGTTTAATCTTGGAGCTGCAGTCGTTTTTGGAGGCTTTACAATAGCGACTATCGTTTTCCAAGGGTTTCCACCAACCTTACATTAAGACAATAAAAACATCCTCTGCGTCTATTTCGCAGAGGATGTTTTTATTGTTATTTCATTCAGGAAAAATGAGCCACTGTGTCTCTTCCGCTGTTCCTACATCTATCAGGTTTTCCGCCGTGTAGCCCGTTAAACATTTCCGGCCCGACGGTGAACAACGAAGAACCCCTGCTATGACATCATCAGCCACAACCTCTTGACGTCCTTCTATTACGCGGCTAAGTCGATATGGCGTTTGTAGTTCATCGAGTTGGCCACCCTTGTTAGGAGCAAGCAGGAATACAGTCTCATTTGAACCCCATTCAATCTCAGGAATAACCCACTCCGAATAATTACTGATGACTGGCATCGTCCATTCCGAACGCACTACACCGTCCTTACTCTTAATGGTGTAGTGCGCCTCTTTGTCCTCATTTATTCGTACAACAAGCAAGGTATCTTCATGCGTATCAAAATAAACAACACCGCTTATATCTAGCTGTCCCCACTTTTCTGTCAGAGGTTCATATGTATATATCTCCCCACCATCAAGTACATGGCCTTCGACATATCCTATAGCAATTTTATCCTCACCTAGCCATTTTGGGAAAGGATCTTCAATCGCCAGCAGGTCCAAACTATCTATTTTTCCGTTATATAAAAATAAATCAAACGTCCAATCTTGATGAAAAGCCGTGAGAAGAATAAGAGAAGGGTCGGTATCGTTCCATTCAATCGCCAATTCTGTGGAAGTAACAATAACTTCATCTTGTACTATACCATCCATAGTCACGACTTTAACCGTTGCAGATGTAGTATTGTCACTAGTATGTAGTAATAGATACTTTTTTAAAGGATGAATGAGGACATCGATGATAATAGAGTCATCTTCATATAATGTGTCCGTTTGACCTGTTTCAAAATCAAAACTATTCACTTTATAAAGCCCGTCTTCCTTTTCAACGTAGATAACTTTTGACTCGGTTAACCAATCCGCAACGAAATGAAACTTCGCAGGATCAGCAACTAAGGATTTACTAATTTCATCTTCAATTAAATCATTATTTTCAGGCTGTTCAATGACTGTTGGGCCATCGATAATCTCATCCATATTTTCTGAACAACCTGATATTAACAGGACTGCTGCACAAAAAATGAACATTCTTTTTCTCACCGCGCCTCCCCCCTTTCTATATTTAAACTAAAAAAAGGCTGCACGGAAAGTTCCGTGCAGAACCTTATCATTCTTTACTTTTACTGTTTGATTTCGGTGATTTGTCCTGTTCTTCCTTGAATCTAAGCAAATCTCCATTGATGATCATATCGGAATAATTTAGCTCTGTGGTTGCGCGTTCGATAAACGGCTCACATTCAGCTATATCAGTTTCTTCACCAGTTTCACTATCATAACAGACCTCTTGCGCGTAAACATTTTTATCAGTTACAAAACGGCCATCACGGAAAATAGTAAATGGTTCATGATCCAGTGAGAAGATATCCGAGCCAAGATACATATCCTCTTTCGTTTCAAGACCCATTAAATGCAAAATGGTGGGTTTCAAGTCGATTTGTCCCGCCACTTCATCAATCGTCTTCCCTTTCCCATAACCAGGAATGTGAATGTACAATGGAACCTTCTGTAATTTCGCGTTATCGAAAGGTGTAATTTCTTTGTCTAAATACATGCCCATCGCCTTGTTATGATTCTCAGAAATACCATAATGGTCTCCGTACATAACAATGATGGAATTATCATACAAACCGCTTGCCTTCAAGTCTTCGAAAAGAACTTTAACCGCCTCGTCCATATAGCGTACTGTTTGGAAATATTTGTTCAACGTATTTGAATTTGATGTATATTCAGGAATAAGCTTATCTTCTTCATCCAAATCAAATGGATGATGGTTAGTCAATGTAATCAATCTTGAGTAAAAAGGCTGTGGCATTTCTTTCATCAACTCTACCGATTGGTCAAAGAATGGAATATCTTTCATGCCCCAGTTGACCGCTTCTCCTTCACCGACAGTGTAACTTTCAATATCGTAAAACTTGTTGATACCAAGAGCACCATACATGATATCGCGGTTCCAGAAACTTCGATTATTTGCATGCATTACATTTGTGAAATAGCCATTCTCACCTAGCTGAGAAGCCATCGATTGGTAAGTGTTTCCACTATGCGTGAAAAATACAGCACTACCATTTCTCGGGTACAGCGAGTTTTCAAGAATGAATTCTGAATCCGACGTCTTTCCCAGACCTGTATTATGATAAAAATCAGAGAAATAGAATGTATCCGGATCCTTTGTTAATTCATTCAAAAATGGTGTAATGACATGTCCATCCATTTCCTCGTTAATAACGAACGACTGTAAGGATTCAAGTGAAATCGCAATGATATTACGCCCTTTCGCAACTCCGTACATCTTAGCATCGGGAGCAGCGTAATTCGCATTAATATAGTTACCTACTTCTACTAGTTCACTCCCATCCGCAAGCGCACGCTGTGCATGAGATTTGGATTGAATGAACAAATCATAAATATGGTAATTATAGGTTCCGATATTTTTCACAAGAAGTTCTCTATCAAAACTGCGTGTTAATAGTTGTGGTCTTTCCATTTCTGCTAGACCAAGGTTTACCATAATAACCGCAGCAGTCATAACGAAGTAAAGTTTACGTCCGATTTTATTTTGTTGCCCCATTCGTTCATTTTTAGGAATAAACCGGATTGCCAGGTAGATAATGAGCACATCTGTGAAAAAGAATATGTCCGTCACATGCAAATTGGCGGTAACTGAGGACGATAGATCTCCGAAGTTACTCGTTTGGAACAAGACTGGCACGGTAATAAAGTCATTGAAAAATCTATAGAACACTGCATTACTAAACATAATAATTGAAGTAATCATACTTACTGTCAGTAAATAAAAATTACGTCTTTTCGTACTCTTGATGAATAGCGCAATACCATAAACGAATAAAAGGAAACTTAGAGGATTCAAAAAGAGAATGAATTCCTGCATTATATTATCGATTTTCATATTGAAACTTGTAAGATAACCGAAATACGTTGTCAACCACGTCGCCACTATTGCTACTACGAGTACGGAATGTTTTGACCATACTATTTTTTTCATTCCATCTCTTCCTTTCGAAAATAGATTCACTTTAAAAAAACGTTCGAACTAAATCTTACTACATAATAGACGGTGTAGCTGAAGATAAGTTTCACTAATTACCAAAACAAGTCCAAATGAACGATAGCATTGGGTCTAACCTCATAGTTTTGCTGCTTCACTACGCAAGATTAGTACTGCTTTTAAATAGTCTTCCTTCATTAGCAGACCGTTGTCATAAAGATCTTTCACTTCTGATTGCACCATATCGATGTCATCTTTTCGATTTCCCGTATAGACATAAATTCCGAAACGCTTCAGCAATTGGAGGACACCGAAATAGTCTTTCATATACAGGTAATCTCTTTTTCTTCTGTAACTATTTTACTGACTGGAATATCGTAACCTTCAACAGGTATACTATGTCTGGTTTGGACTGCAAATGCTATCGACAATGTAGCACCATTGTAATCCGACATATAGCGGTCATAATAACCTCCACCAAAACCAATTCTGTATCCTTCGTTCGAAAAGACTACCCCTGGTACGATTTGCAAATCAATTGCGTTTTTTTCAACCGATTGCGTTTCAACGGTTATCGGTTCAAAAAGGCCCATATAGACCGTTTCTAAACTATCATATGATGTAATGAGTCGAAAATCCATCTTACGGGTTGCATGGATGCATTTAGGTACAGCAATTCGTTTTCCAGCTGCCCAAGCCGCTTCAATAAGCGGGCGTGTGTCCACTTCGGGATAACGAGAAATCGTTATCCCGATTGTATCCGCACTCCGAAATTCATCTGATGCAAGTACCCGGTTTGTAATTTCCATAGACTTTTTTAGGTGTTCAGTTCGATTTATATTATTCAATATGCCTAGCACTTGATTCCTCAAAATCTCTTTACTCATTTAGTATCCCCCCGTTCTGAAATGAAAAAACCAAAACCGGTGAAGGTTTTGGCCTGAGCGATTATTTCGTTTCACGGTGCAAAGTTTGTTTCTTTTCACGTGAGCAATATTTTTTCATTTCAATCCGTTCTGGATTGTTACGTTTGTTTTTCTTTGAAATATAGTTGCGCTCACCGCATTCTGTGCAAGCAAGTGTAACATTTACGCGCATTGTTGGTCCCTCCCACTCATCAAGAATGTAAAGTTTTATATGAGCATAATTTATACGACCTATCAAGTATACCACATCGACGGCAGATGTCCACTAGAAAAATCGAAATTTCCACAACAGCTTTCTTATGGTAAAATAGTAGCAAAATGATTCACTAAAGGGGTGGTAAAATGGACATCACAATAATACTGCTTATTATTGGACTAATATGTATAATAGCTTCATTTTTCCTCGGTAATTCTTCATCCAGTTATGCAGATGAATTGGAACAGGTTTCAATTAGTGTTCATCAGGAAACGAATGGGTTAAAGAAAAGATTGAAAGCAATTGAGGAAGAGTTAATGATTGGTGTCGGTCCGTTAGCTACAGGCCGCAAAACGCAAACTACAGCAAAACCTGTTCACGTAATCATTGTCAATCAAATTCTGTCACTGCATTCCCAAGGTTATTCTATCAGCGATATCGCTGTACGTTCCTCATTATCAAACGAAGATGTAATCACAGTGTTACAATCGAAAGGCGTGATTGCATGATCCGTGATATTTTACGCGCAGTCGGGATTGGTTGCTTCCTTGCCGCGGGAATCCTTTATTTCACCATTGATAATAAGGTTCCTTCAGACATAGACTCGCAACAACTGCAGGCTACTGTTAAGAAACTCCAAAGTGAACTTGCCAAAACGAAAGAACTATTAGCTACTGCACAGACTACATCTTCAGTTAAAGAAAATGCTCCAAAAGCAGATGCAAAGAAAGCCGGTGAAAAGGAAGAAGACGTAACCGAAAGTAACTCTTCCTCCGACGCAATCCTTAAAACCATTTTAGTGATTGAAGACGGTTCGAATTCGACAGTTGTCTCAGCAAACCTAGAGAGATTGAGTATTATCGACAATGCAGCCATCTTCGATTCATATCTTGAAGAGAATAACTTAACTGGAAAAATACAGATTGGTGAACACCAAGTCAATTCTTCAATGGATTTCAAAACAATCGCCAAAGAAATCACTACAGTAAAAAAGTAGGAAAACCATTTGGTTTTCCTACTTTTTTATTTAGACTCTATTTTAGGTGCCTGTATAATTGGCTGTTTGCCCGCTGTGGAGGTTTCCTCTTTAGCCCTTTTTGCTTTCAGTATAAAATATTCATCCACAGCTTGTTTCACAATTTCATTCTGTGCATATGGATAGATACGCTGATTTGTAGAGATATTCGGTATGACAACTGCATATGCAATTTCCGGGTTTTCATAAGGTGCAAAACCGACATGTGATAGATTGATTGTCGGCTTCCCAGAGCTAAATGCCTGCGCTGTTCCCGTTTTCCCAGCTCCGTCGTAGTCTTTTCCAGCAAAGATATTCGGAGCCGTCCCTCTAGCCCCGTAATAAACGTAGTGCATACCGCGCTTTACTTGAGCAACTTCTGCATCTGTATTCTGAATTTTGTTTAAGACCTTGACCTCCGTTTCTTGGATAAGAGGACCAAGAATTTCACCATCCTCAGATGGTTCACGTATTTCTTTTAATACTTTCGGAGCTATGCGATAACCACCATTTGCAATTGTTGAGACGTATTGAGCAAGTTGAAGTGTTGTATAAGTATCGAACTGTCCGATGGATAAATCCATTAAAATCCCTATTGAATTACTATCGCCAATCAGACCGCCTGACTCGCCCGGTAAGTCAATGCCGGTTTTTGTTCCAAGTCCAAAAGAAGCAAAAGATTGTCTGAACGTATAGAATGCATTTTCTATATTACGTGCCGAGTCTTTAGAGCTATTGTTAGAATTCGTCAAAGCCATTGCAATACGGAACATATATACGTTTGAAGACCTGCCGATTGCTTCAATATCACTTACAGCAACCCTAGAGTTTTGATTAAACAGTGATCTTTTTGTAATACCGCCGATTCTAATTGGTTCATCTATCTTCGTTTCACCGATACGTACTACATTTTTCTGATACCCCGTAAGAAGCGTCGCCATCTTAACCGTTGATCCCGCTTCATGAAGTGCAGTAAACGTACCAAATGCGTAGTCCCATATTTCGAGCTTTCCTGTTTCTGGATTTTTAACAACTTGCTTGCCTACAAGCGAAAGAACTTCACCGTTATTCGGATTCATCATGACTAAGAAAGCCCTGTCCAATTCACCGGCATTTGGTCCTCTTTTCAATTCCAACAGTTTATCCGACACAACTTTTTCAAGTGTCTGTTGCAGTTCGCTATCAATCGTCAGAATTAGATCCTTGCCAGGTTCGCCTTCTCGAATTGTTTTCGTTTCGACAACACGTCCGCTACGATCTTTAATATTCTTAACGATTGTTTTTTGTCCTTTTAACAATTCTTCATAATATTGCTCAATGTAACTTTTTCCGACGCGATCATTTCTTGAATAGTCCCTTGCCAAGTAATAATTCTTGCGCGAGTCAGGAATACCTTCAATAGGGCTCGTAGTTGTCCCTAGAATCGTATTGTCTGATTTCCTTACTCGTTCCCAATCTGTCGTTGTATCCACGCCTGGCAACTCTCCTAGACGTTCAGATACAGTTGCGAATTCCTCATCCGTCACATTTCCACTTTTGACGATTTGCGGGGAGTACGCATAGCCCGACATCATTTCCCTGTAAATCGCGAGTACTTCAAGCTCCTCTTCCGTGAATGAATTAATTTCCTCGTTCGTAATTCGTTCTCTCGTTAGCTTATTTATTTCACGTTGCAACTCAATTCGCGAAAGCGAGCTATCCTTTTCAAGGGCCTCTTGTTCCTCTTGAGAAACCTTTTTCAATGCAGCTTCAGAATTCTTTAAAATCCAAAAGTCTCTCTTATCCCCAATGGTAATCCTTTTCGTTTCTTGTTCAATCAAGACCGCAAGTTGCTCAGCCACTTTTAACATATCTGCTGAACTCGTCGACGTCATTTTCGTATATGTAATGGCGTTTTTCGGATCATTATCAACAAGAACACGTCCCATGCGGTCAAATATTCTCCCTCTTGGCACGCTAGTGTTGACTGGAATTTCTTCCGTTCTTTCCAACGCACGAGAATAATCTTCACCTTTGACGATTTGTAAATACCCAAGTCGGAATATTAGCAATGAAAATAGGACAAAGATTGAAAAGAATAGGAAGTTCATCCGGAATGCGATATGTTTCCGTTGGCGTATTTTAGCTTGATCCGCCTTACGCATCTGTTTTTTCATAATGTCCCCCCTACTTCGTTAATCATTTTGAATTATAACATTGAAAATAACAAAAGCACACACCTTGACGAACAAGATGTGTGCTAGGTTCCCTCTAAATGAAGATAAAAACTTATTTACCGAAACGTTTTGCAACTTCGTCCCAATTAACAACATTCCAGAATGCTGCAATATAATCAGGGCGACGGTTTTGATAGTTTAGATAGTAAGCATGCTCCCAAACGTCAAGCCCTAGTAGAGGCGTTTTGCCTTCCATGATTGGCGAGTCCTGGTTTGGAGTAGACATAATTTCAAGTTCTCCGCCACTCAGCACAAGCCAAGCCCATCCTGATCCAAAACGAGTTGCGCCCGCTTTTGCGAATTCTTCTTTGAATGCATCAAAGCTACCGAACTTGTTGTCGATTGCTGTAGCTAGTGCGCCTGACGGATTGCCGCCACCATCTGCTGATAGAAGTTCCCAGAATAGTGAGTGGTTTGCGTGACCGCCTCCGTTGTTACGGACAGCCATACGCTTGCCTTCAGGTACGGAATCTAGGTTCGCAATAAGATCTTCGATAGATTTGTTTAGAAGTTCTTCATTTCCTTCAAGAGCGATATTCAGGTTCGTCACATATGCATTATGGTGTTTAGTGTGATGAATACTCATCGTTTCTTTGTCAAAGTGTGGTTCAAGTGCATCATAAGCGTAAGGTAGTTCTGGTAATTTGTAAGTCATTTGTCCATTCCTCCTCAAAAGATTCATAAATATGCTACCTTGCAACATTATCAAAATTATGAATAACGTTCAAATAAAATGGACTATTTTGGAACGTTTCATTTGATAAAGAAAATAAAGACAGTAATCATCACAGCCATGACAAGGCCTTTTGTGACAACTGACGTCAGAAATCCGACAAGAGAACCGACACCTGTCTTTATGGATTGCTTCACGCCTGACCGGGATACGGCAAGTTCCGCGATAACAGCGCCCAAAAATGGTCCCATTAAAATACCGGCAACTGGAATAACGAAAGGACCGATAAGAAGTCCAATTGTGCTCCCCCACATGCCCGCCTTAGAACCTCCAAATTTTTTCACGCCGACGAGATTCGACAGTGTGTCTGCACCGAACAACAAGATAACGAACAACACCTGAATAATCCAAAACCAAACAGTCATCCCATCAAATGTATTGATGAATCCATATAGAAGGAAACCTCCTATGATGAAGAAAGCTGATGGAATGATTGGATAGATGAGTCCCGCAAATGCAATAATGAACATGACAATTGCAATAATCCAACCTAGAAACTCCATGAAACCATCCCCCTATATGAATCTTTATGCCCGATTGCCAAGAATTGCTTCTGCAATATTCACTGCATGGTCACCTACACGCTCCAGGTTCGAAACGATATCAACAAACACCATGCCTGATTGCGCGGTACAACGTCCTTCATTAAGTCTTAAAATATGGTTCTTTCTGAATTTCCGCTCCATTTTATCAATGAGAACTTCTTTTTCAGCAACTGTTCTTGCCATCTCCATATCATTGTGATTGAGTGATTCAACAGCTTTCTGAACAGTTTCAATCGTTAGCGTGAACATTTCCGTCAGATCATTCATCGCGTCGTCCGTCAATTTCACACGGTTGACATCGCGGAAATCAATGAGTTCGACGATATTTTCAAAATGGTCACCAATCCGTTCAATATCACGGACTGTATCCATAAGCATAAAGTGACGTGTGGATTCTACCGGCGAAATACTGACTGTAGTGATTTCAACAAGATAGTCCGTAATTTTACGGTCTAGGTTATTGATAGCATCTTCAATTTGATAAGCGGTCTCTGCATGTTTTTTATTGCCTGTTTTCAAGTATTCGAAAGACTCCTGTAAACCACGGACACCGAATTCACCCATCCGAATAATTTCTTCTTTTGCTTGTCCGATTGCAACGGCAGGTGATTGCTCGATAAAGTGCCTGTCTAGATGCTTCGGTTTGTATTCGATTGTAACATCTTCACCCGGAATCATTTTCGTAACCAACCAAGCCCAAGCTCCTATTAACGGAAACTGGATGATTGTATTGGCAATATTGAACGACCCATGTGCAAACGCAATTTGCATTTTACTTTCAAGGACCAACACACCCGATAACCACTCGACATATGCAGTGAACGGTATAAGAAGTAGCATGAAGATGACCGTTCCAACAACATTAAATAATACGTGTGCTGCGGCAGCACGCTTCGCCGCTACCGATGCACCAATTGAAGCAAGAATAGCCGTAATAGTTGTCCCAATATTGTCTCCAAACAGAATTGGCAATGCTCCATTCATATCTATAAGATTTTCGGCATAAAGGCCCTGCAAAATACCAACTGTTGCACTCGAACTTTGAACAATCAATGTAAATACTGTGCCGACAACTACTCCGAGCATCGGTTGATCGCTCATCGATAGCATCATATCAGTGAATACATCTAATTCCCGAAGCGGCTTCATCCCGCCACTCATTAATTCAAGCCCTAAGAAAAGTCCACCAAATCCAAAAATGACTTCACCCAAGTTTTTCACCTGGCTTTTCTTAACAAAGAAAATGAGGAATGCTCCAATAGCCATAATTGGCAGTGCATACGCTCCGACATCAAGGCCGATTATGAACGCAGTTACTGTCGTCCCTATATTGGCCCCCATTATGACGCCAATGGCTTGTCGTAGTGTCATGAAACCAGCACTCACAAGTCCTACAGTAATAACAGTGGTCCCAGAACTCGATTGAATTAAGACTGTAACGATAATTCCGACCAATACACCCATGAACGGATTCGTCGTGAATCGGTCAAGGATTGCGCGAAGCCTGTCCCCCGCCGCTTTTTGAAGGCCATCTCCCATATACTTTATAGCGAACAAGAAAATTCCGAGTCCACCAAAAAACTGGAACAGCATTTCCTGCCAGTTTACCTCCATTTTGCAGTCAACCTCCATTATGCTTTATGTATCGCATCTCATTATGAGGATAGCCACCCCCAATTGTAAATAGCAGGAGTCGAATCTTTACATTCCCTTAACAATTGATTTACGAAATGTCATCATTCTGTCGAAAATAGTTGCGCGCACAATTGCTTAGTTAAATGATAGACTAGTTTAGATGGAGGAGGTTTTAAAGTGAAGTTCCACCAACTAGTCAAAGCAGCAATCCATGAACCGAAAAAATTGGCAGCCTTTCGCCTATTACCCATTGGCAAAGTGTTTCGCTATGTTTTCATTTTCGTTGCGTTGTTCACATTGCTATCATTCACCCGTTATTTAGTAGGAGATGCAACCCTTTTCGAATCTTCGCCAGAACTGCTCGAACATGGAGAAACAATTGGGGGACTGATTTATCCGATTGCATTTCTTCTGCAACTCGTTATCAGTACATCTTACATCTTCATTCGAATCAGTATTTTTGGATACGTGGGAATCTTGTTGTTAAAACTTATGAAAAGACGTGGAGAATACCGGCATATGTGGAGAACTTCCGCTATTGCGATTACTATCCCTATTCTTCTGACCATCGGGCTTGATTTCTTTCCGGCAATGAAAAACGCTAGTACAGGCATCACATCCCTTGTCCACTTCGCTTATATTGCGGCTGCAGCTAAGTACTATCCAAAAATACCTCGATGAATACTTCCCCTTTTCGTGCATATAGTGGCGAAAGGGGGAATTTCCATGAGAATACTACTACTCGCAGCCTTATTATTCGTAACCATTCATTTCATCCGACTCGATTTAATGGAAGGCACAATCCCGCTTGCTTCTTATGCTCAAGCACAGCCAACATGTAAAGAAGAACAACAAGTGAAGACTATACCTGTTACTACAGTTGATGGAGATACTATCGAAACACTGTTCGCATTATATCCCGATCCCGAGTCTAGCTTTATTGATAGGTTGTCTTCTTTCTACGCCTTGAACCCACATCTTCAAAATCAAAAGATTATCGGAGGCGAGAAAATCGTACTCCCGCTTCCCCTTTTACAAACGGAAAAATGCATAGAGTCTAATCGATAAGGGTTGTCCCTTGTCTTTTTACTATGAAGATTGCTAAAATAGTTATAGTTATGAGGCTAAGGCCGACTAAGGAGCGAAATAAATGAATGCTATGATAAACAGAAAAAACACACGTCCTGTACGAGTTGGTAACCTAACAATTGGAGGAAGCAACGAGCTTTTCATCCAAAGTATGACAACGACTAAGACACATGATGTCGAAGCGACAGTCGCAGAAATCTTGCGCCTAGAAGAAGCCGGATGCCAAATTGTCCGTGTTGCGTGTCCAGATGAGCGCGCGGCCTATTCCATCGGTGAAATCAAAAAACGTATCAATATCCCTCTTGTTGTCGATATCCATTTCGACTATAAATTGGCGTTGATTGCTATTGAACAAGGGGCAGACAAAATTCGAATTAACCCTGGTAATATAGGAAGACAGGCGAAAGTCGAAGCTGTCGTCAATGCAGCGAAAGCAAAAGGTATTCCGATTCGAATTGGTGTCAACGCTGGTTCACTTGAGAAAAAGATTCTTGAAAAATACGGTTACCCAACTGCTGACGGAATGGTAGAAAGTGCCCTGCATCACATTAAAATATTGGAAGACCTCGATTTTCACGACATCATCGTGTCATTAAAAGCTTCCGATGTAAATTTAGCAGTCGAAGCGTATCAAAAAGCCGCGGCAGCATTCGATTATCCCTTGCACCTCGGCATTACAGAGTCTGGAACATTGTTTTCAGGGTCTATTAAGAGCTCGGCGGGTCTAGGCACCCTTCTGTCAGCTGGCATCGGTAACACGATGCGCGTATCGCTGAGTGCTGATCCTGTCCAAGAAATTAAAGTGGCACGCGAGTTATTGAAAATATTCGCCCTCTCTTCGAACGCAGCTACACTTATATCATGTCCAACATGTGGACGGATTGAAATTGACCTTATTACGATTGCGAACGAAATCGAAGAATATATTTCACATATAAAAGCACCAATAAAAGTTGCGGTGCTCGGTTGCGCGGTCAATGGTCCAGGCGAAGCACGCGAAGCGGATATTGGAATCGCGGGTGCGCGCGGCGAAGGTCTTCTCTTCATGAAAGGGAAAACGGTGCGCAAAGTACCAGAAGCAACGATGGTCGAAGAATTAAAAATCGAAATTGACAAACTTGCGGAAGAATATTTCGAAAAGAAAAGACAGGAAGAACTTCTCCTGCAAGGTGGGACAGCGGAATGAGAAACCTCCGCTTCGGCATCGACATTGACGGTACAGTGACATGCCCCACTTCTTTATTACCTCATATCAATGAGCAATACGGTTGCAATCTTGTCCTTGATGATATTAAAGAATATGACTTGACAAAAGCATTTAAGGTTGATGAAAATGCCTTCTACGAATGGTATAGAAGTGCGGAGGCGCATATTTACAAAACCTCAGCTGCACAACAATATGCCAAAGAAACTTTAACCAGCTGGCAGGCGCAGTTTGAACTGTATTACATTTCTGCCCGCGGCCATCACGTCTATGACTCCACACTAGACTGGTTCAAACAACAGGAAATCCCGTATGATCATATCGAACTTGTCGGAAGTCATTATAAAATTGAAACAGCGAAAAAGTTCGGTGTTCATGCCTTTTTTGAAGACAAACATGACAACGCGGTTGAAATCCATGAAGAACTCAACATTCCGGTTATACTTTTTGACACACCGTATAACCGGAAGCCAATTCCTAATGGCGTCATCCGTGTCTACGATTGGCAAGAAGCGAATAATAGGATCAAGAAGTTATTTCCTATAGAAGAACCTTCAATTAATTAAAAACAGTGTGAAACTCCTATGATAGAGTTTCACACTGTTTTTTATTTCCCCTATAATCCCCATCATACATGTCACGGACAAGGTTCATTTTAGTATTCCCCCCATACATTGATACAAAGGAGTGATTATTAAGTGCATCCGAATGCTAGACCACTCTTATCAAACACGGAACTAGTTAACGATCTTTCAAAAACTATAAACGGTGAGTACACTGCAATTTACTGTTACGAACTATTAGCTAGTCAAGCTCCAAACCCCGAAATAAAAAACCGAATCCTTGAAATAAGAAATGATGAAATAAGACATTATCAGATGTTTACACATCTCTATACATCGTTAACAGGAAAACAACCATCCCCACAGATAACAAAACAATGCCCTACAGATTTCAGAAGTGGCGTACTTGCTGCGTTTATCGACGAACAGGAAACCGTAGATTTTTATCACGAAATGGCTAGAAAAACCAACAATCCATTAATTAGAGAACCTTTTTTACAAGCCTCAGCAGATGAACAAAATCATGCAGTTTGGTATTTATATTTTATGAATCGTTATTAATCAACAGCATTCAGTAGCTTCCTCGAAATTCACGCATTGTCTACTCTTCAAATAGGCTAGAAGGACAAAAGTGCAAGCGCCTGTTCAGCCCCGACAAGTAGGAGGGATGCAGTTCAATCCCTCCCGGAAGACCTGCCGGAAAAGGCGCTCTTTGCCTTTACCTAAGCGACTCGAGGGGCTAAGCGCTGGAGTTCTAGACGTGAAATCTCTATGTTGCAGCTTATCTACTGTACGTGATTTTATAGTTTCCTAAGCTAAAATAAAAACCCGCAAATGATCTGCCCCGTAAATGTTAGACACCAACTAACATTTACGGGGTGTTTTTATGTCTAAATATACAGTGGAAGTTAAATTACAAGCGGTGGCACGCTATTTAACTGGAAACGAAAGCTATAAAACTATTGCAGAAAGCATTGGTGCGGATAAATCTCTAGTCATTAATTGGGTGAAATTATTTGAAGCACAAGGCGAAAGAGGTTTTAAGAAAGACTATACAAGCTACTCATCAGGGTTTAAACTAGACGTATTCAATTTTATGAACGAAACAGGTGCGTCTCTTCGAGAAACGGCAAGCACACCCTAGTAGCGTTTATAGGTGGGAGCAGTTGCTTAAGTCAAAAGGATTGGACGCGCTAGAACCAATGAAGAAGGGGCGTCCATCCATGAAAAAAGAAACAAAGAAAATCGACTCACTAAAATCAATCTCAGCTGAAGATCCAGTAGAAGCCTTACATGCGAAAATCGAGCGTCTAGAAATGGAGAACGCTTATCTAAAAAAGTTGAACGCTTTAGTTCAAATGCAGGAAAAATTACAAACAAAATCAAAGCGCAAGTAATTTTTGAACTAAAGGAACAATATGAGGTCGTGGATTTAGTTGAAGTCGCTGACATTCCACGCAGCACTTATTACTACTGGGAAAAACGATTAAATCAAATTGATAAATATGAGGCAGTTAAAGAAGCGATCAAAATCATTTATCACGAACATAAGGGGCGTTATGGTTACCGTCGTATCACGAAAGAACTGAAGAAATACGGGTTTACACATGACCCGAAGACCATCAATCGCTTGATGAATGAAATCGGCTTAAAATGTAGGGTCCGTATGAAGAAGGATCGCTCTTATAAAGGAAACGTCGGGAAAAGCGCTCCCAACGTATTACAACGTGATTTTAAGGCAGACAAAATGAATCAAAAATGGGTTACAGACGTGACCGAATTCCATCTCTTTGGAGAAAAACGTTATCTGTCACCTGTTCTTGATTTGTGTAATGGAGAAATTATCGCAAATAAAGTCATGAATCGGCCGGGCTATCAGCTTGTGGGTGATATGTTAGACGAAGCTGTTCAGCGCCTTCAACCAGGCGATAAAGTCATTCTTCAGTCCGATCAAGGCTGGCATTATCAGATGAGAAAATATCAAAAAAAATTACAAAAGCATCGGATAACACAAAGTATGTCCCGTAAGGGCAACTGCTTAGATAATGCAGTCATCGAAAATTTCTTTGGCTTATTAAAATCAGAACTGTTTTATTTACAAGAGTTTGAGAGCATGGCGCATTTTGAAAAAGAATTAGAAGAATACCTTGAGTATTACAATCACAAACGAATGAAGGCGAAATTAAAAGACCTGAGCCCGGTAGAATACCGAACTCAGATCTTAGAAGCTGCCTAAAATATTTGTCTAACTTTATTGGGTCAGATCACAAAGGGTTCATTGGCGGGTTTTCTTATACGCAATCAGGACATTTTCCGTAGATTTCGAATTTATGTCCTTCCACTTCATAGTCCGGTAAATTGACAGTAATCATCTCCATTGGACAATGCGGAATGTTGCGCGTCTTACCACACGCCGTACAGATGAAATGATGGTGGTGAACGCCAGGATCACATTGCATTCGAAAATGCCGTTCCCCGTTCAAATCGGTTTCTTCAAGAATACCCAGTTCTGAAAAGGTTGATAGGTTCCGATAGATCGTATCGAAACTGATTCCCGGATTATCGTCTGTCATGAAATTCTTCACTTCAAGAGCAGTTACATAACGGTCTTTATTCGAAAAGAACTGTAAAATCGTATCTCTATTTTTGGTCCGTTTAAATTGGTTTTCCTGGAGAATCCGCCATGCCTCATCAAGTGTCAAACCAACTCCCCCTTCACCATACGAGCATTACGTCCGCCCTGCATTTTCTTCCAAGCGAGCACCACTAACAAAATAACAATCGACGTGACGACGATCGTTCCACCCGGTGCAATATCAAGATAATAGGCTGAAACAAGTCCAATGATAACCGCTAACTCGCCGAAAATAATGGAATAGATCATCGCACTCTTAAAACTTTTCGCAAGTTGGATAGCTGCCGCCACGGGGATCGTCATAAGTGACGACACAAGTAAAATACCAACAATCCGCATAGAAGCTCCAATAACAAGCGCTACGATGATCATGAACACCATCTGGATATAGCGCGAATTAATACCGGAAACTTTTGCATACTCCGCGTCAAATGACAAGGCAAATAGTTCTTTATAAAGAAATCGGATATAGGTGATAACAATGATCGCAATAACGATAACAATGAAAAGGTCCTGCCTGCTAACCGCTGAAACAGAACCGAATAAATAACCAATCAGATCAGAGCCGAAGCCTTTTGATAACGAGATGAAAATAGCACCTAGGCCGATACCTGCCGACAAAATTACCGGAATTGCAAGTTCCTCATAATGACGGTATGCACCCCGCAATTTTTCGATCAGCAGTGACCCACCTACAGCTGATGCGATCCCGAGGTAAACTGGGTTCAGCGCCGCAAAGAACAGTACTTGTTGGCTCAAATAAAGGCTTCCAGCGATTCCCGCAAGTGCAACATGACTGAGCGCATCCGCGATAAGGGAGAGACGTCTGACGACGATAAACAACCCAAGTAAAGGAGCGATAACACCAATGATTAAGCCTGAAAGAAATGCATTTTGCAGAAACTCATACGATAAAATATCATTAATCATCGTTCCACCTCATCCGTTTGCTGGTGGACGCGCCGAACGGGGTGTCCATACCATCTAGAAACGTCATCATCTTCCATCTTTTTATAATCGGATTGTTTTCCGTGAAAATGAATCGTTCGGTTCAAACAAGCCACATGGGTTGCAAGATCAGTAACGAGGTCAATTTCATGTGTAACAAGCAAGATTGCGATACCATGCTCACGATTTAATGTATTCAGCATAGAATAAAACGACGCTACATTTTGCTGATCAATACCAACTGTCGGTTCATCCATAATAAGAAGATCTGGTTCTCCTGCAAGCGCCCTTGCTATGAACACACGCTGTTGTTGACCGCCGGATAGCTCGCCCATATTTCGTTTCGCGTAACTGTCCATACCGACGATACTAAGTGCTTCTAGCGTTCGCTGCTCATCTTTTTTCGAAAAGCTTTTGAACATTCCTACTTTCCGAGTTAAACCGCTACGTACAACTTCAAGAACGGTTGCTGGGAAACCTGAGTTAAACGAATTGGATTTCTGTGAAACATAGCCAATCCGTTCCCTGTGCTTAAATGATTCTATATCCGAACCAAAAAGTTTTACCGAGCCACTGGTTGGTTGTAAGAGACCGAGAATAATATTGATGAGTGTTGATTTACCAGAACCATTCGGCCCTATCAAGGCCCAAAATTCACCCTCTCCTACCTCGAGAGAAATATGATCAAGGGCGATTGACTGTTCATAATTGAAACTGACGTCGTCCAATTGAATAAGATTAGTTGTCATTTTACTATCCTTTCCTTAAAACAGGAATCATTCCGATTCACTCGTCAAATTATAAACCATGACACGAGTGGATACAACCATTTAAGAAAGAGGGAATTATCAGTGGATTATGCGCAACTACTAAATGAGGTCAAAACGAGAAGCGATGATGAAGTGAAAATCATTGCAAAGCAATACGGAATTGACTTTTCCAAAACAGAAATAAGAGCACTTCGGCCATTGCTTGATGAAATTTCTTTCCATTGGCTCTTCACTGGGATTCCAGAAACCTTTATCGCTAAAATCCGTGGAGCTATTGGTGATAATAAAACTGAAGTCCTATTTAAAAAGTATTTAGACTCCACCAAGTGACAAGTATGTCTAAATGAAGAAAACCCACCTGCATAAATATACTTTGCAGGTGGGTTTTGCTATTTAAATTCTTAAAACATCAATCTTCTCCGGTTGAAACGTTTTTGCTTTAAACATTTCTATCTCAAATTGATAAGGTGCCGATTTCTTCTTTGGATCCAAACCTACAAAAGGTGTTTCAAGGATTTTAGGAATGGATTGGAACCCTTCATGATGAACGATATAAGAAAGTGGTTCAAATCCAATATGACCGAAACCTATATTTTCATGACGGTCTTTCTTTGCACCGCGCTCATTCTTACTATCATTGACATGAATAACAGATATTCTGTCCATACCCACAATTTTATCGAACTCGTTTAGCACACCTTCAAAGTCACCGACGATATCATAGCCTGCGTCATGAACGTGACAGGTATCAAAACAAACCGATAAACGTTCGTTATGTGTGACACCGTCGATAATCGCAGCAATTTCATCGAAGTTTCGACCGCATTCAGTCCCTTTCCCTGCCATCGTTTCAAGGGCAATGCGAACCGGATAGTCCTGGGAAAGTACTTCGTTTAGTCCTTCGATAATTTTCGCGATTCCTAGATCAACACCCGCACCGACGTGCGCGCCTGGGTGAAGGACAATCTGATCAACGCCAAGTGCAGCTGTGCGTTCGATTTCACTTTGTAGAAAGTCGACACCAAGTCTGAATGTCTCCGGCTTTAACGTATTTGCAATGTTGATAATATACGGAGCATGGACGACAATATTTGATTGTCCATTGTCCTCCATACTCAGATGGCCTGCTGCTATATTCAGTTCCTCAACTGGCTTCCTCCGTGTGTTCTGGGGTGCGCCGGTATAAATCATGAAAGTAGTTGCTCCGTAACTTGCAGCTTCCGCACTTGAGCCTAGTAGCATTTTGCTACCGCTCATCGAAACGTGGGAGCCAAGCAATAATGGCTTATCATTTGTCATTTTTTACGTTTCAGTCTCCTTTCTCTCTTTTTAAAGCTCTCTACCTTCTGAGCCATTTTCTTTTTGTATCCTGGTTTTACTTTTGACGGTTTCGCAACGAATGAAATTGCTTTACGGTCAATATCATCCACTTCTTTTACTCGATTTTTTCTTGAATGGCGCTCTTTTACTTCAACCCACTCACCATTTTTTACTTCTTCATGAACAAACGGAATACCCATTTTTTCAATTCTAACCACTTTATCGTCTTCAGACGGTTCATACAGTGTAATTGCCGTTCCCTTAAGCCCAGCACGTGCAGTACGTCCCACGCGGTGTATGAAGAACTCCAGATCCTCAGGCAATTCGAAGTTAATAACGTGACTGACACCCGGAATATCAATTCCACGTGCTGCTAGATCTGTCGCTACGATATATTGGAATTCTAGATCACGGATTTGCTTCATCATCCGTGTTCGTTCACGCGGTGTTAAATCGCCGTGAATTCTTCCGACTTTAATGCCGCTTTCTGAAAGGAAAGTTGCAAGTCCTTCAGCGTTTTGTCTTGTATTCATAAAGATGATTGCTAAATAAGGATTGATTCCTTCCATTACTTGCAATAACTTTTTCTTTTTACTCATACTGCGAACAGGAACAAGGGAGTAGTGCATCCCTTCCGTCAATGGTTTACGTTCACCAATTTTCACATGAACAGGTGATTCCATGTATTTATTTAGGAACGGTTTTAGCTTTTCCGGAATCGTTGCTGAAAATACGTACATTTCAAGTTTAGCCGGCATTTTTGCTGCAAACTTATCGATATCTTCGATAAAGCCCATGTCGAATGCAAGATCCGCTTCATCTATAACCAAAATTTTAGCGGTATGAATAACAAGTGCTCCATTTTCGGACATATCGCTAATTCGTCCTGGTGTTCCAACGATAATATGTGGATTCGATTTTAATTTCCCGATAGACCGTTGTTTGTCCGTACCCCCTATGAGCAGTGAACTGCGCACATCTGTGCCTTCTGTCATCTTCGCAAGTTCATTGTACAGTTGCGTCGCCAACTCTCTTGTCGGAGCTGTGATAACCGCTTGCAGTTCATCAACAGCTACATCAGTACGTTGTAAAATCGGTATAAGGAAACTGTGAGATTTACCCGTTCCTGTATGTGCTTGTCCGATTGCATTCGTCCCTTTCAGGATGAGCGGTATAATTTCCTTTTGGATCGGTGTCGGATTTTCAAAGCCGAGCCTCCCGATTGCTTCCCGTAAAAACGGTTTAAATTGATAGTCTGTAAATTTAGACATTCGTAACCCTCCTAATGTACACCTATTATAACACGATTTCGTTCCGCCGTATGCGATTTTCGCATAGTATACTATGTGAAAGTCCATTCTGATTAATTGAAAGGAGATAATTATGAGGTATGAATCCTTTTATCCATTCGCGCGACAACAATCACAACCAACTTCCATGGGACAAACGAGCTTCGGACCCCCTTCTCAAATGAGGCAGCAAACACCCAGACAACCGTTCATGAATGACCCAATGGGCAATCCATTCGGGGGTCAAACGGGCAATCCACCCGGGGGGCCAATGGGCAATCCATTCGGGAGTCCGATGGGCAACCCAGCTGGGGGGCCGATGGCTGGTCAAGGGGAGCAACAAGTTCCATCAAAAATGGAATCGTATATGCAAACGGCGAACCAATTCTTAAATACAGCCCAGCAATTCGCACCTGTGGTCCAACAATTTGCGCCAATGGTTCAAAACTTACCCGCAATGTGGCGATTGTACAAAGGCTTTCAATCACTCCCAGTAGCCGGTGCCGCTAGTTTACCTGTAAGCGGAGGAGCAGCAGCCGCACAGTCAGTTGCAAATGTTGCAAATGTTGCATCCGGCCTGTCAGCCCCCCGCATCTTCCAGCCGCCCATTCGATAATTTTGAATCCCCCGTCCAACTCCGTTATAATGGTTGATAGATCCTATTAGAGGAGTGAAACGGCATGAAAGTATTAAAGATTACCCCTAGAGGTTATTGCTATGGGGTTGTCGATGCAATGATCATCGCTAGAAATGCGGCACTCGACAAAACATTGCCGAGACCCATTTATATATTGGGAATGATTGTCCATAACAAACATGTAACAGATGCGTTTGAAGAAGATGGCATCATCACAATTGATGGCGAAAATCGTCTAGAAATTCTTGAAAAAGTTGAAACGGGCACAGTTATCTTCACTGCACATGGTGTTTCACCTGAGGTGCGGGAACTTGCGAAAAGAAAAGGCCTTGTGTCGATTGACGCAACATGTCCCGATGTAACTGTAACCCACGACTTGATTGGGGAAAAGACTGCAGAAGGCTACGACATCATTTACATTGGGAAAAAACATCATCCAGAGCCTGAGGGTGCAATCGGCGTCGCTCCTCACGCTGTACATTTGATCGAAACGATTGAGGATGTCGAAAACCTCACTATACAGAATGCTAAACTGCTCGTCACAAACCAAACGACAATGAGCCAATGGGATGTTGTTCACATTATGGACGCACTTAAAGTAAAATATCCGCATATCGAAGTGCATAAGGAAATTTGTCTTGCTACTCAAGTAAGGCAAGAAGCCGTCGCACAACATGCAGGAGAATCAGACCTTCTTATCGTCGTAGGCGATCCGAAGAGTAACAACTCGAACCGTCTGACACAAGTATCTGTCGAAATCGCCAACACTCCATCGTACCGGATATCGGATGTTTCAGAACTTGACGTCAAGTGGTTGGAAGGGATTGAAACTGTGTCTGTCACAGCGGGTGCTTCGACACCGACATTGATTGTACGTGAAGTGATTGCATTCCTTGAGAAGTTCAATCCAGAAGATCCTTCTACACATCATCCAGAGAGGAAATTCCTTTTGGAAAAAATCTTACCAAAAATTAAAAATCCTACACCTGTGGAACGAATCGAACCGTACACAACAACTTAAATGAACCAGCCTCTACTTACGGAGGCTGGTTTTTTTTATTGGACATCAATTAAAAGTAAACGGTTCCGTGTTGATTTCCGATTCGATAAACGACACATTATAGCCGGCCTGCGAGCAAGCTGCCTGCATATAGTCCGCAACACCTTGAATCATCACCTTCTCAATGTTGTGGCCCGGGTCGATGACAGCAAGTCCCATCGCTTGCGCATCATGGGCAACATGGTAATACAAATCTCCAGTTACCAGAACATCCGCTCCACTTCGTTTAGCAGCCCCTATATATTTATTACCATCTCCGCCCAACACCGCAACTTTTCGAATCTCCTTGTTTGGATCACCGACAAATCGAAGTGCTGGAACATCGAAAGCTTTTTTTACAATTTCCACAAATTGTCCAAGAGTCGTCTTTTCCCGAAGTTTCCCAATACGGCCAAGACCATAGTCGTTTGACTGTTGATCAAGAGCAACTAAATCAAACGCCGGCTCTTCGTATGGATGGGCTTCTAGCATCGCTTTTAGCACCTTACTACGCATAGGTGCGGGAAGAACCACTTCAATTCTCTCCTCTTTGACTTTCTCCCCTTTACCAACTTCACCAATAAACGGCTTAGCTCCCTCGACAGGCGTGAAACGTCCGATACCTGATGAGCTAAAACTGCATCCGACGTAATCGCCAATTGCACCAGCACCCGCTTTTTCCAACGCTTGTCTAATTTCATCCGCATGTGTAGTAGGGCTGAAAACGACCAGTTTATTAAGCAGCTCAGAATAAGTTAACTCAACTATTTCCGTGTCAACTAAACCAATTTTTTCAGCGAGCATATCATTCACTCCGCCCGGTGCAACGTCAAGGTTCGTATGTGCTGCATAGACAGCAATATCATTTTTTATGCACTTTTCAATCATGCTACCTTGCGGCGTGTCCGTTAATAGACTTTTTAACGGTCTGAAAAGCGGAGGATGGTGCGCGATGATAAGGGTGGCACCTTTCCGGATTGCCTCATCAATCACTTCTTCGTTGACATCCAATGTAACCAACACATTTTCTACTGTCCGGTTTAATTGTCCGATGTGTAGACCGACTGGATCGCCATCCATTGCAAAACGTTTTGGAGACCACTTTTCAAATAGCATAATAATTTCATGACCATTCACTTTTTTCAAGTTGTCAACACCTTTCCAATTAATTCAATATGACGTGTCAACTGTACTTTTTTCGTTTTTATTGCAGCAGTTTCAGTTGTTTTTGTGAGGGAATCAAGTACACGATTCCATTCCAACAATTCACTTTCCCACTTCTCAATGAATACATCGGTTTTTGATGTAAGCAAGAAAGGACCCGCCATCAATTCTAGTTCACCATAAGCTGCCTGCCCTTTTTCCATCACGATAATTTCATATATTTTGCCGTCTTCTTTCAGAATGTGTTCATTTATTATTTTCCACCCGTTAGAAACAGCCCATTCACGAATTGCTCTTGAATAGATATTCGGTTGTGTAATGATTCGCTTCACTTTAGAAAGACGGTCTTTGCCGCTTTCCAAAATAGTGGCGATAAGCGGTCCGCCCATCCCCGCGATCGTTACCGTATCAACAGCATCATTCTCTTCAATAGCGAATAAACCATCTGCCAATCGCACGGTAATTGCCTCCGAAAAACCCTCACGTCGCACATTTTTAACCGCAGATTCAAATGGCCCTCTGGCTACTTCTCCCGCGACTGCCTTCTCCACTCTATTTGTATGGAGGAGGAAACATGGTAAATAAGCATGGTCACTGCCGATATCTGCAACAACTGCACCCTCGTCAACAAATGAAGCAACTGCCTTCAATCTGTTTGATAATCGTTCTGAGTTCAAATAATCGCCGCCTTTCAATACGTTAATTGTAGTAGATTTCGTCGCATTTTGCACTTTGTACAAAGAACAAAAGCGCAGGGCGCCGTTTAGCCCCCCAAACGCTGGAAGGCTTGTTGAAAAAAGGCGCACTTTGCCTTTTCAGCAAGACAGTAGCGACTCAAGGGACTGATGCCCGTAGTCTAGATGAAAAATCTCTTAGTGGAAAACTTATAAATAGGACAGGACTTTATAATTTCCCGTGAAATAGAAAAAGCCGTCAGTCCACAGAAATGCTCTGCTAACCGACAGCTCTTCCTAATTAAGGATTATTTAAGTGATAAAATATAATCTGCCATAGCATCAAGCTCGGCATCATCTGTAATGCCCATAGGTGGCATTGCGCCTTTACCGTCTTTTATAACGCTTTTAATTTCGTCCTTAGATAGAGCAGTCCCAACTAATGCTGGTCCCATTCCGCCTGTAAGATCTCCACCATGACAGCCTATACATTTCCCTTGAGCAACTGCTTCAGCATCAAATTCCGCAGAACTTGGAGCTTCTTCAGTTTTCCCCTCTTCGCCTTGTCCAGCGATTTCATTTTTCTGTTCAAGTCCATAAAGAGACATGAAGAAAATAAGACCGATTCCAAGCGCAAAAATAAGGATATAAGGAACTATTGGATTTTTACCCATTGAATTACCCTCCTTTATCAGGATCTATTCTGTAATGAATACAGTACACAACTATTATTGTACTGTATTCAATAGGAAACTGAAAGAGTTATCGATGATCTTTTCGGTGTTTGTGACAATTTCGACAAACATTTTATTGTTATCAAGTTGCAGGCACCTTCCGCTTTTATTGTTAACAGCCAATTAATCTGGCAATGACCATTCTTTGAACCTCTGAAGTACCTTCACCAATTTCAAGAAGCTTAGCATCACGCATATAGCGTTCGACTTCATATTCTTTCATATAGCCATAACCGCCATGAATCTGAATTGCTTCACTTGCTACTTCCATAGCAATTTCAGATGCATATAGTTTACACATGGAAGCTTCTTTCGAGAATGGACGCCCTTGATCCTTCAGCCACGCTGCTTTATGGACCATAGTTCGTGCCAACTCAATTTTCATCGCCATATCTGCCAGCTTGAATTGTGTTATTTGGAATTCAGAAAGCGTTTTACCGAATTGCTTACGTTCTTTAGAGTAGCGGAGTGCCCGGTCAAATGCCGCTTGAGCGATCCCTACTGCCATAGCACCGATTCCGATACGTCCACCGTCTAATGTGACGAGGAACTGTCGGAAACCGTTACCTTGAGTTCCTAACAGGTTCTCTTTTGGTACGCGGACGTTGTCAAGCACGAGTTCCGTCGTATTAGAAGCATTAAGGCCCATTTTTTCATAGTTGTCCATAACCGTGAAGCCTTCTGCATTAGTCGGTACGATAATTGCACTGATTTCTTTCTTACCGCCTTCATTCCCAGTGATAGCGGTAATTGCAAGGTGCTTGGCGTAGCTCGCATTCGTTATAAACACTTTAGAACCGCTGATGACATAATCGTCCCCGTCTTCTTTTGCTGTCGTTTGCGTCCCACCCGCATCCGAGCCCGCATTCGATTCTGTCAATCCAAATGCGCCAAATGATTCCCCTGTACAAATAGGCGTCAAATACGTATGTTTCTGTTCTTCAGTACCAAATAGGTTAAGCGGTGCTCCACCCAATGAAATATGCGCAGAATATGTAATTCCCGTTGACGCACATGCACGGCTCAGTTCTTCCGTAACAATTGCAAAACTTATTGTGTCGGCCCCTCCGCCCCCATATTCCTCGGAAAACGGTAAACCCATCATTCCCATTTCGGAGAGCTGTTTAAACACCTCTACTGGAAACTTTTTTGTCCGGTCGCGCTCGATTGCACCTGGTGCAACAACTTCATCCGCGAATTCCCGAATCATTTTTTTAATCATCTGCTGTTCATCTGTCAAATCGAAATTCAACATCTTCATCCCCTTTGTTGTGAACGCTTACAATTTCAATTATAACGAATTGTCTATCGTTTTCACAACTATTATTAAAAGAATAGGAGAATTCAGAACGAAACAAGCAAGAATACAATGATTAATAGTAGGCCAGCTGCTCCAGAGAGTGTGAAATACTGCAATTTAAGCATACGTCCTGCAAATAACCAAAGTACACAGTTCAATATAAGTAATCCGATTAGTAACATCGTATACCCTTCGAAAAAGACAACCCATAGCTTCAAAGACATTAACAGCAACATCAAGGAGGCTAGTATGTATAAAATAGGTGCGATTCCCATTTGAATTGTTGATTTACGCATCGTCAACAAGAGAAATGAGAACGAAACAACAGCCGTCAAAGTTAGAGTCCATCCTGGGTATTCGATAAACACAAACATGCCTCCACTAACAATTATTGCTAGTATGGACAGCATAGCAATCGCCCGATTCAATTTCTTTTTTTCCTTGACAAAAATGGCATCTGTGGCGTTTACTTCCTTCACATCCTGCCCCTGAGCATAAAGAGTGATTAGGAAATCACAATAATGTTCCGGCAACAGCTTATTCTGCTTCCAATATTTTATCTCCGAAATAATCATTCGTTTACGCTGTGGATTCATAGTATAAATCGCTCCTTGAAAAGTGTAAGGGAATCTAAGAACACTAATTAGCCGTTCTATTTCTTAACAGTGAAAAAAGCATCGGCACAAATTATGCCGATGCCTTTTTTTATTCAAGAAAATCTTTTAGTCGTTTACTTCTTGATGGGTGACGCAGTTTGCGTAATGCTTTCGCCTCAATTTGACGAATTCGTTCACGGGTAACGCCAAACACTTTACCTACTTCTTCAAGTGTTCTTGTACGGCCATCATCAAGACCAAAACGTAGACGAAGTACGTTTTCTTCTCTATCTGTCAACGTATCAAGGACATCTTCCAATTGTTCTTTCAATAACTCATATGCCGCATGATCAGACGGTGATTGGGCCTCTGAGTCTTCTATGAAGTCACCTAGGTGAGAATCGTCTTCTTCCCCAATTGGCGTTTCAAGTGATACAGGTTCTTGTGCAATTTTAAGAATTTCACGTACTTTCTCGGCAGTTAGATCCATTTCTTCTCCAATTTCTTCAGGGGATGGCTCACGTCCAAGATCCTGTAGTAATTGACGCTGAACACGAATCAATTTATTGATGGTTTCAACCATATGAACCGGAATCCGGATTGTACGGGCTTGGTCCGCGATTGCACGGGTGATTGCCTGGCGTATCCACCACGTTGCATACGTACTGAACTTGAAGCCTTTCGTATGATCGAATTTCTCAACTGCTTTAATAAGCCCCATGTTCCCTTCCTGAATTAAGTCAAGGAACAGCATGCCACGTCCAACATACCGTTTTGCAATACTTACGACTAGGCGCAAGTTGGCTTCTGCAAGCCGCTTTTTCGCCTCTTCATCTCCATCCAAAATGCGAATTGCAAGTTCAACTTCCTCCGCACCTGTCAGTAAATCAACACGCCCAATTTCTTTCAAGTACATTCTCACAGGATCGTTGATTTTAACACCTGGCGGAACACTGAGGTCATTTAAATCGAACTTTTCTTCCGCGACTACTTTCCCCTCATCGCCGGCCTCTTCATCGGCTTTTCGGTCCATTTCAATTCCCTGTACTTCAATCAAATCAAGGAATTCTTCGAACTGTTCAGGTTCCATTTCAAATACAGATAACTTTTCAGTTACCTCATCGAGCGTAAGTTCTCCTGTTTTCTTTCCGGCCTCCAACAGGTTTGCCTTCACTTCTTCAACAGTCATTTCAATTTCCATATCTTCTGCTTGCTCTTTTTTACTCATCTTACCCGTTCCTCCTAAGTACACCGGAAAACGACTACAACGTCGTCAATGATTTCCGGAGCTGTATAATTTCCCTGGCCAGCTCCAGCGCCCGGGTATGATCATTTATTTTTTCTGCTTCTTTCGATTCATGAATCTTTGCATGGATTGTCAAACTAACTTTATATTTTTCAAGGTGACTGATACAATCAGCAATTTCTTCCGCTGCGTGTTCAGGATCTCTTTCCACCATTGCAGATTCTAAGACGATTTTCCTGAGTTCTCGGTCTTCCAACGATTCCGCAAACCTATGGAAATCAGGTATCCCATGTTGTTCATAAAACCCGGCGAGCCGAATGAAGATGGCAACATAGTCTTCTCGAACAAATAAGTTTTGCTTGTCCAATCGTATCCGATCAAACAATTCCCCATCACTTAGCAGGTGGAAGAGTAACAATCGCTCTGCACGCTCTGTACCCGTCTTCTTTCTGATTGGAACTGTAGGTTGGGGACGCATAGTTTCCCCATACTTTGGTTTTGGTTCTGCTTTTGCTTTCTTCGCTTGATGTCCGGCCATTTTTATAAACTGCTGATTAATGGCTTCGATTGACACACCCGTCACGGTTGAAAGCTGGCGAAAATAAAGATCCCGTTCTACTGGCGATGTACGCTTCGCTAATTCTTCCAATACTTCATGGATATATTGCAGCATATCATTTTCATAAGATAGGTTCTTTGACCGCTTTGCATATGCCATTATGAATGACATGAATGAATGGGGATTACCGATAACCTTTTCCCGAAATGCATCACCGCCATACTCTGTGATGTAATCGTCCGGGTCCATTTTTCCAGGTAACAGCGCGATTTTAACATCCAACCCTTTTTGAGTGGCCAAGTCTGCGAATCGTTTTGCCGCTTCCCATCCTGCATCATCTCCGTCACAGCAAATGATAAGTTCTTTAGCAATTCTTTTTAATTTCAGCAGATGACTATCTGATAATGATGTGCCCATTACGGCAACACTATTCGTCACACCCGCACGATCTGCTGATATCGTGTCCATGAATCCTTCAAACAGTATTACTTTACCCGTTTTCCGGACGTTAAGACGTGCATTGTGAAAATTGTACAGAATATGACTTTTTTCGAATATCGGAGTTTCGGGACTATTTAGGTATTTGGCTTCCTGTTTTGAACCGGAAAGTATTCGTCCAGAGAATGCTACAACATTTCCATTACCGTCATGAAGCGGAAACATGATACGTGCTCGAAATCTGTCAAAATAGCCTGTTCCATCGTCTTTCATGATACAAAGCCCAGCACGTTCCATGTCCTTCATATCGAAATTCTTTCGCTTTAGGAGACTCGATAGCGCTTCATTATCATTTAGCGACCACCCGATTCCATATTTTTCGATACTCTCCCTCGTAAACCCTCTTTTTTCAAGATATTCGAGTGCCTCTTCACCTTCTACAGTGTTCAAGAGTAGATGACTATAAAAATTTGCAGCAAGAGCATGCGCTTCAATCATAGATTTAAATTCATTGTGCGGCTTTGCTCCGGCCCCTTCACTCACCGCAGTATCGATTTCAATACCCGTTCGTTCAGCAAGCTTTACAACAGCTTCGGTAAAGGGGCTATTTTCAATATCCATAATGAAAGTAATCGCATTTCCACTTGCACCGCATCCGAAACAATGAAAGAGTTGTTTGTCTTCTGTTACAGAGAAAGAAGGTGAGCTCTCATCGTGAAATGGGCAAAGCCCGAACCAGTTCTTCCCTCTTTTTGTTAGTTGCACATATTCTCCAATTAGATCTACAATATCAGTCTTTGATCGGACGGCTTCTATAGTCTCTTCTGGTATTCTCGTCATCCTATCACCAACCACTCTATCTAGATTGAATTCGAGATAGTATTCAAAAATCCTTCATTTTCGACAAAATATTTTCGATTATACTCGGAATCTTTCATACTACACTAATAGGAAATCTTTATCTCTATATAAACCTCATATTATACAAAAACTTTTTCTTCATCCGTAAAAGAAGAACCAACCTGTATTAGCGGTCGGTCCTTCTGCATCACCGTGTCCTGGTTTTAAATACCCGTACAACTCAGGAACAACAGTATCCTCACTTCTCGCTTACGAATGACGATTCGTAATTTCAGTTAGTATAACATTCGCCGTTTCCTCTACAGCCCGGTTTGTAACATCAATAACATTGCAACCGATTTTCGAGACGACATTATTAAAATGCGTAATTTCGGCTTCAATCCGTTCAACTCGCGCATAATTCGCATCATCTTTTAAACCAAGTGCGATGAGACGTTCCCTACGGATAAAGTTTAACTTTTCCGGTGAGATGACGAGTCCGTAACATTTGGCTGGGTCAATCATATATAGTTCCTCTGGTGGCTCCACTTCGGGTACTAGTGGAACATTTGCCACTTTGTAGCGTTTATGGGCGAGGTATTGCGATAATGGTGTTTTCGATGTTCTTGAAACGCCAACTAGAACAATATCGGCTCTTAAAATACCTCGTGGATCCCTACCATCGTCATATTTAACGGCAAATTCAATTGCTTCAATTTTTTTGAAATAATCTTCATCTAATTTGCGCACAAGTCCAGGTTCTTCCAATGGCTTTTCACCAAGTTCCATACCAATTCGTTCGATGATAGGACCTAGAAGATCGATGCACTGAATTTCTTTCATTTGACATTCTTGTTTTAGTTTTTGACACATTTCGCTTTTCACAAGCGTATAGATGATGATTGCATTTTGCTGTTTCGCTAAATAGACAATTTCATCAAGTTGCGATTCGTCTTCTACATGTGAAAACCTTTTAATCAATACGGTTTCTAGCCCTTGTCTGAATTGACTTGCTGCTGCTTTTGCAACAAGGTCGGCTGTTTCTCCGACTGAGTCAGAAACAATGAACAAAGTTAACTTCCTCATAGTATCCCCCTCATAATTCGTGATCATCCGCAAGTGATAGGAAG
The DNA here is from genome assembly GCF_017347125.1 of Sporosarcina sp. E16_3. NCBI lineage: Bacteria > Bacillati > Bacillota > Bacilli > Caryophanales > Caryophanaceae > Sporosarcina > Sporosarcina sp. E16_3. The sequence goes on from NZ_JADPRX010000001.1 coordinate 353,053, forward strand.
GCTGCGGTAATATTAGTTTTGGTCACTCTTCCAACAACTTCAAGTCCCACTCCATTGTCAATGACAACTGGTAGCGAATCGATTTGTTGGTCTATCATTTTTTTCGCTGCATGAAGAAGCGTATCTTGCTTTTCACAATACGTAATATTTGGCATTCTCGTCATAATCACATGGACCGGAATTTTTTCCAATTCATTGTTCCCAAGACTTGTCCTTAGTAGGTCTTTTCTTGAAAGGACTCCAGTAAGAAATGAAGATTGATCAACTACGAATAATGTCCCAACGTCTTCCAAGAACATCTGACAAATTGCATCATATACCGAAATGTTTTCTTCCACAACAACCGGAATCGACTGGAAGTCACGTACTCTCATGCCGGTCATACTGTCAGCAACCGATTGGGCAGGTCTTTTTCCCGAATAAAAATAGCCTACTCGAGGTCTTGCATCCAAAAATCCAGCCATAGTTAAAATAGCTAAGTCAGGACGGATTGTAGCCCTCGCTAGCTTAAGCCGCTCCGCGATCTGTTCGCCAGTGATTGGGCCATCTGCTTTAACGATTTCAAAGATCTCCGTCTGACGCTTATTCAGTTCCATATATGTCACCGCCCTAAGCGTTCAATTGTTTATCCTTGATTATTATATACGAAGACGCGCGCTATTGCGAAGAAAGCGGAACCATGCTAAACTAAGGGAGAATTGAATAGGCGAAGATAGGTCTATGAGTAATGTCAAATTGAAGCGAGCGGGGATAGTGAAAGCCCGTACCGACATGAAACGGCAACCTGGAGCTAATGTACTGTGAAAGAGGGCTGTTCGTACAGCCAATTAGGGTGGAACCGCGGGTAATCATGCACTCGTCCCTGGACATATGTCCAGGGATGGGTGCTTTTTAATTTGTTTCAGCATAAGGCCCCGCTGAACCAAATTAAAGCCTCCGGCGGATGTCACAGATTTTGAGGGGAATGGAAAGGCAACCTAAGTTCGCCGCATCCTGCGGCAAAGGTTGCATACCCGCGTCCTGCGGGCACAAGCTCAATTCAAAATCTGGACACAAATCCGCCAAGGCGTATTTGATTAATAATTGGAGGAATTTATTATGTCAATGGAACAAGTCGTTAACTTAGCAAAGCAAAGAGGTTTCGTTTTCCCAGGCTCTGATATTTACGGAGGTCTAGCAAATACGTGGGATTATGGCCCGCTTGGTATCGAATTAAAGAACAATATTAAAAAAGCTTGGTGGCAGAAATTCATTCAGGAATCGCCGTATAACGTTGGTCTTGACGCAGCTATCCTTATGAATCCGAAAGTTTGGGAAGCTTCAGGTCATATCGGAAACTTCAACGATCCGATGATTGACTGTAAAAAATGTAACACACGTCATCGTGCAGACAAACTTATCGAAGATGCACTCGATGCAAAAGGTATCGAAATGGTTGTCGATGGTCTATCTTTCGATAAAATGTCAGAACTTATCAATGAACATAACGTTGTCTGCCCTACTTGTAGTGCTATGGATTATACAGATATTCGCCAGTTTAACTTGATGTTTAAAACATCTCAGGGTGTTACTGATTCATCAGCGAATGAAATTTTCCTTCGCCCAGAAACAGCACAAGGTATCTTCGTAAACTTCAAAAACGTACAACGTTCGATGAGAAAGAAAATGCCTTTTGGTATCGGGCAAATCGGAAAAAGCTTCCGTAATGAAATTACACCTGGAAACTTCACATTCCGCACGCGTGAGTTCGAACAGATGGAACTTGAATTCTTCTGTAAACCTGGCGAAGACATGGAATGGTACGCTTACTGGCGTGAATTTTCAAAGCAATGGTTATTGAACCTTGGTTTGACAGAAGGCAATATGCGCTTACGTGAACACGATGAAGACGAACTTTCTCATTACTCGAAAGGGACTGTTGACATCGAGTATAAATTCCCATTCGGCTGGGGCGAACTTTGGGGCATTGCGAACCGCACGGATTTCGACTTGAACCGTCATATGGAGCATTCCGGTGAAGATTTCCACTACCTAGATCCTATAACAAATGAAAAGTTTGTCCCTTATTGTATCGAACCTTCACTCGGTGCAGACCGCGTGACACTAGCTTTCCTTTGTGATGCGTTTGCTGAAGAAGAACTGGAAGGCGACGACAAACGTACTGTTCTTCGTTTCCACCCAGCACTTGCGCCGGTAAAAGCTGCAATTCTGCCACTATCTAAGAAACTCGCAGAGGGTGCGGATGAAGTCTACGCGGAACTGCGTAAACATTTCAACGTCCAATATGATGACGCGCAGTCTATCGGCAGACGCTACCGCCGTCAAGATGAAATCGGAACACCATTCTGTATTACGTATGACTTTGATTCTGAAGAAGACCGTCAAGTGACAGTTCGTCACCGCGATTCAATGGAACAAACACGTATGCCAATTTCAGAAGTGAAAGAGTATATTGCAAAACAGCTTGAATTTTAAACTAAACTTCAAGAACTTAACTTAATAGATAAAACATAAAACCAGCCAAACAACAAGTTAACATGTTGTTTGGCTGGTTTTTCCGTTTAAAGTTATCGCTGTTCCCCACCATAATGATGGCCCATATTCCCGTGCTCATTGTGTCCATGATGTCCCATATTGTCGTATCCTGGATACCCCATACCTCCGTGTCCTGGATAGCCCGGGTATCCCATGTTCCAATAGTAGCCGGGGTAACCATAATAACCAGGATAGCCGTGATGAACGTGATAGCCTGGATAGCCGTAACTGGGATGTCCAGGATGCCCACCATGGCCTGGGTAACCTTGATGTCCTCCGTAACCACCGTTAAACCCTCTCGAGTTTGTCAATTTAATCGCCCCTTTACATACGTACTATCTACGATATGTAAAGAAATTGCATGGGCTTAGGCTTCTACCTATTTCCTCTAAATATAACCCAACAACCGTAAATTAAGTTCTCTTTTTACCAATCAACAACGTAATTTGTGCCATTGTAAACGGCAAGGAAGACTTTTTACGGTAGGCGACATATTTTGACGCCCAAAAATCAGCGTACTTCACCTTGAAATTTTTTAGTCCTTTGAAATGATAAAAATATTGGCCATGCAAAAAGATTTGGGCAGCAATTTTTTCGCTTAAAAAGGAATACTTTGATTGACCAACGTTTGATAACGGTGACATTCCTATATTAAATACTTTATATCCTTCTCCTTTTGCCCATTCGAATAAGGAAAGGAATATGAAATCCATCGTTCCAGATGGAGCACCCGGATTGAAGCGCATAAGATCTACGGAAATTCGTTCATTATTATCATACATTGACATTAAACTTGCGAAGCCGATAATGCCCTCTTCATCCCTTAAAATAGCGATTCGTGAAGTATTCAGGTATTGCTCGTCGAAAAAGCCAAGGGAAAATCCTTTCTCTGCTCTTCCTTGTAGCCATTTCGTAGATACTTCTTCTAATTCGTTCATCATCTTGGACGAAAAAGGTGGAGTTACTAATTCAACTGAAAAATTCTCCCTATCAAATTTGTTTTTAACAGCCCTATATCCCTTCATCTTCTTTCCTGAAAATGTGAAACTGTCCAAATTGACATGCGCTTCCTCACCGAGCTTAAAGAAGCCAAATCCATGTTCATGTAGGGCTGGTAGTATTTTATTGTTGACCTCATAAAAGACCGGCGTATAACCGTATTGATCTGCCGTTTCCAAAAACTCTTCGATTGCAGATGAAAAGTTACTTTCTAATCCAACTGGATTGCCGAGCACCACAATTTTATCGGCGTACGCTTGATAAGAAAATAAAACGGTATTGTCTTGATTCCAAAATACATATTTGTCATGTAAAAAGATAAGATGGGAAAACTCGGTCCCCGTATAGCGTTCAAGATGATCTTTAATTTTCTGTTCTTGATGCATAGATGGTTCCATTTCCATCATCTTTGGCTTACGAATCATATGTCCAATGAACAAAATGACTAAAGCTATAAGTATTCCAATAATCGCACTGTAAAACAAATCCCGGTAATCCGTTATTATATAGTCGCGCAATGTAGCCGGAATCTGAAGTTTTGAGGACGGTAAGTTTAAATAGCCGATGAATACATACATAGCAGTAATGATTGTCACGATGGCTATGTCAAACAGGGCTATCCCCCACGTTAAAACATAACTTTCACGGTGAAACTGGCTTTTTGACACAATTAGCAAACCCATTACAATGAGTAAAAAGATGGCCTCTTCAAAATCAAACCCTTTAAAAACTGAGAATAGAGCCGCACTAATTAAAACAATTATGGCTAGATGATATGTCCTTTTAACTTTGTATTTAATCCCTCTGCACAGCCCTAAGAGAATAAAACCGGCTGCGACAGTCAACTGGTGGGAAACATTCATAATTGGTAAAGATAAGAATTCTTGAGCGATTTTCAAGCGATTCAAGATACCTGGAACGGATGCGGAAAGCAGTAACACAATTCCGGATAGAAATACCATAATCGTTAACAGTGTATGACTAACTTTTTGAAGCACATTATTCGGTAAATCATCCCACGAAAGATTCCACCGGACCCAATATTCTTGTATGAATAAGAGAGAGGAGAATAAAAACGGCAGAACAAAGTAACCCATTCGATATAAAATAAGTAGGAAAAGAACTTTTTCATCAGCAATACCTACGCTTTGTGTGCCCCACAGAAAAACAAGGTCAAATGAACCAATTCCACCCGGAATCATACTCACAATTCCTGCGCAAGACGCAATTAAAAAGATTGGAATTAATGTAGAAAGCTCAATTGGTATATTTAACATTATGGTTAAAAACCAAATCACTAGAAAAACTGCCATCCACTCAACTACAGATGTTGCAATTAGCTGTATAGCAACTTTCCCATTCAACATAGAGGCCTTTACTTTTTTATAACGGATCATATAAAGACCGATAAAAGTCGGAACATATAAACCGACGATAATTATTGCGATAAATAACCATTTTGTTTCCCTAAGAAGCGGGAAGTCCCAAAAAAAGATGGGAACAATCCATGCTAATAGTGAAATTCCCGTTAAGTAGAAGAGCGTGACCGAGGCGATATTTTTTAACAGCCCCTCCTTCTCCTCTTTATGTTTCGAATAGAAATAACTGCGGAGCATCAAACCGACAAGGCCACCAAATCCAATAAGATTTGAGTACGTATTGGCAATAAAAGAATGCCTTATTAATTTCCATTTTCCCACTTTAATTCCAAGTAATTTCACCAAAACGATATCATAGAAAAACATGGGTGTGACGGCGCAAAAGGAAACTATAAGTATTAGTGCTAGTTCCCACGGATGCAATTGACTCACTTCATTCTGAAGCATACCTACGTCCACGCCACGAGCTGTTTGCTGTATTTCATATATAGCTAAAATTAATAACAATAGTGGAATTATTACTTTGATAACTTTGAATAGCTGATCCTTGTTGATTTTGAACATCAACACCCCCATATAAAATAATATCCATAAAAGTATATGATTCCCATTTGAGGCTATAAAAACACATCTATAAACAAATACTATCTCTATGATACTATGAATAAAATGAAAGGCACAAATGTCAATATGACCAGTAAACTGGACGTGTAAAATAAATATACCTTGAACACTCTCCAATTCCCTGTCCATCCGATGACCAACAACTTTTTTGAAATCATTAAAGATGCCCTTCGTGGTCGGTATTTTGGATTGAGAGAAAGTATTTGCAAGTGGCGCAATTGGACTGACGAAATTTTGGAGACCATTAGAATAAAATTAATGATACATTATGCCGACTGAAGTCATTCAAAAACCCCTTGTCTATTATGAACAAGGGGTTTCATTTCCATTACCATTAAGAACCAATTTCATGATCTAACTGCTTCAAAAAACCTTCCATATAATCATGTCGCTGCTCTGCCAGTCGCTTTCCTTCTTCTGTCACCATCAACTCTTTTAACAGCAACAACTTTTCATAAAAATGCGTAACTGATGCCGTTTCCTTGCCTCGGTACTCTGTTTCAGACATATTATCACGAACCATCTCGTCTGTATCGTACAGCTTCCTTCCCCTTGCACCACCGAACGCAAACGTCCGCGCAATGCCAATAGCACCGATCGCATCCAGTCGGTCTGCATCGCGGACAATGGCTCCATCGATGGACGTGATATCCTTGGCATTCCCGCCACTGAATGACACGCTTTCAATACACGCAAATACTTTCTGAGCTAATTCACCATTAACACCAATTGCCTGTAAGATTTCCAATACGGTTGGATTGTCATGTGATTTATATTTAGCATCCTCGATATCATGTAACAAAACAGCAAGACGGACGACTTCCTCGCTTGCTGTAGGCTCTTTAGCCAAGATTTCCTCCGCATTTTTCATGACGCGTTCGATATGGGCGAAATCATGACTTGCGTCAAATTTATTGTAAATCCCTACGACTATCTTCTTGCATTTCTCAATAATCTCTATCATATAATCACTCCTATTAATAAGTTTTTTTCGCGAAAATAACGTCTGAATATTTAGGCATATCATTGACGCACAATGTCGATTAATGTATAGTTAATGCATCCATGCACCTAATGGATGGGACTTCGAATCGCCGAGGAGGAATGTACATGTACCAGGGAAAAGTCAAATGGTTCAGTAATGATAAAGGCTATGGTTTCATCGAAGCGGATGACGGGGAAGATGTGTTCGTCCACTTTACCGGTATCCTATCAGAAGGCTTTAAAACGCTTGATGAAGGACAATCCGTATCCTTCGAAATCATCGAAGGGAATCGCGGTCCTCAGGCAGCGAATGTCTTAAAACTTGGAGATGAATGATAAAGAACGAAAGCGCAAGCGCCTGCTCAGATGCGACAGGCATAAGAAGGGCTAGGCGATGCGGCGTTCTTTGCCGCACGGCGGGACCGACTTATGACCCGAGCCTCTAGGCGCTGGAGTCTAGACGTCAAATCTCTAAGTGGTAATTTGCCCACAGTACAAGATTTTATAATTTCCTAGATAAATTAAAAATCCCGCTGACGCAATTTCCAGCGGGATATTATTTTGTGGTTTTATTCATTTCCCGACCTAGAAACTGGAGCCGTTCCCCAATTGTACACGTTGTGATACAAAACTTATGTGATCCCGACTTCCCTCTGTCTTTTGACAACTGGGTTTTAAGGAAACAGCCATCGCAATAGGTATCCAGGATTCCGTCGATTTCTTTCATAATGATCGTTTTATTCATAACGACTACCCCCAAAAGACACGATTCATTAATTCTAATACGCTTTGGACATAGGTGCAACAAATCAAGTAAATCGAGGTGCTAAATAAATGATTGAGTTGTATGTAGACGGCGCAAGTGCAGGTAATCCCGGTAAAAGCGGTATCGGCATTTTCATAAAAGGTGAAGGTCATGTGATAAAATTATCCGAAAAAATTGAACCGACCGATAATCATTCTGCCGAATTTCAAGCGCTTTTACGTGGAATGGAAGAAACGTCTAAACTGACGACCGGCATGGTATCTGCTCGTTCAGATTCCCAAATCGTCGTTATGGCCGTTGAAAAGCAATTCGTGAAAAATGAATCTCATAAAGAATGCCTAAGAAAAATTCTCGAGATTGCAAACACGTTTGACTTCTTTTTCATTAAATGGATTCCCGATGCAGAAAACCGTGCAGCAGATGCACTTGCACGAGAAGCTATTCATAAAAAAGACTGAACAGGCGATTGTCTGTTCAGTCTTTTTCGTTAGGCTTTCATAAAAGTAACGGTATTTTCCAATACATCATACAGCACCCATTCTCGATCAATGACGACCGCCCCGACATTCACGAGGACCTTGTTACCACTTACATCATATGGAATTCCAAATTCAATTTCTTCATTCACTTCATTTCGGGACAGTTTAGATGTATGACTATGTCCATAAAACACTGGAGATTCATTCACGTCCGCATGAATTAGCGCCCACGGTTCACCGCCCCACTCCCACTGATGACCATGGATTATTTTAGCGGTGGCAATGTCTACCGTTTCCGGCATCGAGTCCAGTTTTTCCCGGAGCGGATTGTCTGTTTCGGTAATCATCAAAATCCGGTCTTCCTGGTTACCACTAACCGATAAAAATGTTAATAGCTCAATAAACCCCTTGGGAATAATCATAACGTCATCAAGCTTCGTAAACTTCTGTTTGGTAATATCCCTCTTACTAATAATGCATTCAAACAGATCGCCAGTTCCGACACAGACTGCCTCCGGCGCTTTCTCCGAGATATCCGCGAGTACTTTTTCTAAATCCTCTATAGAGGAATGTATGTCTCCAAGCAGTGCATAATGCATGTGTAACCCTCCATAGAATTGTTCAGATTGGGCCCGTCAATCTACCTCGACTTTGGCCCCTGGCTGTGAAATCCAGTCACTATAGCTTCCGACATATAGACGGGCAAACTCATAACCATTGTGTTTGAGCAAAGCATATAAAGGCGCCGCCGTCACGCCGCTTCCACAATAAACCGTTACCTCTTCTATAGGTTTAACAACATTGTGCAATTGCTCTTTTACAGCACCATCCAAATTGAAGACACTTTCTTTTTTCAGTTGTTCCCAGTCAAAGCTCAGCGCCCCTGGAATCCGTCCGGCAATGGGGTCGATTGGTTCATTTTCTCCCCGGTAGCGTACTGCTGATCGGGCATCTAGCAGGACACTCGCTGTTTTTCCGGCTACTGTTTCTTCAACGAATTGCCTAGGGGCATAGATAGTTTCATCCCACTGAGGGGCAACTAATGTCCGCGGTGGCTCCGGTATACAATTATCTACAGGGAAACCCGCTTCTTTCATTCCCTCGAATCCTTCAAGTGCGATAAATGAATTGTTAAATCCAGCATATTGCAATAGCCACCACGCACGAGTTGCAAACGGGCTCCCACCGTCATCATAAACGATTATATGGTCATCAATTGATAGTCCACTCGTTCTAAAAAGCTCTGTTAATGCCGCCTTCTCTGGCATCGGGTGTCTCCCTTCCGATTTCGTCATGGCGGACAAATCACGTTCAAGATCCCAGTAAACTGCACCTGTTACATGGCTTTCTGTGTATTTCTGCTTGCCTTCATTCGCATCCTGCAATGAAAAACGTGTATCTATCCATTTGGATTTAGCATGTTCAATATCTTTTATAGAAACAAAAACGGTAGCCAATCAAACCCACTCCTCTGTTTGTAGTTTCTCATACACAGTACGCCATTCACTTAGTTGTTCCGTTCCTTGAAGATGTGTTCGCTCAGAGGCAATCTGATTCAAACTCTCCTTCAGCAAGTGCTGTCTTAGCCCCTCCGCTTCACTTTCAATCCAACGGTCCGCCCACTTTTCAAGCAATTCTTTTTCACGACCAAGATAAATCGACGCATCCGCTTTCAACAATTCTTCCAATCGAACTTTCAATACATCGCGCTCTCCCTTTTCGAAGAAGGCCTTCTGATTTTTGAACAATCTGTTGACACTTCCATAATTGTTCGAATCAGTGTAAGGAGTTCCGAAAGACAACATGTCAGCATCTTGCGGTTCATACGGTGAAGGTGCAATGGAGCTATCCTTGTCAGTTAATCCTGAAGTTTCTATACGTTGCCGATTAGTCAACTGCTTTTTCATGAAATTCAACATCCGTAAGTTCGTCACTTTAAGCTCTTGCGTCAAATCAAATCCAATCATTTGCACGGTTTCAGCGAGTGCACCTTTCAATGCCCGGTCTGCAGAATTGTTAACGAAAACAGATGGACTGTACGCCTCTTTGAAGAAATCACCGAAACGTAAAAATACACGTTGCAAAATGTAGTAGACAAGTTCGCTTAATTCATCATGAGTTGCTTTTGTTAGCACTTGCGTAAATTTGTGTGAGAAATGTTGGCGCACTTCCCCTTCAAGTTTGTTCAATTCGTCCAATCTTTCCGCCTTACGTGTTCGATTCGTTTCTGTCCGGCTAATAAGTGAGGATAGTCGTTCAATTGTTTTTACCGCCTCTTCTTCAAGTGCCAGAACAGCAAGTCCTTTTAGATCATGTTCAAGGAAATGATGGAATTCTTCTTCAAAAGGCGCCATAAACGGATCCATCCGATTATCCACTTTTGCCTCAAGTGCCTTTAAACTTGAAATCCCATGGACTCTAGGATTACGGATACCAAATTTCCGAAGTTCATCCCCGACGAATGTTTTAACTGCTTCCGCCTCTTCCGCGTCAGATGCAAGGTCAATTGCATTGACAACAAAAAACATCTTATCTAGCTCGAATGCATCCTTTACTCGACCAAGCTGGACAAGGAACTCCCTGTCTGCCCTCGCAAACGCATGATTATAATACGTGATGAAAAGAATCGCATCCGCATTTCTGATATATTCAAACGCAACATCAGTATGCCGCGCATTAATGGAGTCGGCTCCTGGTGTATCCACGAGGGTGATTCCTTTTCTAGTCAATTCGCAATCATAATAGAAGTCGATTGATTCGACGAAACAGCTTCGGTCTTCTTCTGCAACAAATTTAACGAATTCTTCCTGCCCGACCTTAATAATTGTGCCAAGCGCTTCACGATAAAGAGGATAGCCTCTTTTGAATGCAGCAATAAATGCTTTATGAATATGGAGACTTTCATCCGTCAATTCTGCATTTAGTGCATCATTTGCTTGTTGGAAAGCATCCGCCAATGATGTTGCGGCGATACCAAGCGCTTCAAAGGAACGGAAAACATCTTCCGTCATCCGTTCTTCCGTTTTCAATAAAATATCGGCCGTTTTATCTTCTTTTCCTACAGAAACCGGACGTATCCGATTGATGGCTGCGGTAGTTGGATTTGGAGAAACTGGCAAGACATTTTCTCCAATTAATGCATTGGAAAAAGATGATTTTCCAGCGCTGAACGCACCGAATAACGCAACAGTGAATTCTTGTCCATCCAGTCGGTCAGCTTTTTTTCGAAGGTAGTCCGCTGTTTCCAGAAAACCCGGAATCGCTTCAACCGAATTTGCGATATGAATTGCGTGCTTAACTACTGATTCCGAATTTGAAGTAATTACTTCTCGCTTAACTTGTTCATTTTCTGCCGTGTGATTTGGATTATTCTCCGGGGTAAATACTTCTTCCGCTTCATTGAACTCAACTAATTGTAGCGTTTTCTGTACTTTCCACTGTTGAAGAAGTGCATTGGCTTCCACAGTCGAGCCAACAATTTCATGTTCGAGATTCGCCAATTGGATTTCCACTTCACCGACCTGCTGAATTGCATGCAACTTCTCATCCAATCGGTATACTTTTTGTTCAAGAATACCCGTATTGTCATTCCCCGCTGCTAATGCGATTTGAGTCATCGTGTGTTTCCAATCCTCGGTCATTCGCCTAAATGCTGCTTGAATCGTTGTTCTCATGCGTTCAGAATAGTTAAGAACAGTGTCGCCAGTTATAGTATCAGATACATTAAATTCTTTTTCTATATCAGAAAATGGGATCGTTAGGTTGATTTCATCAATCATCAGTGATCGCTCATCCGTTAAGATCCCCGTTTCTTTCAGCGATTTTTTCATAAGCGTCTTTAGATGGACCTCAATTTGCGCATGCACAAGTTTCCCCATATTGTCAGCAAGCGCTTCTTTCCGCCGTGCCTTTTCTTCCGCCGTCTTTTTCGCACCAAACAGAATACCAACTTTAAATCTGGACGACAGTGATTCCAAGTAGTTTTTCAGTAGTTCACGTGTTTCATATGGTGTAATTGCCGCACCATGCAATAGGTCATTTCGTTCCTTTTCAAATGTGGAAGAGAACGTATCCCCCGATAGTAGTTTTAGCATTTTTCGCGATTCTAAAGCCTCTTCTTCAAGCTCATCTTTCTTAGTCCATTCATCTTCTGAAACAATTTCGGAGAACGTGTTTTTCCGTTCCGCAATTTCATCAGACAAGAATTGGCTATGCTCATCTTTCAGTTTTACTAACGTCATCTCGGCGTTGTCAACGAATCGTTCTTGCCAGTTTTCCATTGATCCATCAACAATTGCTTTTACGTCACTAAAATTATTATGCGGGTGCGTTAAATCCTTCAATGACGTATAAAAAATCCCTTTCGGTACGACACCCCACATTTTAAATGAATCCTCAACCGACTTTTTGAAATCCACAAACGACAACTCGCTGTCGCGGTGTTTATCAATTTGGTTGATAATCAAATAAACGTTATCGTTGTAACGCATCAATTCTTTCGTGAAACGGAAATTCAACTCCGACTGTACATGATTGTAATCCATCGTGTAAAAGACGAGATCCGCGAGATGCAGTGCGGATTCTGTCGATAAACGGTGCGCATCATCCGTTGAATCAACACCGGGCGTATCCATAACAGTAATCCCTTCCGGTAAATTCGATTCTGTATGGCCGATTTCAACGAGCGAAACGGCCGCACCGTCCTTACTGAACGACTTGACGGCGGCTGGAAATCCATGCCCGCCGTATTTTACTGCTGTACCATCTGTATGATGGATGATTGCAAAATCTGTTTCAGTTTTCCGTACTTTAACAATGTTGGCGCTCGTCGGTATCGGACTTGACGGCAGTAAGTCTTGGCCTGTTAACGCATTAATCATCGACGATTTACCCGCCGAAAAATGACCCGCAAATCCAATGGTATATTCTTTGTCAATAAGCTTTTTGGCGAATAATGCCGTTTTCTTAAACCGATCTTCATCATCATTCGTTTTAAAAAGCAGTCCGTATGTAGCAGCTTGTTGTAATAGGTTATCTAATTCTGGCATTTATCTTTCGATCCCTTCATCAATTACTCTATTTATCATACCATTTATCAGCGTTCAAATTATCAACAATTTTTTCTTTGCATATTTTGTCGCTTTTTGTTTATTCTACTTTTCGTAATGATATAATTGACCTATCGTTATATTTCAGAAAGGCGGAAGCTTAAATGAGCACATCGAAGAATGTACAAATGATTTTAAATGGGACAATTTCTTCACTAATAACTGTTATTCCAGTCAAATTGGACGTTCTTGCTCCGTCGATTACAATTCAGCCGTATGAACAAAAAGAGATAAGCGTCTTAATTGGACTTGTCGGTGACATAAAAGGAAGACTTATTATCGATGCATCTTTAGACGCCATCAATACGATTGGGCAAGGAATGTTTGGTATGTCAATCGAAGGTGAAATGATTGAATCATTCACAGGGGAACTCGGCAATATGGTCGCTGGAAACTTATGTACGATACTGGAAAAAGACGGTCTTATCCTCGATATTTCTCCACCCACTGTTATGACAGGAACAACGAAATTTTACGGCTTCAAACAGGCATATAAGTTGCCTGTCATGATTGACGGCGGCGGAATGTTGACTGTCCTGCTAACGATTGATGAAAATTAAAATCCACTAAAAACAGTCCCATCCCCGGATTCTTTGGGTCATCACGGGACTGTTCTCACTTTTTACAAGTTATATAACTTCGTATATTTTTCAGACAAGTAATCCGCTAAATATTTGGCGTTCAAGCCTTCGCCTGTCGTATCACTAATAATTTCAAGCGGCTGTTTCATCTTGCCATATTTATGAACATGTTCCGTTAACCAGTCAAGAATAGGTCTGAAATCGCCATTCCCACAAAGCTCATCGAAATTAGGTAGGTCTTTCAACATCGCTACTTTCAATTGGGCCGCGTACATATAGCCAAGTGCGTATGACGGGAAATAACCGAAGGATCCACCAGCCCAGTGAACGTCTTGTAGAACACCTTCACCGTTATTTTCTGGACGGACACCGAGGTACTCCTCATATTTATCATTCCAAATTTGGGGCAGGTCTTTCGCTTCGTAATCGCCGTTAAAAATCCCTTTTTCAATTTCATAACGAATCATAATGTGAAGCGGATACGTCAGTTCATCTGCTTCAATACGTATAAGAGATGGTTTTGACACATTGATTGCACGCAGGAAATCTTCAAGCACTACGCCGTTAAATTGTTCAGGTGACTGGCTCTTTAATAATTCAAAGTTATACGTCCAAAAGCTTTCATTATGTCCGACAAACTGTTCATAGAACAATGACTGCGATTCATGTATCCCCATTGAAGTACCATCTGCAACCGGTAACCCTTCAAGTTCTAGATCAATATTCTGCTCGTAAAGTGCATGGCCACATTCGTGAATTGTTCCAAAAACGGCAGAACGAAAATCGTTTTCATCGTATTTTGTCGTAATTCGTACATCGCCTATATTGATACCCGTTGCAAATGGATGAACAGTTTCATCCAAACGGCCTGCATCGAAATCATAACCAAGTTGCTTCAATATAGCATGGCTAAATTCTTTTTGGTTTTCTTTCGGAAATTGTTTGAATAAAAATGAAGTGTCAGGATGGTTGCCTGATTCAGAAATTTTCTTCACGAGCGGCACGATTGTTTCTTTTAATTGGCCGAATACCTCATCAATGATATCTGTTGTCATTCCCGGTTCGTATTGATCGAGCAATGTATTATAAGGATTGCCATCTTTCTCGCCCCAATAGCCAATGAATTTCTTCGTCGTTGAAATAATTTTTTCAAGATACGGAAGGAACGTGTCAAAATCAGCTTGTTCTTTTGCGTCTTCCCATGCGGATTCCGATTGAGAAGTCAGCACGACAAATTCGCGGTATTCCTCCGCCGGAATTTTTTTGCTTAGGTCGTATTCCTTTTTCACTTCTTCAACTGTTTTTAACAAAATTGGGTTAAGTGTTTCTTTCCTATTGCCAAGTTCTTCGAGATAGCCCCCCATTTCCTCTGAGACACTCAATTTAAATAGCTCTGTCGACAGAGTACCAACCGCTTCCGATCTTGCCGGAATTCCTTTTTTTGGTGCGCCTGTACGCATATCCCAATACATAATTGAAACAGCTTCTGAATATGCACTCATTTTTTTTAGCAAAGCTACGAACTTTTCTTCTGTAGTCAAATCTATTCCTCCTCATTAACGATATCGGTCTTTACTTTAACATAATTCGGGCAACTCATATAGTTTCCTAAAAGTAGTTCATTTTTTTTGGTGATTAAAATGTATCGAAATAATAAAGTTAGTTAATGTAGAAGCCCATAATACATATGCATGACTCAATCTATTTTTGTACGCCTCATTCTGACTCATAATAATTATCTTTTGGGAAATAATAATTACGATAAGAATTAGACTAGAAATGGGGTATGGATATAGATGGATTTTTTTCATGGGCAGGAATCACTTACAACTATCCAGTGGGTTCTACGTGCAATTATTTCTTATTTCTTTTTACTGTTCGCAGCCAAACTTATGGGACGTCGATCCATTGCCCAGTTACGACTGCTCGATTTCACAATGGCTTTAATTTTAGGTAATATTCTTGCACACCCATTATCTGACGAACAACTAGGCATGAAAGGGTCCTTACTTACGACAGCGGTTTTGGTTATTTTATATTCAATTGGTGTATATGTCAGCTTGAAAGTGAGCCTGGTTAGAAAATGGATTGAACCATCTCCTTTTCCTCTGATAAAAAACGGTGAAATTATGTATAAAGGATTAGGTAAGGCAAGAATTACTGTCGATCACCTATTGTCAGAAGCAAGAAAAGAAAAAATCGAAGAGGTCCATAAAATCTCTCTAGCCCTCTGGGAGCCGGATGGTACCATTTCATTTTTCTTATCTCCCCAACTACAGCCAGTAACACCCAAAGACTTACACTTAAAAACAGAACGATTTTCTATACCTAGCATTATTATTAAAGAAGGCAAAATTGACTTGGACGGATTACAAAAATCTGCTAAAGACACTACATGGCTGAAAAACAAATTAGAGATAATGAATGTGGACGTTCGTGATATTTTATTGGCTACGATTGATACTAACGATGATTTCATTATGTATTTGTATAATTAAAATGTAACTCAGCTTTGGCATGTATAGAAGAATTTTAAACACTAGGGAACATTCTCATGAAGCTTAACAACGTTCACAAGAATTAAGCAACCCTTTCTTCAATGCTCAATCATTTCCACAAGAAATTCATAACCACGGTGAAACTAAATGGAAGTATTTCCAAAAAGATATATGAAAAGGCTCTCCAAATACCAGGAGAGCCTTAAACATTATAGTTAAACCGTCATTTTCATTTTGACAGGGAAAATACCTTCGATTTCAGCTTTCATTTCCTGTTCTTTACCTTCAAGCAATAAATGTACTGTTCCAGAATCGGCAGACGTCCGTATGAGTCGGCCGGCACCTTGGCGCAGTCTTAGCAGCATAAACGGTAAGTCTACTTCACGGAATGGATCCTTGGCATGCTGGCGTCTAGCGTCGAACAACGGATCCGATGGTGGTAATGGCAAATCGTAAATAATGACACGCGTCAATGCATCTTGAGGAATGTCGAGGCCTTCCCATAAATGATAAGAGCATAAAACAGGTACTTTTTTCTGTTGGAAATCACGTACGATTGAAGATAATTCTCGTTCACCTTCGAAAGCGATACGGTCTTGCCACTCTACAGGAACGCGCTCTTTGAAATGATTCATCGCTCGTTCTGACTTAAAGAGAATCAGCGTTTGCTCACCGTCTTCTAAAAGTTCAAGCGCTCGTTTCGCTTTACCGCCTGCTTCTACATCCGTCGCAAAGACTTCCATCACTTCATCATAATCAAACGGTGATTCCACTGAGAATGACAGGTAATCTTGGATACCAAGACCGTCTGCCAAATAAGTAAACGTTTCACCAACTGATAATGTAGCGGATGAAAAGACGATTGGCGTGTTGGATGAAAACAGTTTCTCTCTTAATATGTCTGTCACTAGACGTGGCATAATAACCAGTGTGGATTCGCCTTCGCGCCCTTCAAGCCAGTCTACTGCATCATTTTGAGAGGTAAAGAGGTCCATTGAGTAAATGTATTGATCCAGATATTCCTCGACCATTCTCAAATCATATGCCGGAATGATATAGAGTTCACCCTCAAATACAAATTCTTCAAGAAGCGCATTTGAGATTTTGACAACTTCTTTCCCAATTTCCAGAAGTTCAGGTGTCTTTTCAATCGCTTTCCGCTCATTTTCCGTTTTATCAGCAAGCGCATCGAGCAATTTGAAAAATGCTTCATGCGAATCAATTAAGCGCTCCATCAGTTGAAGTGTCGACTCTCTTATTCCATCGACCATAATTCGTTCAAGCAGATTTAGCAACGTACTGTTTTGTACCTCATACGTCAAAGCACGCTGAGCCGAATACTCAAGAAGATGGCCTTCGTCAAAGACAATCATTGATGGTTCTGGTAATAAAGGTAACTGTCCTTGTCTTTTACGTGATTCTTTCGTCCAAATATGCTCCATATAAAAATCGTGAGAACAAATAACGAGTTCGACCGATTCGCGGTAATGATTTCGGTGAATTGTCTGGCCACATCGATTTCGAACATCGCACGCAGCACATTGCTGGATGGGATGGAAGTTCACTGTTTTCCACTCTTCATCGCTTAAGTTTGGATAATCCGAGCGTTCCCCGTAAGGAACAATCGATTGCAATGAAGCAGCTCCATAAACGAATTCAGGAAGTTCATCTGCCACGACATCTACATAGTCTTCGTCAATCGTATTACCTGCCTCTTCCAAACGTTTCAAGCATAAATATTGGTCACGTGATTTTGCAAGGCGCACATCGATATCAAGACCGAGCGCTTCACTAATTTTCCGGATATCCCCGTCTTCTTTTACAAGTTGGTCGATGAGCGTCTCATCCGCACACGAAATGAGAGCCGGTTTTCCAGTATAGCGAGCATAGGCGATTGCAGGGAGTAGATAAGCAATTGTTTTACCTGTCCCTACACCTGCTTCCGCGAAAAGGACCTTCTTTTCTTTCAGCGCTTGTTCAATTTGGAACGCCATATAGATTTGTTCATCACGGCATTCAAATCCTTTTTCAGTCAATTCATCGTATAACGTATCCCCTATCCAGTCGTTCAGTGACTCATAGAACGATTTATCTTTTGATAATGGGAATGGCATCTTGCTACTCATCGTTTACCCCTTCCTTATTACATGCAAAAGGAAGAGGAGTTTCCCTCTTCCGCATTCTATCAATTATTGACGTTGGCCCCAGAACTGATACAAATCCGTTCTAATAAAACCATTAAATAATTTTCTCTTTTTAGTTGCTCTATGTCCGTACATTTTTTCATAATTTTCCAATGAAGATAACATATAAACAGACCATGAAGGATAGTTTTTCATTATACGGCCAAGTTCTTGCGTAATTTCTTCAGCATCTTCCACTTCACCAAGACGTTCACCGTATGGCGGATTCCCGACCATAACTCCGTTCAAGCTATCTAGCGTCAAGTCCCGTACATCACAGGTTTGAAACTTGATTAAATCCATGAATCCAGCTCCAGCCGCATTCTCTTGTGCCACTTTGATCATTCGGGGATCGTAATCAAATCCTGAAATATCAAGCGGTTGGTCGTATTTTGCGAGGTCTTCCGCTTCTTCACGAACTTGATCCCAAATACTTTTGTTGATCCAAGGCCACTCTTCACTTAAGAATTCCCGATTGTATCCGGGTGCAATGTTTTGCCCGATCATCGCAGCTTCAATTGCAATTGTCCCCGAACCACAAAACGGATCAACGAAAGGACGATTTGGATTCCAACGTGACACTTTCACAAGTGCTGCTGCAAGCGTCTCTTTCAACGGTGCATCCCCTTGCGCCATCCGGTATCCACGCTTATGTAGCCCCGTTCCGCTTGAATCGATTGTCAATGTTACTTTATCTTTTAAAATCGATACTTCTAATTTGAATAAAGGACCTGATTCATCAAAAAAACCAGTTCTCTTATAAGCAATCTTCAAGCGTTCAACAATCGCTTTTTTAACAATTGCCTGGCAATCAGGTACGCTGTACAAAGTAGATTTCACTGATTTACCCGCAACTGGAAACTCTGCGTCAACTGGCAAAAAACGCTCCCACGGAATCGCTTTTGTCTGTTCAAATAAATCATCGAACGTCGTAGCTTCGAATTCACCTGCAACAATACGAACACGGTCCGCTACTCGGAGCCATAGATTCGTTTTTGCAATCGCCAATTCATCGCCCTGAAAATAAATCTTCCCATTTTCCGAAGTCGTTTTATAACCAAGTGCTTTTACTTCATCTGCCACAAGCGATTCAAGCCCCATTGCAGATGTTGCTACTAGTTTAAATTCAGTCATGCATTTCCAACTCCAATTCTATACCATCAATCATTTCTATGAATTCATCAAGGGTTAACTTGTTATAGCATTGCCAATAAAACCATATTTTTTTCACACGTTAATTTTCAAAAAGAAAAGCTCCCCATCTTATTGGAGAGCAATCAATTTAAGAATAATACCATAGGAAATTCGATAAGCCATGTTTTGTTCCCGTGTACTCAAACGGCTTGCGCCTCGTACTAAGGGTGGTAATCATCTATCTACAGGTATACACCTGTCTCTTCCTACAGTTCATTTCCCTCGGAAGAGTGCCCCTACCATAGTTTGGGTTTCTCACTCGTGGGGTTTACCGCGTTCCATCTGACCCGTTTCCGAGCCAGCTACGTCACTGTGGCACTGTTCAGGGAACCTCATCCATATCCGAAGACTTAGGATTTATTCCCGCCGTCAACGCGTTATACGCGAAGCCACGGCTTATTCTTTCGCCGAGCACGAACACTACGGTCATCTCAGATCCGTGTGAGCATGGACTTTCCTCTACAACATAGGATGTTGCAGCGATTACCTAAATTCCACTATGATATTTTCAGTATACCGTACTTATGTTTCATTTACAATATATTATTCTTGATCGAAGAGTTTACTTCCGAAAACATGCTTTTCTAGATTTGAAATACGCTTCAAAATATCAAAGTTCGTCGTTCCAGCACTTCCTGCCGCAGGGCGTTTTTGTGCAGATTCAAGTCCTCTTTGCATGCGTTCATTTTCAGTACGCAATTCCGTAATCGTCTTTTTAAAAGCTTCATAGTCATGAATAATATCATCAAGAAAGAGATCTACTTCTTCCTGATTATAGCCGCGTAGGCCAGTTTTGAATTCCTTTTCAAGAATCGTTTTAGTATCTAGTTTAGTGTCCATTAAAAATCGCCCTTCCGTCTCTGTTTACATACGTTTGATTATAACATATGTTGTCCGACCTTGTCTTACTAAAGCCGACTTTTAGCCGTTTTTTGTCGGTTTGCGCGCTTGCCTGGGAAATAATTTTCTGGTTATTCTTATTTCCCTTTTCAAGAAATCATTTCGCGAACGTATCCGAAAACTTGCTGTTAAGTAAGAATCCACCTTCAAGAGCCTAATCGCTTCTTCTGTAGAGCCTAGTGCCTTGTTTAACTCTTTCAGCTTATGCTCGTAAAGCTTCGCTAATTCCTCTAATGCGATAATTTGCTCACGTCCGGTAAGACCTGTTGCCGCTATCTTAAATGAAGAGACCGCGTCCTCGTAAGCCTGTTCCTTTTTCAAGATGAACCCGAAGTGAAAATGTGTCGCCGGATGATTAATCCCATACTCTGCTATTACACTTTCAAAGATTTGTTTACTACGGTCATGCGACTTCAGATCAGCAAACCACTTCCCTATATTCGTATGGGTTACGGCCGATTCTCGGACATCACTCTTCAATAGTAGATCAGTTGACCGTATATAAAGCGCGACCAAAGAAAGGATATCCCATTCATTATGGAGGAGAACCTTCATCAGAAGCTCCGCACGACCATTCTTCACAGCATCTTGGTAGATGATTGGCGCCATATGCCCCGGGATATCTCCTTCCCGGAAGAAACCGAGTTGTTCCTCCTCAATTGCAGGAAGTCTAAACGTTGCCATCTCACCTTTCCATATGCGTCTAGAACCGTGTAACAAATCGATTTGGGTATGCTTAATAAGCGGCGGCAATTCTTTACGGTTCATCGTCCACCGCGTTTCCACCATTGGGATATCAAAACTTTTTCCATTATACGTAACAAGTGTCGAAGGCTTTTCCCATAATCCCGTTGCATAAAGGAAGGCGGCTTCGTGATCAGGACCCGGAAGGACATACTGTGTCATTTTAAAAGATGATGTCGTCTGTTCAATGAACCCCATAAGGAATATCAGTGTGCCTGCACCTTTTAAACCTGTCGTTTCTGTATCAAAGAAAACAAGCGGTTTTGAAAAATCTGGTGACAGTGGATGCACTTCACCAGACTTCTTCCATTTATCGATTGTTGACTTCAAACCCGAAAGAACAATGTTTCCATGTTGATAGTTAGTATCGTATTCAACAATCCGTTTATAGACGATACCGTGTTTATTCACGGTTTTTGTCAAACCGGCATCCAGCCATTGTTGTTCATAGACAGGTACTTTTGCTACGGGTTTTACAGCTTCAGGCACATTTTCAGCTACCACTTTTGTAGTTGTTTTTTTCAGTAACTTCTTCATTTGCATCAATTTCTGTTCATAAGACATTGCGTTCTCCCCCTGCTAGAGTCTGAAGAAGGGATCCAACATCTTTCTTCATGCCCATACCAGCCTCTTGCGCACCTATGCAAACAGGACAACCCGATTCACAACGACAAGCAGTCACATGATCGGCCGCTTTCTGCAACAGCTCGTCCCACCGTTCAAAGATTTTTTCACTCAGACCTATCCCACCTGGGTAACTGTCATAGATGAAAATAGTCGGGTTGCTAGTATGAACAGCTTTAACTTGCGGTATAACATGGATATCCGTTTTATCGCAGCGGACGAATAACGGGATAAATGATTGGATTGCATAGGCTGCACCCGTCATCGCATCTGTCAGCCCGGCACCCGTCCATCCTTCAGGTATATCGAATGTGTACCACGTAGAAGAGGTATGCAATTCTTCCGCAGGTAATGAAATCGGACCTGAGCCAATATTGTCATGTGTATCGAACCTGATTTTCTTGAATATCGTCGGGATTGCCAGTACAGCGATATCTCCATAAGCGGCTTTGTTATCTCCGAACTGTGCAACGCTATCTTCGTTCATCACTTTTAGTTCCACTGCAAGATTGGCATCTGTAAAGTAATCGACATCAACTTCTGTGACATAGGCTTTCTTTTCATCCCAATCCAATTGCTCGACCTGGAACTGGGTTCCTTGATGAATATAAATTGCTTCTTCATGGAGGAGCGTCATTGCACTGAAACGATCCATCTCCCCTATGACCTTTGTTTCTTTGGGATAGGTTTTATCAATAATGATGACATTTTCCTGTGATGCAGAGCGAAGACTTACTTCACTTGCCGGAAAACTGTCTGTCATCCAATGCCATTTGTCTGTGGTCTTAATCAATACCCCTTCACTTTCAAGGAATGCGAGTAATTCTTGTACGTCGAATTCACCATATGCATCCGTTGAAGAAAATGGCAACTCAAAAGAAGCACATTTAAGATGATCCATTAAGATAAACATATTATCCGGATGAATCCGTGCTTCTTCCGGTGATTGGCCAAGAAGATAGTCAGGATGTTCGATAATATATTGATCGAGAGCCAAGGACTGGGCGACGTAAATAATGAGCGCCTCATCTTGTCGCCTTCCCGCACGACCGGCCTGCTGAAATGCACTCGCAATATTTCCCGGGTACCCCGTCATAATACACGCCTGTAGTTGCCCGATATCAATGCCAAGTTCGAGTGCATTCGTACTAACAACCGTACGGATAGCGCCATCTCGAAGTCCTTTTTCAATCTTCCGACGTTCAGATGGCAAATAGCCTCCCCTATACCCCATAACCGTTTCATCGAACAGTTTCTTCTTCGTCAATGCTTTCATATAGGTGACGAGCATCTCAACTCGTACCCGGCTTTTCGCAAAAATAATCGTTTGGATACCTTCCCGGTATAAAAGCGCAGCGATATCCCGCACTTCAAGTACGGCACTTCTTCGGATACCAAATGTCGGGTGGACGACCGGTGGATTATAGAAGACAAAATGTTTCTTTCCAGCGGGTGCTCCATTATTGACGATTACTTGCATGTTCGCATTTATCAGCGACTCTGCCAGTTCTTGCGGATTTGCAATTGTGGCAGATGTGCAGATGAACACTGGATCACTGCCATAATAGTTGCAGATGCGTTTCAACCTTCGCAGCACATGTGCAACATGGCTGCCGAAAACACCTTTGTAGGTATGCAATTCATCGATGATGATGTATTTTAAGTTCTCAAATAACGACACCCATTTTGTATGATGCGGCAAAATACCTGAATGCAGCATATCGGGATTTGTCAATACGATATGACCCGACTTCCTAACCTTAGAACGTAATCCAGGCGCAGTATCCCCGTCATATGTATAACTGAGGATGGTTTCCCCACTCGCTTCAATCAACTCATGGAGGTCCGCTAGCTGATCTTGGGCAAGCGCTTTTGTTGGAAACAAATAAATGGCTCTTGATGTATCATCTTCAAGGATGCTTTGCATAACGGGTAGATGATAGCAAAGGGATTTCCCTGAAGCCGTCGGCGTAACGGCAGTAAAAGAATTTCCGGTCGATGCCAGGTCGAACGCTTCTCTTTGGTGGCTATATAATTTATTGATCCCTTTTGACGCCAGTGTTTTAATAATCGAGGGATGGAGTTTTTTCGGAAATTCTGCGTAGATCGCTTCTTTCCCTGCAATCGTTTTAGTATGGATAACATTGTCGGAAAAAGAAGGGTCAGTACGCAGTTTAGCTAACACTTCGTGAACCGCCATCTTCTTTTTCATTGTTCTTCGCCTTCTTGTTCAAGACGTAGTGCGTCCATAATTGTTTTCAACGTATATTCGGCTGAATTTATCGATAGAACGAAACGTTTTTTGCCTGTCTTTTGATAAAATGACTGAACGATGAATTGTTTCATCGAGTCAGTCAGCGTTTCAATTTGAATTGGATGAACATATTTTGGCTTGACCACCTTGATGAATTCCGACACTTCCTCAGTCCATTCATCGAGCAACGTATGGTATTGATCTGCATATGGTTTTACTTCTATGAAAAAATCGGGCTCCCGATCAAGTTCTCTCATCTGCGCATGGCGCTCGAAACATTCCTTACATACAGCAAGTAGCGTTTCTGTCTTTTGTTGTAGGTTCATAATGATACACCCTTTCCGGACGTTTCTTTTATTTTAGCAGATATGATTGAGTTGTACCAAATTCATAGGAACGTATATTCCTCGCCATGACTAATCCTACATTTAAAGTCATTGATATAAATGTTGACTTGTAATTATGTTCAAATTATGTCCCCTGAATTAATTTCCCGTCTTTATATGACAACTAATACTAGTGCTCCTTTCACCCGTAGTGTACATTAGCGATAATAGATAGCTTGTGTTAACGCTAAAATTTGCACCATCAAGGGAGAATTCTGTTAATGACTACGAAAATCGCATGGATTACTGATACGGCTGCACAGCTAGACGAATCTTTTATACGAAAACATGACGTCCATATTTTACCGTTGAGTGTCGTATTTGATGATGGAGTCTTTAAAGAAACAGTCGATATGACACAAGAAGAGTTTTATAACAAACTACGCGTAGCAAAAACTCACCCCAAAACCTCCCAACCTGCTATTGGCGAAATGGTCAACCTTTATGAAGAACTACAGGAACAAGGATATGATTGTGCAATTTCCGTGCATGTGTCTAGCGGCTTATCCGGTACGTTTGACAGCTCGCAGACGGCCGCACAAATGGTAGACTTCAAGGTTTATCCTATTGATTCTAAAATCGGCTCCTATCCGATGATCAAAATGATTGAAATTGGCAATGAACTACTTAACAAGGGGCGTGACGTTGAGGAGGTTGTTGCAGCCATCAACAAAACAACAAAAACCTCCAAGTTAGCCTTCATACCTGCAAATCTGAATCAGCTCCATAAAAGCGGCCGTGTCTCTGGAACACAAGCATTTTTAAGTAATTTGCTAAATATTAAAGTCATCATCTCGTTTGATGATGGAAAACCCGTGATGACAGAAAAAGTTCGTGCCAATAAACGAGCTAAAAAAAATGTGACAGATTTGCTACGCAGCGACATGAATAAAGGCACCGTTCCAGAAATCGCAGTGATCCATTGTAACAATTTAAGAGATGCTGAAAGCTGGAAAGAAGAGCTATTGCAGGAATTTCCCAACTTAAAAGCACAAGTTCTCCCCCTCAGCGTCTGCGTAGGCGTACATGCAGGAGAAGGAACTACTGGTTTAAGCTGGGTTAGGTATTGAATGTAGGAACTAGATTGTGTTTACACTAAAAAATAAGCTGACTGCCTTGTAGTAAGTGGTAATCAGCTTATTTTTGATTGAATTTGTTCAATATCTGGACATTGAATTGCAACTTTCCCATACCTAATCCGTCCAATGCTTATGGTATGATAGTGAGATGCGAGGTGGTACCTATGACAATACGCTATCCGAACGGTAAAAAATATGTACCCGTTCAGAAGATTAGCTTGCAAAAAAAAGTCAATCTTTCTTTCAGTAACCGAGGCAAGTCGTTGGAAGATGAATTGAATGAAACGAATGAGTTCTATTTAAGTCGCGGAATTGCTGTCATCCATAAGAAACCCGTTCCAATCCAAGTCGTAAACGTGAATTATCCGGCGAGAAGCGCCGCAGTCATTACAGAAGCCTATTTTCGGACGCCGTCTACAACTGACTTTAACGGGGTATGGCAAGGGAAATATATTGATTTCGAAGCAAAAGAAACAAAGAGTGCGACCTCTTTTCCGTTACAAAATATTCATGAGCATCAGGTGCATCATATGCAATCTGTGTCAAAGCAAGGTGGAATCGTTTTTTTCATCATCAAATTCACTTCGCTTGACCGCTATTTTATAGTCCCATATGATAGTTTCGAGAAATATTGGGAGAGAATGAAAACAGGCGGAAGAAAATCGATCACACTTATAGAGTTTGAGGCCATATCCTTGGAGATTCTACCACGGTTCAATCCAAGGCTCGATTATTTAAAAGCGGTGTCCATCATTACAACGACATCAAACAATGCAACTGAAAGGCAGGAAGATGTATGAGCGATAATATAAATTCAAGAGCTGGACGCCGAAAAACAATAGAGGCCGAACGCAACAAGAAAAAGAGTAAAAAGACGAATAAGGGAAAAGGCATCATTAAGAAGATCGTTCTGGCAATTGTTGCCATCGGAGTAGCCATACTAATTGGCGGCGCGGGCTTGTTTGCTTTTTATGCAAGTTCTGCACCTGATCTCGATGAAAACCTATTGAAAGACCCCTTATCATCTGATTTTCTTGATATCAACGGTGATGTCTTCATGAAATCGGGCGCTGAAAAAAGGGAATTCGTTCCCTACTCCGAAATTCCGGACCCGCTGCAAGATGCAATACTAGCAACTGAGGACGTCCGTTTCTATTCCCACCACGGGATGGATTTTTGGAGGCTTGGCGGTGCAGTCATCGCGAACTTTAGAAGTGGTTTCGGTTCTCAAGGAGCGAGTACACTTACCCAACAGGTCATTAAGAACTCATTCTTGTCTGAAGAGAAAACGTTAAAAAGGAAGGCGCAAGAAGCATGGCTTGCTTTCCAGCTTGAACGAAAATATGAAAAAGAAGAAATTTTTGAAATGTACTTCAATAAGATCCTTATGTCCGGAAATAACTATGGATTTGGAACAGCTTCCAAATACTTTTATGGTAAAAATCTGAATGAACTTGAATTACACGAAGTCGCTATGTTAGCAGGACTTCCGCAAAGTCCAAACGGTTACAATCCTTATAAAAATCCGGCACGTGCTAAAAAACGACGTAATATCGTTCTTGGGCTCATGTACCAGCATAAAAAAATCACTAAAGTCGAAATGGAAGCAGCAAAAGCCATGCCAGTCACAGGAACATTACTCGCTGACGATAAAAGACAGGTTAGCAACACAAAATACCCGGCTTACGTCGATCTAGTGCTCTCCGAATTGGAAGATGCCGGTATGTCACACCTGCTGTCTGAAGGCGTAAAAATTCAAACGAATTTGGATCCCACAGCTCAACAATCTGTAGAGGATGCACTAAACACCAACGATTTATATGAATCCGAAAAAATGCAAGCCGGAATGACAGTCCTTGATACTAAAACCGGTGCAATCGTTGCAGTCGGTGGAGGGCGTAATTACTCTGGAACTGACTGGAATTTTGCGACAGACGAAAAACGTCAACCCGGTTCTGTGATTAAACCGGTACTCTCCTACGGCCCTGCCATCGAGAACTTTAGTTGGTCAACCGGAAATACGGTTGTAGATGAGCCGTACAACTATAAAGGAACAAACAAAGCCATTCGAAACGTTGATGGCAAATACCAAGGGACAATGACAATTCGAGAAGCATTATATAAATCTCGAAACATTCCTGCAGTAAAAGTTTTTGAAGAAGTCGGAACTGTGAAAGCAGGTTCTTTTGCGAAAGGACTCGGACTTCCGTATGATAAATTGAATTCCTCCAATGCACTTGGCGGCGGAGAATATGATTTTTCTACACTTCAGATGGCGGGAGCCTACTCAGCATTTGGTAACGGCGGGATTTACACAAAACCCCATGCTATTAAGGAAATAATTTTTAGAGATGGAAAACCACGTAACATGACACCGGATCCTGAAACGGTCATGAAAGATTCTACAGCCTATATGGTTACGGACATTTTACGTGATGTATTAACAGCAGGAACAGGAACAAAAGCAGCTATTTCAGGTCTGGATATTGCCGGTAAAACTGGGACAACAAACTATCCTTCTGAAATAATAACCAAGAACGGTTTGAATAATTCAGACGTTCCCGATTCATGGTTTACAGGCTATACGACAGATTATACAATTGCCGTATGGGGTGGTTATAAGAATTATGCAACACCAATCACCACATTCGACAAAGGCAGATACGTCCCACAAAATCTATTTCGCATGGTGATGAGTGATATTTCCGCTGGAAAAAATACTTCACAGTTCCAAAAACCTAGCTCTGTAGAGGAAGCAACGATTGAATACGGTTCAAATCCACTTGTCTTAGCAAGTCGGACGACACCTAGTAATCGAAAGCGAACAGAACTATTCGTCAGAGGAACTACACCCGTAGAAGTTGCTGAAGAAGAAATTATCATACTTGAATCACCAATTGATTTAGCCGCCCAATATAATGCAGAAACGGGTTCTATTGATTTAAACTGGTCCCATAATGCTCCAGTCTCCGAAGCTATCGTGGGCAATGTTGAGTTCACCGTATTAGTGGGCGCTGATGGCGGTGATATGCAAGAAATGACAACAACATCTGACATGTCAGTTACTTTTTCGGGAGCTGAAACAGGTCGGACATATACGTTCTCCGTCATTGCCAAACTTGACGACCTGGTAAGCAGTCCAGCGACTACGACCGTTCAGATTGATGAAGTTATTGAAGAAGTCCCAGTTCCTGAAGAAGAAACTGATTCTGAAAACCCAGATGGCGAAGACTGGAACAATGGCAATAACGGTAATAATGGTAACGACTGGAATAACGGTGATAATGGGAATAATGGTAATGGCGGTAACGATGGTACTACGAATCCCGATGATGGTACCGGCACCACGGTTCCGCCAGAACCAGGTACCGGTACTGGAACAGATGGGACCACTACTGATGACGATACCGGTGCCCCGTAACTATTTTATTCATAAAGTTAATCTTCAATCAGAGGGGGGCTTCATCCTCCACTGATTGTTTAAAGAACTTAGGCTAAGAGCGCCACGACCTGTGGCAAAGCCTAAGTAACCAACGTCCTGTTTGGCCCTAACCATTTGGGCTTTTACGGGTCAGTTGATCCCCCCACTTATTCTTCTTGTGTGCTTGTAGACTTGAAGTGGGAGTCTTACTGCCCGTTAATGCGGAATAAACTAAAAAGCAGAAACCCAAATGCCTAATTGCATCTGGATTTCTGCTTTTTTATTTCTTTTGTATCGACAACCTGGCAACTTTCTTTTTTGTTTCTGTAAAGAGTGCATCTAGTTGGATATGAGCGTAATGGCTCGATATCTTATCTTTCACAAAATCAAAACGTTCTTCGCCATTCAATGGAAGCAATATATAAACAACCTTTCCTTTACGGTCATCTAACTCTTTCCCACCGTGCTCAAGTAATTCACTATAGTTGTCTATCGCTACATTCATCAACTTAACTGCTTGTTCATCTTTATTGTCATAAAAAGTTTCAATCTGGTCGCGTACTGTTTCCCATTTGTTAAAATAAGGTGCCAGTAGCTCCTTATTGATACGGTTCACTTCACTTAGCATTTGCTTTCATCCTTTTCTTCCCTTCCCTGCATAATGGCAGGAGTGGACAGATAGTACATCCAGGGTTTTGCGCTTTACAATGGTATCTCCCGAAAAAAATGATTTGATGATGCGTATCTGTCCATTTTTCTATTGGTGTCCAGCGCATGATTTTTTCTTCAACAGCTAACACTGAGTCTTTCCACCTATTCATACCAAGTCGCTTCGCAACACGTTCTAGATGTGTATCGATAGCAATGGCGGGTATACCAAATGCATTCGATACGACAACGTTAGCCGTTTTACGGCCGACGCCTGGCAACGTCATCATAACATCTCGGTTAGCAGGTACTTCCCCGTCAAAATTGTCAATAAGCATTTGACTTAGGGCTTGAATATTTTTCGCCTTATTGCGGAATAACCCAATCGATCTGATATCCGTCTGTAGTTCCGCGACATCAACCGCTAGATAATCTTCAGGTGTTTTATATTTTTTAAACAGCTCCGCCGTCACCCGATTAACGAGAACATCCGTACATTGGGCAGATAATAGCGTTGCTATTGTCAATTCAAAAGGATTGTCGTGCACTAGTTCACAATGTGCATCCGGGAACATTTCGCCGAATTGTTCAAGGCAAAATTCCCATTGTTTTTTTGTCAGCATGTACTCCCACCTAATCCCGTTCTTCCAGCCAGTTATAGAAAGGTACACGTTTTACCGACACAGTTTTTTCTGGTTGCTGTGACGGACGTGTTCCTACGGTCCGGAATGACTTTGTTTGACGTTCAACATCAGACAATGTCTTAACATTTTTCTTTTTCCACTCAAAAAGAATCCGATCGATATACCGAAGACTTAACTTTTGTGCGATGACCGCTTCTTTTAATGCTGCGCGAATAATTTCGACTGTATGTCCATCGTCATCAAGCCACATCGTAATTGATTCGCATTCCATTGGTGACAGAAAACGTCCAAATTCTTGTTCGAACAGCGAAAAAATTTCTCCTTCCGCGTTCTTATTCGTCTCTTCCTCAACTTCATTCGCTGCGAACGCAATATGGTCGACTAATCGATCCCACAATGATTGCAATGAAAAAGTTTCATGTAAAACTCCTTTTTGATCTTCACTTTGACCAATCCGAAGTAAACCGTGCTGCATTAAACGTTGCAAAACCATGGACACTTCATTTTCTGTTAAATCCATACGACTTGCAAACTCGCTTGGGGTTGGAAAATGATTGCCCTCGGATTTGTATGCTGTCATATGTAGAATCAGCATTGCATCCAGATCTTTGATCCCAAGACTTTTATAATTGTGAAAAAAAAGCTGGGAAATGTTAACATTCCCCTGCTCAATCCAAATTCGGAGCCGTTCTTCGTGTTGCATGTCCGAACTCCTCTCTTCTATTTAGGTATTAAGGGTACAATCTATTCAAAAGACGCGGGAACGGAATCGTTTCACGCACATGTTCTACCCCTGAAATCCAAGCAACGGTACGTTCAAGTCCAAGTCCAAATCCTGAATGCGGTACTGCCCCGTATTTACTAAGATCCAGATACCATTCATAAGCAGACTCATCAAGATTATGCTCTTTGATTCGTTGTTTCATCAGCTCATAGTCATGAACTCGCTCAGATCCACCGATGATTTCTCCGTAGCCTTCAGGTGCTATCAAATCTGCACAAAGAACAACATCGTCACGTTCAGGATGCGGTTGCATGTAGAACGGTTTGATGCCGATTGGATAATGTGTGATGAATACTGGCATATCATAACTTTCAGCAATTGCAGTTTCGTGTGGTGCTCCGAAATCTTCTCCCCATTTAATGTCATCAAAGCCGTTGTCATTCAGGAATTTAATAGCATCGTCGTATGAAATACGTGGGAATGGCGCTTGAATTTTTTCAAGCTTAGACAAATCGCGATCAAGTCTTTCGAGTTCAATTGGACAATTTTGCAGTACTGATTGAATAACATGCGTCACAAACTGTTCCTGAATGACCAAACTTTCTTCAAACTCGACGAAAGCCATTTCCGGTTCAATCATCCAAAACTCAATCAAGTGACGGCGTGTTTTTGATTTTTCCGCACGGAACGTCGGCCCGAATGAAAACACTTTTCCAAGTGCCATAGCCGCAGCTTCCATATAAAGCTGACCGGATTGCGAGAGAAATGCGTCCTCATCAAAATATTTCGTTTTGAACAGTTCAGATGTCCCTTCTGGTGAAGAACCTGTTAAAATGGGAGGATCTACTTTTACAAAGCCGTTCATATGGAAAAATTCATACGTTGCGCGAATTACTTCGTCGCGGATTTTCATAACAGCATGCTGTTTACGAGACCGGAGCCACAGATGACGGTGGTCCATCAAAAACTCTGTTCCGTGTTCTTTTGGTGTGATTGGATAATCGACTGCTTCATGAATGACCTCAATGTCTTTCACTTGCAGTTCATAACCGAATGTCGAACGCTCATCTACAGTTACTTCTGCAGTAATATAAAGCGAGCTTTCTTGTGTCATTGATTTTGCTTTTGCGAATATATCTTCGCCAACCACTTCTTTAACTACGACGCCCTGGACGAATCCTGAACCATCACGCAGTTGTAGGAAAGCAATTTTTCCGCTTGAGCGTTTATTGGCAAGCCATCCACCGATACGAACTGTTTCACCTGCGTGGTTTGGCATTTCATGTATCATGATTGTTTTCATAATAACCTCCGAAAGTTAAACTTCTCTATTTTTTGAAAGACATGAAAGTATAAGTTTTACGATATGGACAATTTCTAGCTTCAGCCGCCCTCCGCTTTTCTTATTCTTTCCAACTTGCTTCTACAAATGCATGAATACGTCGAATTGCTTCTACAAGTAATTCGATTGATGTTGCATAAGACAACCGAATCGTATCTGGAGAACCAAAACCAGATCCAGGGATAACAGCGACATTTGCTGTCGTTAATAATGCTGCAGCGAAGTCATCCACATTTGCAAACCCTGTGTTTTTAGCTGCTTCTGATACATCTGGAAGAAGATAGAAAGCGCCTTGTGGCTTAATTACGTTAAATCCAGGTATAGCCGATAGTTGCGGATAGACCTGTTCCAAACGAGACTCGAAAGCTTTACGCATCGTTTCAACCGCATCTTGTGGCCCGTTATAAGCTTCAATTGTCGCATACTGGGAAGTTGTCGTTGGATTTGATGTCGAGTGACTTGCAAGATCTGTCATCGCGTTAACAACGTCCGCATCACCCGCAACATAACCAATACGCCAGCCAGTCATTGAATGTGATTTGGATACGCCATTAATAAGTAATGTCCGCTTTTTTGCATCAGCTGAAAGTTGCGCAATGGAAACATGTTTTTCTCCGCCATAAACAAGTTTTTCGTAAATCTCATCCGAAATAATCCAGATGTCCTTTTCTTTACAAACGTCCGCAATTTGCTTCAATTCATCTTTTGAGTAAATCATGCCTGTCGGGTTCCCGGGCGAGTTGATGATGACTGCTTTTGTTTTAGGTGTAACCGCGTCACGGATTTGCTGGGCAGTCACTTTAAATTGTGCTGCCGCGGTCCCTTCGATATGTACGGGAACTCCGCCTGCTAACTTCACTTGTTCTGGATAGCTGACCCAGTAAGGCGATGGAATGATAACTTCATCATCCGGATTAAGCATAACTTGGAACAAAGTATATAGTACATGCTTTGCACCAATCCCAATCATGATTTCTTTTCTAGAATAGTCTAATCCCTGGTCTTTTTGTAGCTTTTGAATGATGGCATCTTTTAGAGCTGGCAGACCACCTGCAGGCGTATATTTCGTCTTGCCTTCTTTCATTGATGTATACGCTGCTTCAATAATGTTAGCAGGCGTATTATAATCAGGCTCTCCCGCGCCAAGACCAATTACATCTATACCTGATTCTTTCATTTCTTTCGCTTTTGCCGTTATGGCAAGCGTCGTTGACGGTGAAAGAGTATTCACCCTGGATGCTAATGATTTCGTCAATTGTATCGCTCCCTTAGAGATTCAATATTCGTTTCCACCATTGACCGTTCTCGAAAAACACATAAACGTAATTTAGTTTTCCGTTATCACTTTTAAATGCGACTTCCCAAACCGGTCCCTCTTCTTCTAGCCCAAGCTTGACATGAAGAATTTTTTCTACATCCAGTTCCTTTTTGACGTTTGCAACGGCCTTTTCTGCCGAAATCCCATCCGTCAACTTCACTTCTTTAAAGCCATCTTTTGAGTTTTCATCAACGAAGACCGCTTTTTCATTTCCTTTTCCGTCCACACCGAATACCGTTACAGTCGGAACTGTACCATTGAAGACATCAGCAGAACTTACCGATGCAAGCTGTCCCGACTGAATCGCGGATTCGATTGCTACCTTTTTAGCAGCCGAAAAAGGTTTATTGGCATTAACTAAAACTGCGACGGTGATGACTGAAGTTAACATTAAAAGGAAGACGACGATGAATTTAATCCAATTCAGCATAAAGCTTCACGTCCTGTACGTCGTAAAAATGTTTTTTCCGAATCATTATGATTCGCGTCCTTTAAGATACCTATTCATTATAGCAATTTTCGAGTTCATTAACCATAAGTTCGAGTGACACTTTTTTCACGGGCACATTCGGAAATGCCTCCAAGAAGCGCTGGCCATACGACTTTGTTTCAATCCGCCTATCCAAAATAATGAAAAAACCCTTATCTGAAGATGAACGAATGAGTCTGCCGAAACCTTGACGTAATCGCATAACCGCTTCTGGTAAGGCATGCTCGGTGAATGGATTGAGCCCCGAAGCCGTCAACTTAGCCGCTTTCGCCTTGTAAACCGGCTCTTCTGGGGATGAAAACGGCAACCTAACGACGATAACTGCAGCCAACGCATCTCCTGGCACGTCAACACCTTCCCAGAAACTGTTCGTTCCAAATAAAACGGAATTCGTAAATTGCCTGAAAGACTTCAATAATCGAATCCGACTTCCCGAGCTAATTCCTTGAGCAAACAACGTATAATCCTCTAATTGCTGACTTTCTGATATTAGCTCATAGGTTTTTCTAAGCATATCTTGCGAAGTGAACAAGACAAAGAGCCTTCCGCCCGTGGCCATGACTGTCTGAACGACTGCGTCTGTGACGGCTTCGATATAATCAGATTGACTGACTTGCTGAATGTCAGGCATATCGTTAACAATAAATACTTCCGCACCTTCATAGAAATGGGCAGGCGCATCAAATGTTAAGAGCGGAATTGAATCAGCGATACCAAGCTGTCTTGCAATGAAACGCTCATTCTCCGGAATCGCAAGTGTTCCAGACGTCCATACAATGCCCGTTTGTTCGTCCTTCAGCCTATCAATGAACGCACGAATCAGCCCAGATCCATCCAGTGAACGTTTAATAACAGTTAGGCTACCCGGAATACTACGCATATCTTTTTCCATCCAAACTGTGAAGTCCTCCGAATTATCATCTACAAAGACTTCAATCCATTCTCCCGCTTTGATGGTCATTTCACGGACCCAAAAATCCCATTCCGAAAGAATTGCCAGTTCATTCCCGGTCATATTGTCAACGTGAATGGCTAAACCACTTGTGAACGATTCAGCTTGACGAATGTAGTCTGACATCGCTTCAGCAACTTGTGAAAAATCGGTTCTTCCATAGTTCAGTTCAGCTAACGAATAAATGATTCTGTTTCCCTGTTGCTTCTTGCGCTTTGCAGGGTTAAATGTAGTCAAAGTAGCTACCGCATAATCGAACAATGTCAAAAACTTCACGAATGCAGAATCTAGCTGAGCTCTACTACGAGATCGATCTGTTCCGAATTGGATATTAAGCTGATCAACCTGATACAACAGTTGTCCGGTCGCATCAGATGCAATTTGTCCCATGACATACTTCCAATTGGTGTAGGAAAATACAGTTTCATTCATAAATGTTGCCGCTTGAACAAATTGATGGGCCTCATCGACAACAAGTCCAGCGAGTGAGCTGAAAATCTTTTGCTCTCTATTCTTATCAGAAAGAAGCATGGAATGGTTTGTAATGATTAAATTTGAATGTCCGCATCTTTCAAGCAATCGATAATGATAATCAGCAACTTGCTCATCATGTGTTAGCACATTGGACCGCTTTCGAATTCGGTCGACAAATAGCTGGCCTCCACCCGACACATTTAGTTCCTCCAAATCACCTGACACGGTTTCTGTTAGCCAGACTAGGGTTTGCATAATGGCAAACGTTTCATCGTACGACTCATCAGCAATGCGTAGCAGTTCCTCGAATTTACCAAGTGAAATGTATTGTTCTCTACCTTTCAATACGGTCGCCGTCACATTATATCCAAGTATTATTCTTGCTTTACCGAGTTCTTCGTCCATGATTTTATCAGCAAGATGATTGGTGTATGTACTGATAACCACAGGCTTTCCAATCGAAATTGAATGGATAGCTGCTGGCAAGAGATAAGCCATGGTTTTTCCGATTCCAGTCGGCACTTCTGCAATAATTTCTGATTGTCCAGACAATGCATGCCACACTGTATCCATAAATCCGAATTGCGATTCCCTTTGTTCGAAATCAGGATAGGCTTTTTTCAATTGAGCTGTTTTCTCCTGATTGTCAATCGGATACACTGGATCACCAAAGTGATTATCCTTCGCAATCGACATATTTCGATAGGGGATTCCGCGGAAAAATGAATAATCCGAGCTTATTTTTTTCGTCCGCGCCAATTTTAGTGCTTCGTAGAAAAGTGTCGAAAGATCTGATTTCAACCGAAACGATCTACGGTGCAGAAGATTCAGCGTATCCTCTGGTAATGTATGCAATTTAGTCATGCAAATAAGAAACAGCTTTGCAGTCGCCTCTGCATCATCATCAGCGCGATGAGCAGATCCCAGCGGTATCCCAAGCTCTTCAGTAATGTCTTGTAACCTGTAACTAGGAGCGGATGGGATTAAGACTTTAGACAGTTCAACCGTGTCGATTTTCTTCCCTGTCCACTTACCAACACCGCATCTTGCAAACTCGCTTTGGAGGAAAGACAAATCGAAATCAGTATTATGTGCTATAAATATCGTCCCTTCCAAAAGGAGAGCAACTTCTGCTGCGATTTCATCAAAAAACGGTGCGTCTTTCACGTCTTCGTCGGAAATAGACGTCAATTGACGTATGAAAGCCGGAATTTTTTGTCCTGGATTAACAAAGCGGACATACTTCTCCCCAATTATCCCATCTTTAATAAACACAATCGCGATTTGAATCATCCGATCCCCTTTAGTCGGTGAATGGCCGGTTGTTTCAAGATCGACGACTGCATACGTTTTGTTGTGCATTCGATCATCAACTTCCTGTTTAACATACTACTGCAAATTGTATCACATTCCGGCTTTCGAGTCGGTACAAAGCCCATACAGATTGATAAAAATATGAAAAGTGCAAGACGCCGTTTAGCCCCGACAAGCGCTGGAAGTCTTGAAGATAAAGGCGTACTCTGCCTTTTCAGCAAGACTGAAGCGACAGAGGAAGGCAGCTTAGGATCGCGACATCCTGTCGCAACAGCTGCATGACCCACGTCGTGTGGGCCCAGGGGCTGGCGTCTGGAGTCTAGACATCTAGACATGTAGTAAAACTTATATCTTCTTACTCATTATATAAAAAGCTCATTCGGAATCATGCGTACCGATTCAAAATGAGCCCCTTAAATTAGATAGTCATGCCTTGCTTTTCACGAATAATTTCTTTCACACCGTTATTTTCATCCATGATAAGAACGGTTGGTTCATGCTTACGCGCTTCTTCATCCGTCATATAGACGTAAGAGAGGATGATAACGATATCGCCACGCTGAACAAGTCGTGCCGCCGCTCCGTTGACACAGATAACACCGCTTCCGCGTTCCCCTGCAATGATATACGTTTCAAAACGTGAACCGTTGTTGTTGTTAACTACATGCACTTTCTCATTCGGCAACATGCCTGCTGCGTCGAGGAGATCAGTGTCAATCGTAATACTCCCGACATAGTTTAAATCAGCCTCTGTTACAGTTGCTCTGTGTAATTTACTGTTCATCATCATTCTGAACATGTTAACCATCCTTTTGTTGACATAATTGTATTATCTATTAACCTTGTTTTCCCGAATTTCACAGCACATGCAAGGATCGCCTCGTCTGACGAACCATCCCATTCTGTAAGTGCTGGATAGGACAGTAGTGAAACATAATCCATTATGCCCGAACTATTTTCTGTAATGAAAGCCGCAATCTCCTGTTCAATTTCGTCTACAGAGACACCTTTATTGAACAACAAAGCACCCTTTTTTAGTGCTTGCTGGATAACTGGCGCCTCCGCACGCTCCATCTCGGTTAGATTAACATTTCTAGAACTTTTCGCAAGGCCATCTTGATCGCGAACAATCGGAACCCGTTCAATTGACGTTCTCAAGTTATAATCACGAACAAACGTCTCAATAATTGCCAGTTGCTGCGCGTCTTTCATACCAAAATATGAACGGTCTGGGTCAACAATATTAAATAGTTTTAAGACAACTTTCAAAACACCATCAAAATGACCGGGACGAGATGCTCCGCAAAGCACTTTTGACTGTGGCCCAGGCAAGATGCGAACGCCACCGTCTAGCGGGTACATTTCTTCCGGCGTCGGCATGAACAAAATGTCGACCCCAGCCTCTTTTGCTAGACTTGCATCACGTTTTGCATCACGCGGATATGCTTCAAAATCTTCCCCAGGACCAAACTGTGCTGGATTGACAAAAATACTCATAACAACGATATCATTATGCTCTCTTGCCTGCTTTACAAGCGTCATATGGCCTTCATGTAAAAAACCCATCGTTGGCACGAAACCTACTTTACGGCCTTCGCGCTTGTTGCGGTCAAGCATTCCTTGTAGGGCCTCAATCGAGTGAACAACCGTCATTTCAATTGTCATTCTTATCCCCTCCGTATAACGCTACCAATTCTTCTTCTTTCATTGTAAAACGATGGCGTTCTGCTGGGAATGAACCATCTTTCACTGACGCCACATACTTTTTCAAACCATCATGGATAACTGTTCCGACATCAGCAAAAGCCTCAACAAATTTCGGAACGTGATGACTGCCATACTTCACAGTGTCATGATAAACCAGTACTTGACCGTCTGTTCCAGCTCCTGCACCAATGCCAATGACTGGTATCGAAACTGCGGCAGAAACTTGTTCTCCGAGCTGATAAGGAATACATTCCAATACGACCATAAATGCTCCTGCCGCCTCACATGCACGCGCATCATTAATCAGTTGCTGGGCCGCTTCCGCCGTCTTCCCTTGTACTTTATAACCGCCTGCAACGGATGCCGACTGAGGCAATAGACCAAGATGTGCCACGATTGGAATTCCTGTTCCGGTTAGGAGACGAATCGTATCAACCACATTCCCAGCGCCCTCAAGTTTTAGTGCGTTAGCACCTGTTTGTTGAAAAATACGGACCGCATCGGTTAGCGTTCTGTCTGCGCTGCCATGATAAGAACCGAATGGCATGTCAACAACAACAAACGTCTCCTTTGCCCCTCTTCTAGTTGCGCTACCATGATGGATCATGTCATCCGTTGTAACCGCGATTGTCGAATCGTAGCCGAGAACGACCATGCCGAGTGAGTCACCCACGAGGATAATATCGACTCCCGCCTCTTCCGCTAGTTTTGCAGACGGGAAATCGTACGCCGTTAGCATGACAATCTTTTCGTTCGCCTTTTTCATTTTGATAAAATCAACTGTGCTTTTCATCTAATTATTCCCCTCTCTTTGAGAAGAAACCGGATATAAAAACCCTTCTGCGCCAAAAAATGGACAAAAGGGTTGTATCATCTTGTGATGGTTTCCTCCGTCCCTGTCTTTTCGTAAAGATCAAGGCAGATCATATTGAATTTTAAGTTTCCAAAAGTTTCTAACAGGTGCAGTTCACACTAGATACCGCCCTTCGAAACTACTATAACAAATTGAAAGTTACATGTATAGGGATCAATTTGAAAGTTCGATGTCTGCCGAATAAATCCCCCGGATGGTCCCATCATCAAGCTTAAGTTCAAGTACACCCTCTTCAGAGATACCGAGCGCTGTCCCCACAATCGTTTCATTGAGCATAACCGCACGAATCCGCTTCCCAGTCGTATTGGAATAACTTTCCCATAGCATTTTGATTGGCCCAAAGCCATGTTTTACATAGAGATAAGTATATATTTCGAGAAATCCAAGCGTTTTTGCAATCAATTGCGCACGATCAACGGGCTCCCCCGTTAACATTTTAAGTGATGTAGCTATGCCATGCAGTTCCTCCGGAAAATCCGATTCGTCCTGGTTAACGTTCATGCCAATTCCTAGAATGACCGCCTTTACTTGATCAGGGTCTGCTTGAAGCTCAGTTAAAATCCCTGTCACTTTTTTGCCTTTAACTAGGATATCATTTGGCCATTTAATATCTGGATCGATTCCTGTCATCTCCTGAATGGCGCGTGTTACGGCGACCGCTGCAACTAACGTCATCTGTGGGGCTTGTTGCGGTGTTAGTGTCGGCCTTGTGATAACGCTCATCCAAATCCCTTTACCCGCCGTAGAGCTCCATGGACGCGCCATACGGCCTCTTCCAGCAGTTTGTTCTTCCGCAATAACAACAGTTCCATCTGCCGCGCCGTTCTGTTCTTCATCATGTGCGATGAACTGCGTCGATTTACACGTCTCAAAATAATGAATGTGTCGCCCATAGTTTTTGGTCGTTAAATATTTTTGTACATTCGCTTCGTTAACCCGGTCCGGTGATTCGATTAAATAATACCCTTTTTTCCGAATCGTCCCAATCACGTAGCCATTCTTTTCGAGCTCTTTTACATATTTCCAAATGGCAGTCCTTGATAACCCAAATTTATCAGCAATTTCTTGTCCGGAGACTGGTTCACCATCTGCTTCGAACAGTCTTTTCAACAATTCATTTTTCACGATTGAATTCATATAGAAACCATTCCTTTATGTCGTTTGGATCATTTTTACATGTCCCGTGCAATACGGCTTTTTCAATTTCCCCTATCCATTCACCGATCCATCTTCCGCCCTTTTGACCCGTCCACTCCATCATTTTTTTACCATCCGCTGAAAGATCTGCTACGGACTGAATCGGTAGTGACTGTTTCATCTGTTTAATTTCCGTGAACGAAATCGCTTCGCCATTACTGTGAATTGTTTGGAACAACTTTTCTGTTGTAATCAAAGTAGCCAAATCGTAGTGGTAATAGTCATCAAGCGTAAATTGACGATTTATTCGATTCGCGTATGCTTCTTTTACGGATGATAGAAATGTTCTTTCGACGTTTGACAATTTATACGCCCTTGCAACATCCGACGGTGAAAAGTTGCCTGCAATCATAAAACAAGCCCAACCTTCAACTGCCGATTCGAATGGCACAGTCCGATTGAGTTTTTCGTTATCTATTGGGAAAAGAGGCAGATGTAAATTTAATCCTGTATTTTGGATGCCGTGAAAAGCTTTCGCAGGATTATCTCCTGCAAACAATTTATCCATTTCAGCTTTTAGTCGTTCTACGGATATGAAACGAATTTGCTCAGCATTATCACAAATCGCCTTAAATGTCTGTTCCTCTATATCAAAGCCTAGGACAGCCGTAAAACGGATAGCTCTGAACATTCTGAGCGCGTCTTCGTTAAACCGATCTGCTGCGTTCCCTACAGCTCTAATGATTCGATCAGCCATATCTGCCTTACCACCGAACAAATCGATTAGCTCACCATCTTTTGTCATCGCAAGCGCATTTATCGTGAAATCACGCCGCCGCAAATCTTCCTGTAGAGATTTGACGAAACGCACTTCATCCGGTCGGCGGTGATCTGTATACGTGCCCTCCGTCCGGTAAGTAGTCACTTCAATCGGTTCACCATTCATCAGC
Source organism: Sporosarcina sp. E16_3 (assembly GCF_017347125.1). Classification (NCBI taxonomy): domain Bacteria; kingdom Bacillati; phylum Bacillota; class Bacilli; order Caryophanales; family Caryophanaceae; genus Sporosarcina; species Sporosarcina sp. E16_3. Next base: position 394,365 of record NZ_JADPRX010000001.1, read on the forward strand.
ACAAGGACCGTGCCATGTGCTGTACCAATATCCACAGTTGTCGAAAATACTGCTTTTACTTCTTTAGGTTCCGCAGAAGTGGCAATGTCAATATCCGTCGCCGTTTTACCTAATAGGTAATCCCGTACCGCCCCTCCGACAAATACAGCTTCATATCCAGCATTTTCAAGTGTACGGATGACTTCGCGGCTTTGCACAGTTCCGAATGATGATGTCATTTATTGCCCGCCACTTCGTAATAAAGTTTTTCATACTGATTAACGATTGTTGATGAATGGAACTTGTCTGCCGCTGTTGCCAGGCCATTTTCTCTGAATGTAGCATGTAAGCCATCATCTTTCAGTAATAGCAACGCTTTTTCCGTTGCTGCATTTGTGTCACCAACTTGAACAAGAAAACCGTTGTAACCATCTTCAATTACTTCCGGAATTCCACCGACATCTGTCGCAACTGAAGGTAATCCGCAAGCGAGCGCTTCAAGCAGAACAAGGCCGAACGCCTCTTTTTCCGACAAATGAAACATGACATCGCTGATGGCTAGCAGTTCTGGTAAGTCATCCCGTTTCCCCGTAAAAATAACATGCTGTTCTAAGCCTAATTCAATAACAAGTTCTTCCATCTCCATTTTTTCAGGCCCATCCCCGACAAGAAGTAGTTTTGCATCGACTTCTTTCAATACGCACCTGAAACTTTCAATAATATCGGGAATTCGTTTTATTTTCCTAAAATTTGAAATATGAACAATCACTTTTTCATTCGGATCAATTCCAAAATCACTTTTCAGTGTTCCAGGATCGACCGGACGGTATTTTTTTTCATCGATGAAATTATAAAGAGTTACAATGTCTTTTTTCGGTTCAATCAATTCCAACGTCTCTAATCGAAGTGATTCGGACACAGCTGTCGTAATCGCAGATTTATCGATTCCATAACGCACTGTGTTGCGCAGTCCTGGATCATGCCCGAGAATCGTAACGTCCGTTCCATGCAATGTCGTGATAACGCCAATCGTGGAATTCGCCATATCTTTACCAAGTGCAGCAGACACCGCGTGCGGTACAGCATAATGGACATGAAGTAGGTCGAGTTTCTCTGTTTCGATTACTTCCGCAATCCGGTTGGCGAGCGCAATATCATAGGGTGGGTATTTAAACACCGAGTAACCATCGATTTTTACTTCATGGAATTGTATGTTTGGGTGTGCATCAAGAAACCTGAACGGCTTACTCGATGTGATGTAATGCATTTCATGGCCCTTATCTGCCATCATTTTTCCAAGCTCGGTTGCTACAACCCCCGACCCCCCTAGAGAGGGATAGCAGATTACACCGACTTTCAACTTTTCCAATAAGAATGCCCCTTTCGACTTACAGTATTATTTCTTCACTATTAGTCGATAATATTTTCAAGCCCGTAAACCAAATCTAGACGTTCCATAACATTGTGGATCGCCATAAGAATCCCTGGGGCAAATGATTTCCGATCGAAAGAATCATGGCGAATACTTAATAATTCACCTTCGCCGCCAAGCAGCACTTGCTGATGTGCAAGCAGACCTGGTAATCGGATGCTATGTATTTTCATACCTTCGAAATCTGCACCACGTGCTCCAACTTGATGTTCTTTTTCATCTGGATGCCCTTGAATATGTGAGTCCCTAACCTCGCTAATCATTTCAGCTGTTTTTACTGCTGTTCCTGATGGAGCATCGACTTTGTTGTCATGATGCATTTCAAGTATTTCTATATCACCTAAGTAACGCGCTGCAATGGCAGAAAATTTCATCATCAATACCGCTCCGATTGAGAAGTTTGGCGCAATGATTCCACCAATCTGATTTTTAGCTGCCAATTCCGTCAATAGGGCAATATTGTCCTTAGAAAGCCCCGATGTCCCTACGACAGGTCGGATTCCAAGTGTAATAGCATCATGTACATTTTTGAAAACGGCATCTGGATCGGTAACATCAAGAAGCACATCTGGCTTGTTGGCAGCTGCCAACTTTTCTAAGGATGTATAAATCGGGATCCCACTCGGATCGTCATTCACTTCAGTTCCATGTAAATACTGCCCTTCATACTTATAATCGAGAACAGCAACCAGTTCCATATTTGGAGCTTTCAAAATTGCAGTTAACGCCGCACTCCCCAATCGGCCGCGTGCTCCTGCAATTGCAACATTTATCGTCATATCGTTTCCTCCTTTTTTGTCCAGCGATCAGCATCCCGTTCCTTGAATTTACCAAGAACAGTTGATAGTGCTTTTTCCAAACTAATCCCCTGTGAATTGGCGAAACAAATAAGAACAAACAGCAAATCTCCCGTTTCTTCTTCTAGAGATTTTATCGCTTCACTCGATTTTTTCTTTTTCATGCCGTATACATGCTGTACTTCTCTTGACAATTCTCCAAGCTCTTCAGTCAACCTGGCGATTAGTTCCATTGGAGGGAAGTAACCTTCTTTAAAACTATTTATGTACAAATCTACTTCGTGTTGTAGCTTTTCCATCGTCTGCGATTGCTCCATATGTGTCAACTCCCTTTACCATCGTATAAATTAATAACACTATTGTCAAAATAAATATTATAGCTGATAATAGTTCTATTGCTTGAAAAAGAAAGGTGTGCGCTACATGCTCGACGGGATCAAATTCAAAAATATTTTTTTCATCATTCTTGGTTCTGCAATTTTCAGTTTCGGTCTCGTCCATTTTAATATACAAAACGAACTTGCCGAAGGTGGTTTTACAGGAATTACGTTGATTCTACTGTTCGCTTTCAAATGGGATCCAGCAATTATGAACCTTATTTTAAACATTCCAATGTTTATTATCGGTTGGAAGTTATTAGGTAAAAAAGTATTCGTCTATACAGTCATTGGAACAGTGGCAGTATCTGTCTTCCTAAAAATCTTTATGATTAATCAGATTGACATCCATCTGAAAGACGATATGTTCCTTGTTGCTTTGTTTGCGGGTGTGTTTATCGGCATCGGGCTCGGTATCATTTTTAGATACGGCGGAACAACTGGTGGTGTAGATATTATCGCACGTCTGGCCCATAAATACATCGGTTGGAGTATGGGAAAGACAATGTTTCTATTCGACGCGCTTGTCATTCTCGTTTCATGGGCTGTCTATCTTGACCACCGCTCGATGATGTACACGCTTGTTGCGCTATTTGTCGGTGCTCGTGTCATCGACTTCGTTCAAGAAGGTGCATACGCAGCCAGGGGTGCTTTCATTATCTCTGAAGCGCAAGACGCAATTGCTAAGAAAATTACACAAGAAATGGACCGCGGCGTCACTGTCTTCAGAGGATACGGTCATTTCACTAAATCTGATCGCGAAATTCTCTATTGTGTCGTCGGAAGAAATGAAATTGTCCGTTTGAAAAACATCATCACATCAGTCGATCCGCACGCCTTCGTTTCACTCACCGATGTCCACGACGTTATGGGTGAAGGCTTTACGCTAGATGAACAAAAACGGCCGCTTGAACGGTGATTGAAAATAAATCAACAATGCCGGCACTGTTGATTACTTACTCTCAAAATATAGAACCCTTTGAACCCCCTAGGCGCTAGGGGATGCCGCCAGTCTTACTGCTTCGGCTACCCCTTGTAAGGCGTCTTCGCTTAGTTCACTTATTCAACTTTATAGGCTTAAACTTTACACACCGATTATCATAATCCACTCCAAACACTCTCTAGACAAGCAAAATACACTGAGCCTGTTACTGACACCACAAACCGGGTAGCATGAGCCACAATAAAGCACTTTTCAGAGGCGTATAGGAACACAATAGTCCAACATGTACTTACTAACTAAAAAAACCGTCACTCAAATTCTGAGGACGGATTTTTTATATTCTGCTTAATCTCTGCCTCTAAAAATCAGGATAAGACGAACCAGCTCAAGTACTGCAACAGCAGTTGCTGCGACGTATGTCATCGCCGCTGCGCTCAATACTTTTTTCGCGCTTTTTTCTTCTTCATTGCGAATAATACCTAGTGTAACAATCTGATTCATCGCACGGGTAGATGCGTTAAATTCAACCGGCAATGTAACTACTTGAAACAGAACTCCGACTGCTAGCAGCGCGATACCGATTCCAAGCAAGGAATTCATGCTTGAGAAAATGATACCAATCATAATGAAAACCCAGGATGCATTGGAAGTAATACTCGCGACTGGTGCTAAACGGTGACGGAAACGCAGAAATGAATAGGCTTCCTTATCCTGTATAGCATGACCGACTTCGTGTGCTGCAATTGCTGTTCCTGCGACGGATGCCTCACGGAAATTATGTGTAGATAATGCAATAATTTTCGTTAGTGGATTATAGTGATCAGTCAGAAACCCTTGGCTTTCAACCACTTGCACATTTTGTAATCCATTTTGATCAAGGATAAGACGCGCGACCTCCGCGCCTGTCATTCCAGATGTAGAACGCACTTTAGAATACTTTTTGTATGTGCTTTTCACTTTGAATTGAGCGTAAAGTGGCAATAGTATAATTGCTCCTAAGTAAATCCAGAACATAGTCAACTTCCTCTCTTTTCTCTATATGACTTATTCTATAACGGTCTCACTTCATCCGCAACTATTTACTATTACCATATAACAGTTTGCGATCTCTTCTTCCCTACCCAATAAGCAAGTAAAATGCAGGCGATGGATAACCAAAATGTAAAGTAACCGATATGATCCATATGTTTCATCAAATCCTGATAAATTGGCATCTGTCCGTAAACGTAATCGATGACATCATTATGGAGTGTCCAAACTGCCGCAATTACAATATGGATGAGTGAAAACCTATACAACGGGCTGTACAATACTGCCTGAAGTGCCATCGCAAAATGTGAGCCGATAAGCATCCAGCCCATCCAGCCGATTGAACCTGTCTCGACAAGCGTTAGGAGATTCATAACGACAGCCCATAGACCGTATTTAACAAGCGTTATAAGCGCTAGCGCTTCGATTAACTTAAAGTTCCTACCGATTAGCCAGCCAATGATGGCAAGCGTGAAAAACAGGCTAGCCGTCGGACTGTCCGGCACAAAAATCCAATACTTTGGCTCCGTTATTTTAAGTTGCCACATATACCAATCATAGCCAAACACCGTGCCGCTTAAGTTAATAAATAACAGAATCCAAAGAAATGATTTATGTGATAGGACGAGCCAAATCTTCTGTATAAATAAACCCATGGGCACCTCTCCAAAGTAACGTAATATGTATACAAAAAAAGAGTCAGTTTCCTGACTCTTTTTTTGTTACTAGTTTTTCAAGCCTTCAATAAACTCGGCAAGTATTTGTAAATCTTCATCTGAACCTTCCCATGTTCCGGGAGGCATGTCACCTTGTCCATCGTGAGCAATTGTTACGATTTGTTCAGCTGTCAAACCAGTGTTAACTAATGGCTTACCTAGTCCACCCTGGAATGCATCGCCGTGACAACCAATACAGCTCGCCCCAGCGTAGATTTGATAACCTTCAGATTCAGTATCGAATTCAACTTCTTCAACAATCGCGCCTTGTATTTTCTGTTTAGCCCAGTCATGGTTCACATATGATTCCCATGTTAGGTAGAATAAAGCTGCGAATGAAAGTAGCATGAATGCAGTCGGAAGCGGACGTTTAATTGCGCGGCGCTCCTTCGTAGTATCCATAAATGGCACAAGCATGAGTGCACCGAATGCAAGACCCGGCATGATAATAGCACCAATAATATTAAACGGCCCTGAAGCGAACTGATACTTTAACAATTGATACATTGATAGGAAATACCAGTCTGGAACCGGCATATACATCGTATCCGTCGGGTCCGCCTGACGTTCAAGCGGGGACGGATGAGCAACTGTTAATATTAAATATCCAATAAGGAAAACGGCACCAATCAGCCATTCTTTCAAGAGGAAGTTAGGCCAGAAGGCTTCCGTTTTACCCGGATATTCTGAGTAATCTTTCGGGACGTTCGGCATCTTGTTATTAGCCTTAATGCGCGAATCTCCGACAAATTTCATCCCTTTTCCGCGTTGCATAATGTCCCCTCCTTTTTAAAATCGTTGGACGCTAGTAATTCTTATAGCGGTCCTGAAATACCTTGTCTTCTGATCATGATAAAGTGTGCTGCAAGCAACCCAAGCAAAGCAGCTGGTAAGAAGAATACATGAATCGCGAAGAATCGTGTTAATGTTTGTGCACCTAGAATCGTTGAGTCCCCCGCAAGGAGTACTTTAATTGATTCACCGATGAACGGGACTGAAGCTGCAATTTCAATTCCTACTTTCGTAGCAAACAATGCTTTCATATCCCATGGCAATAGATAACCTGTGAAACCAAGGCCGAGCATGACGCCGAAGATCATTACCCCGACAACCCAGTTAAGTTCACGTGGTTTCTTATAAGAGCCTGTAAAGAATACACGCAGCGTATGTAGGAACATCATAACGATAACAAGTGATGCTCCCCAGTGGTGCATCCCACGCACAATTTCACCGAATGCTACTTCATTTTGAAGGTAATAAACGGATTTCCATGCATTTTCAATGTCCGGTGTGTAATACATTGTAAGGAACATACCAGATAGAATCTGGATGACAGTGATAAAGAATGTCAGTCCTCCGAAACAATAAATGAATGCAGAAAAGTGATGTGCAGGGTTTACGTGCTCAGGTACTTCGTGGTCTGCGATATCGCGCCAAATCGGGGTGATATCCAACCGTTCGTCAACCCAATCATAAATTTTATTTAGCACTTCGGTCGTACCCCCTTACATTTTTAAACTAATGTGTTCGGTTTTGTTTTTCCAAGATACACGAATCCGCCTTCGACCTTAACGTCAAATTCGTCAAGTGGTCCGAGCGGTGGCGTTCCTTTTACGTTGTCACCATTTTTCATATAACGTCCTGCGTGGCATGGACAGAAAAATTGGTCTGGATGCGATTCATCGCCGCCCCAGTTCACCGTACAACCAAGGTGTTTACAAACAGGAGAAAGCGCGATGACCGTATCGCCTTCTCTATAAACCCAAGCAGTGTTTGACACGTCAGATTTATACCAGGCATCCTTACGATCTTTGATAGTGAAATCGACACGAACCGGCATTTCCGTTAGTTCGTCGAATTTTTGCGGAGTCGGGATGAAGTCTCCTTCATCTTTCTTCTGCAAGACAGGGTCGATTGCAAAACGGACCATCGGCATCAACATACCTGAAGCCATGAATCCACCAACACCCATAAGTGTATAACTCATGAATTGGCGTCTTGACACTTTCTTGCTCATTATTTTCCCTCCTCTTACTTAAAGGTCAGTCCAACGGACATTCTTTTGCTAATTGTAATACTAGGACATATCTATGATATATCAATACTAAAGGAAATTCAATCCTGCTTTCTGTATGGATGTAAGTTTGTGAACAAATATCGAATTTTACTGCCCCGACCATTTTTTCGTGAAGCGTGGTAAAACCTGTCGAAGCTGATCTTCAATGATTGTTTTTCTTAATTGTGGATCCATACTTTCAAGCGGAATTGATGGCAACCAGATTACTTCACCATCTACTTTGAGGCTTGTCCACGCAACATCAGTCGTCAAGAAAAATACGTGTTTAAATGGTGCAACCGCAAGGTCCCGAGACAGTGTTGCTGCCATTTCTGTCAGATTCATTGACTGCGTATAAGCAAATGGTGGCATTAGCATCATACGCCCTTTGAATTGCGTTTCGATGAATGTTGTTAGATGCATCAGAAACTCCGAAGATGACGCGCTGTTTTTCATTCCTTCCGTCACTGTATCCACTTTAAGCAGAGGCACAATAAGTGTATCTATATATTCTTTCTGTTGCAAATATGTATCCATATCTTGTGCAGTCCAGTTCATTACACAATTACCTCCTTGAAAAATCAGTAAAGAACTCCACCAGATTAGGCGGAGTCATTAGTTCTTCGATACCTTCATGTCATTTAACAGCGCAGATAGTGCAATGAACCGCTCCTTATCGTTTGTATCGAGGGCCTCATCAACCCTTTTCATAAGCATATCAACGGTCATTAAAGCAGCACTTTCTTCCAGCAATTGTTCTGCAATTTCCCGATCGCCTTCACTCACCTGTAAATAATCCGGAAGAAAAGGGTTTTCCTCCCGAACACTCGCATATTCCGGGCAAGTGTGGCTGTTCGAAAAATTAAGTTGTATATACATCTTATCATCTGGATGAAGTCTTAAATCATGAAACGATTTCTCGGCATCTGCGGTCATTAAGTTCCCTTTATAAAAGCGAAACGGAATGCTCTCCGAACCTGTTGTTGACATTACCATCGCCCTTGGACAGTAATGTGCTTCATCCGTAAAGTGAACGTTTTGAAGTAGTTGTTCATGGCTAAGAAGGTAATTTAAAATCCAAACACATTCACGGCGCTTCAATTTGTAGCGCTTTAAGAACCATCGCACAAAGTCCTTTTTAGCAGCGACAGGAATCATGGCCGTCATGTCACACCTCCACGTCATTTTGTGCTTCTAGAAAAGCTCTCCAATTCTCATCATCTGGAACAAGCGCAACCAATTCCTTGACTATTTTGAGGGCTTCATCACGTTTTCCTTCTTCAAGCAGGAATTTGGCAAAGTTTCCAAGAAAATCGTGGTCATCCTTCATCCCAATATATGCGTTACCATAGGATGTGTATGCATCGTCATATTGTTCTTCACGTTCGTACGCATAGGCCATAAACGCATCTAATAAAGGAATGTCGACTTGATTTTCTTTTGAGTACGTAAGTAGATCGAGCAATTCAGGGCTCTGTTCTCTCTCATTGTACAGCGACGCAAGCGTAATAAGTGCTTCAATGTATTCGGGATCAAGTGCCAATGCTTCTTTCAAATGTTCTTCCGCTTTTTCTGGAATCCCTAACTTCAATGCTGATTTCCCAGCTGTCAATTGCAGTTCCTTATCAAATTCGTCCCTGCGTATTCCGTCTTTGAACATATCGTAAGCTCTTTGGTCATCACCTAACACTGACAAAGACTGTCCTGCCAGCATATAAGCAGAAAAATAGTCTGGATCCATTTCAATTAAATCGTCTAGCAAAATAACCGCTTTTTCTGCATTACCACTTTGGAAGTAGGCAAATGCCGCCCCGAAAAGTGTATCTGGCAAGGCGTTATCCTGTAACATTTCTTCGTAGTAAGGTATTGCTTCTTCGTAAGCAGCACCGGCGCTATATGTTTCCGCTAGCCTTGATACAATACGAATTCCGCCGATTTCTTCCGTTTCATCATTCAAATCAAGATACATTCGTGTAGCCTCTCCGTACTTCCCAGAATCAAGGAGCAATTCCGCATACGCAAACCGAATGACGGGCTCATCGGGTACAAGTTCATGAGCTTCCTTAATCTTCGAAAGAGCTGCTTCCGCCATTCCGGACATCTGATAATAATCTGCTAACGCTAAAAGGGCTTGAACATATTCCTCGTCGTCCGGCCCCACATCCGTGAGAAGAAGAAGCGCTTCGTCCTCTTCCCCGAGCTCAAGTAATGTACCGGCGCGATCAATTTTCAACTGGGCTTCATCCGGCAAATGAAGGCGCAACGTTTCAAAAAGGCGATCAGCCTCCCCCATAAATCCATAACTCGCAAATAAATCTGCCGCTTCATAGAGCAAATCGAAATCGGTCGACCCCGTTAACTGATCAATAACACCGGTGAGTACTTCTACATCACCTTCTAAAATAGTTCGTTCAATTTCTTCTAACTGTCCCATATTTTCACCTGAACTTTCAAAATGTATACATCAAGCTGTTATCCTTTTGCATTTATCGAAACAGCGAGCTTTTCCAGGTCTGTGAAAAATCCTGGATATGAAATAGCTATGCATGACGGATCTTCGATTTGGATTGGAGCTGACGCGACAAGTGCTGCAATTGCAGCCATCATACCCAATCTATGATCGCCGTACGAAACAAGTGTCCCACCCGAGAGTTCCGTAGGTCCATGAATGATCATCCCATCGTCCGTCGCTTCGATATTTGCACCCAACTTTTTCAACTCTGATGTTACCGCAGCAATTCTATCTGTCTCTTTGACCCGTAGTTCTCCGGCGTCTTTAATAACCGTCGTTCCTTCGGCCTGTGTTGCAAGCAAAGCGATAACAGGCAGCTCATCGATGAGCCTCGGTATTAAGTCCCCGCTGATTTCGGTACCACGCAATCCTTCGTAGGATACTTTTACAGTACCATACGGTTCGCCGGCTCCGTTAACTTCTTCAACGATTTCAACACAAGCACCCATATTCATAAGCACATCCAATATCCCTGTCCTTGTCGGATTAAGCCCAACATTCGTAAACGTAACAGAACTCCCCTTAATCATTGCAGCTGCAGCCATGAAAAACGCCGCTGATGAAATATCACCTGGCACTAACACATCTTTGCCCCGGAGCACATTCCCGCCCTTGACACTAACTTTAGTTCCGTCCACCTGAACCTCTGCTCCAAATTGCTGCATCATACGTTCAGTATGGTCGCGCGAAACTGTCTCCTCACTAATAACAGTTGTCCCTTCCGCATTCAAACCAGCAAATAGAATAGCCGATTTAACTTGAGCACTGGCAACAGGCATGTCGTATTCAATTGCAGAGAGCGGTCCACCAGTAATGGTGAGCGGCAGTAGATTGCCATCTGGTTCTCCTACCACAGAAGCCCCCATGGACGACAAGGGCAGTGTAACTCTATTCATTGGACGCTTTGACAGTGATTCATCTCCCGTCAAAACGGACTTGATAGTTGAGCCTGCAAGTATTCCAAGCATTAGACGAGCTGTTGTCCCTGAATTACCTGCATAAAGATCTTCAGACGGTGTTTGCCACCCCTGCATTCCAGGGCTATCTACTGTGACATTAGTGCCGTCTCTTTCAATTGATACGCCAAGTTGTCGAAAGATATCAATTGTTCGCAGGCAATCTTCTCCGTCTAAAAATCCGGTAATTTGCGTTTTACCTTCAGCGATGGAACCAAGCATCACAGCCCGGTGCGATATCGATTTGTCGCCTGGAACTACCACATTACCCTTCAATTCTGGTTTATTGAACTCCACTAGTTTCGTCTCCACCAAGAAAAGCCCCCCATTCAAACTATGTACATGCTAAAATTCATTGTTTTGGAAAGAGCGAATTTTGCCCGTTCCCGGTCATCAGTCGTTTGAAAGCTGATAACAAGAATTCCAAAGACATCTGTCCGCGTCTCAACGATTCGGATATTTGTTAAACTGATTCGTTCATCCGCGAGTATTTTTGTGATTTCCGAAATGATACCAGGGTGATCCGGGATATCAATATGCAAATCGAATGTCATATAGAATGCACCCTGAGATGTAATCGGTAAGTCGTCTCGAAACTGTTTCGCTTCCGCAAAATAATCATATATTTCATCGGGATCATTCGATTTTAGCATATTTCGAACATTTTCCATCTCTTCAAGCCACCCGTCAAGCTGCTTTAACAACTCTTCCCTGTTTTGCGTCGTAATATCACGCCACATGATAGGATCTGCAGATGCAATTCGGGTCAAGTCACGAAATCCGCCTGCCGCAAGTTTTTTAACAAACGGCTGCTCTTCTTGCTGTGCTGACAGCCTTCCAACGAGCGAAGAAGCAACGAGATGCGGAAAATGGCTAACGATTGCCGTCATCCGATCATGTTCTTCAGAATCGAGCACGACAATTTTGCATTTCGTCGGACCGAGTAGAATGCGAAGCTGCTCGACCTTTGCGCTGTCTGTTTGTGAATCTGGTGTTAATATATAATACGCATTTTCAAATAGATGCTCTTTAGCCGCAGTTACCCCACTTTTATGAGAGCCTGCCATTGGATGGCCACCGATAAACGTAATTCCACGTTCGAGCAATTGTCTTGCAGCATCCATGATTGGACCTTTTGTACTGCCCGTATCTGTCATAATGACGTCGGCTCTTAATTTCCAGTTGACCGCTTGATGCATCATTGCAACCGTTGTATTGACCGGCGTGGCAAAGATGATGACATCCGCATGTTCACATGCATTCTCAATGGACGTGGCAATTGTATCGATGATTCCCCTGCGGAATGCTTGTTCCAACGTACTGAAGGATCGGTCGTACCCTGTAACTTGCAGACTAGGGTTACGTTTCAAGGCAAGCCCGAGCGAACCACCGATCAGGCCAAGTCCAATTATCGCGATATTCGGTTTCATACGGGTGAACCCTCGGATTGCAACAACGTATCAAATGCCTTAAAGAAGTTGCTGGTCTGAGCTCCCGACCCAATCGTCACTCTTATATAACCCGGGGTACCAAGTGCATTGCCACTTCTAACGATGAATCCTTGCCTCAATAACTTTTCTGAAGCGTCATCTGCATCACCTGGCACTGCAATTAAAACAAAATTCGTTTCAGAATCAAAAACATGCAGTTTGTTGTCAGAAGCATACTGTTTAAACCTTTGCCTTTGTTCCTGATTCAGGTTACGGCATTGTTCGACGAATGCTTCGTCCTTGAGCGCTTTTTCCGCAACTGCTAAACCAAGCGAGTTATTGTTGAATGGACTCCGCACTTTATTCAGATTAGAAATAATTTTCGGGTGACCAACTGCATAGCCCACTCTGAATGCTGCCAATCCATATGCTTTTGAAAACGTCCGCAAAATAATGATATTCGGGAATTCTTCCAGCAATGAAATCGAGTCAATATGCTCAGAATCAGTAATGTATTCGAAATACGCTTCATCAAGAACGACAAGGATATTTTCTGAAACTTGTTCAAGAAAACCTTTTAAAGCGTCGCTAGGAATCAAATTACCGGTCGGATTATTCGGATTGCACAGCCAAACAACGGCCGTCTCGCCATTGATAGCACCCAAGAATCCTTCCAAATCATGATGACCCTTCTTCAATGCTACTTCTCGAATTTCGGCCCCTTCAATTCTCGCATTATGGGCATATTGCGGGAATGTAGGTGTCGCCATAACCGTATTCACACCTTTACCAAGGAGCGCCCTTGAAATGATCATAATGATCTCGTCTGAGCCGTTTCCGAATAACAATGAAGTTTCGTTAACTTGGTGTTTCAACGCAAGTTTCTTCCGTAATCCCCCCGCATAGCCGTCCGGATACATTTCATGCTGGATTGCTGATGATGTCAAAAAATCTTTAACGGATGGTGCACAGCCATACGGATTTTCATTTGAAGCAAGTTTTACAACTTCATCCAGACCGTATATTCCTTTTGCTTCCTCAATCGATCTGCCTGGTTTATATGGTTGTATACTATCAAGCGCTTTTTTCCAGTTCATAAAATTCCCTCCGGTCAATAGATATGGGTTATTTTTGTAAATCCGGTCGTAACTTAACTGCGTTTTTTTGATAAATATGTTTAACATAACGTTGCGGAATATCAGTATTCACATGCATAAGTGCTCTGATGCATAACGGCATTGCCCCCGACACGTCCATCTCATGCGTACACATAACCGGAACGTACATCCATCCATCAATCGATCGAACTGCTTTTGCAGGAAAGGTCGATTTGATGTCTGTCGTCGTAGAGATAAGTACCGAAATGATATCCCCAGGTAAAACACTATTCTCTTTCGCCATTTCTTCGACCAATGCTTGCGTCGCTTCAAGAACGGCTTGTTCTTCGTCATTCTCGACTGTCGTTGCTCCCCTTAGTCCTCTTACCATCATTTCGTCCCATCCCCTTTCGTTCTTTGTCTCAATTGATCAAATGCTTGTTCACATTGTGCTTTCGACAGTTCTTTTACATAGGGTTTTCCGATACCGTCAAGCAAAACAAAGTTCAACTTACCGAAAGAGACTTTTTTATCTTTTTCCATATAATTCATAAATACATCAAATCCATTTTCATGAACCGGTTGGAATGTATAACCATGGGTATGTGCAAATTGGATGAAGTGATTAGTAAATACCTCATCCATCGTGCCATGGCTTTCGCTTAAAATAAGACTATATGCCATGCCGATCATAACCGACTCTCCGTGGCTTAAACCACCGAATCCACATACACCTTCTACAGCATGGCCGAATGTATGACCGAAGTTTAGATACTTTCGAGTTGAATGCTCAAATTCATCTTGTGAGACAATTTTCGCTTTCACTTCGATTCCCCGTAACAGCTCGTGTGATAACCATTCAATGCTTGGCTTAGAAAAAGAAGGGGTAGACAATAACTCATGCGTCCATTCTACATCTGAAATAAGCGCGTGTTTCAACAATTCCGCCATGCCCGATCTGATTTCTCGAGGTGGAAGTGATTCCAAAAGCCCTGTGTTGAATATAACTCCGATAGGCTGATGAAAGGAGCCTACCATATTTTTCCCTTCCGGCATATTGATTGCCGTTTTGCCCCCCACTGCACTGTCATGCGCCAAGATTGTTGTAGGGCATTGCAAGTACCTAATACCCCTCATAAATGTCGCAGCGACGAAACCAGTAAGATCACCGCATGCGCCTCCGCCAAAGGCAATAAGGAGGGAATCCCTTGTGAATTTTTCATTCAACAAAAAAGATAGGCAATCGACATACACAGTGGATGTTTTACAGCTTTCCCCGGCAGGGACTGTTTTTACACTAATTTCACAGTTTACGGACTCCAATGCCTTTTGCAGCAGTGGCAAATAGATAGCTGAAACCCGTTCATCCGCAATAATTGCAATTCGGTCGACAGTACCGAGGAGTTCAGCATATTCTGTGGCAAATAGTTTGTACGTATCTTGACCTATATGAACGTTATAGTGATGATCCCGGACAGCAACCGTAAGTTTCCCCATATTAAAACCCCTTTATATACCGTCTATATTCTTCAATATCCTTTTTGAGGACGTCCATCGAGTCTGAGCGGAATTCTTCCATGATGGCCTTTGCCATTTCAGTTGCAATGACGTGTTCTGCTACAACAGAAGCTGCGGGTACCGCACAAGGGTCCGAGCGTTCGATAGTTGCAACAAACGGTTCTTTCGTATTAATATCGACACTTTCAAGCGGTTTGTACAAGGTAGGGATAGGTTTCATAACGCCCCTGACAACAATCGGCATCCCCGTCGTCATTCCACCTTCAAGGCCACCCAAGCGGTTTGATTTACGGAAATAGCCTTGTTCTTCACTCCAAGCGATTTCGTCATGCACTTTACTGCCTGGCATTTTCGCCATCTCAAATCCGAGTCCAATCTCAACGCCTTTAAACGCATTGATGCTCATCATCGCTCCTGCAAGTTTACCGTCCATCTTCCGATCAAATTGAACATAGCTCCCGATTCCAGGTGGACATCCTTCAATGATCACTTCTACGACGCCCCCAACCGTGTCTCCACGACCTTTCGCGTCATCAATTGCTTGCACCATCAGTATCGAAGCCTCAGGGTCTGCACAGTAGACAGGGTCGTTCTCGATGATGTTGCGGAGCTCTTCCGTCCCTTTTCCTGCATATGTATCTGGATTTGTTGTGAATCCTCCAATTTCTGTTACATGTGCGACAGTTTCGATACCGAGTTCGCGAAGGAACTGTTTTGCGACCGCACCAATTGCCACTCGCATCGTTGTCTCACGGGCTGACGACCGTTCTAAGACGTTGCGCAGATCCCGATGACCATATTTCATACCGCCTACAAGATCTGCATGGCCTGGTCTTGGACGCGTTATTTGTCGTTTCACATCTTCTGGCAACACATCGTCTGCAAGAGGCTCTACTCCCATAATCGATGTCCAATGTTTCCAATCATCGTTAACAACCGTCAACGTAACTGGTGAACCAAGTGTTTTACCATGGCGGACACCTGACGAAATGACAACCTGATCTTTTTCTATTTGCATACGTCTTCCGCGCCCATGTCCACCTTGACGTCTCGAAAGTTCCCCATTTATCATTTCAGTAGTCAATTCCATTTGGGCAGGCAGCCCCTCAATAATTGCTGTTAATTGGGGACCGTGTGATTCACCAGCTGTGAAATACCTCATTCCATTTCCTCCTCCGACGAATGGATTACCATTCGTTTTATAGCACTCTACCAAAGTAATATGCTTTTGACTATATGTTTATATTAAAAATATCCGGAATGTTATCCGGATATTTTAAATTTTCCTATAAAAGAACGTGTCTTCTGATTCTAATCCGTATTTTGAAGGATTGAAAATCTGTTCTGTACTTCCTACAAAAAGAATTCCGCCCTGTTTCAACGACTTGGAAAAATTCGTGTAAATCTGATCTTTTGCTTCTTCTGTAAAATAAATCATTACATTGCGGCAGACAATTAAATCGAATCCCGTATCGTATCTGTCTTCCAACAAGTTTTGCTGCTTAAATGTCACGGTCCGTTTGATGTCATCTTTTACCTGATAAAAATGGCCTTCATTGACAAAGTGCTGTTTCACGATTGTGGGAGGCACTTCCTTCAAAGCTCTTTCAGGATATAAACCGACTTTCGCCCGTTCAATGACGCCTAAATCGAGATCTGTCGCCAAAATTGATATATCGCGCAGTGGCACATGAGATAATAAAACGAGTGCGATCGAGTATGGCTCTTCACCCGTGGAACAGGCAGCACTCCAAATCTTCAGTTTTTTATTTTGGGCAAGAAGCTTCGGAAAAATCTTCTTTTCCAGTACGTCCCATCGCTGGGCATTGCGGTAGAATTCAGATACGTTGATGGTCATTCGATCAAGGAATTCCTCAAGTAGCGCTTTGTCATTATGTATAGCTTCATAATAATCTATAAAATTACGGTATCCTCTTTTTTCATATAGGGAAGTGAGTCTTCTTTTCATCTGTGCTTCTTTATAAAGTGACAGATCGATACCCGTCTTTTTTTTGATTTTTCCAATAAATACAGCATAATCAGGCAATCTTAGTTCCCCCGTTCATATATTCTTACTATTATAACGGATTGGAGCCCATTTCGAAAGAACAAAAACAGCCGTGCGAAATTCGCACGGCTGTTTAAGGTAATTAATTGATCCAGTTGTTCATTGATTTGTCATAAGTTACAAGTTCTTCTTCATTGAAGAAAAGACCGATTTCACGAACAGCTGATTCTGGAGCATCTGAACCGTGAATGATGTTTTTGCCAACAGTAACTGCGAAGTCACCGCGGATTGTTCCAGGTGCAGATTCTTTCGGGTTCGTTGCGCCTGTCATTAAACGACCAACTGAGATGACGTTTTCGCCTTCCCAAACCATCGCGAACACAGGACCTGATGTGATGAAATCAACAAGCTCGCCGAAGAATGGACGCTCTTTATGTTCGCCGTAGTGTTGCTCAGCAAGTTCTTGTGAAATTGTCATAAGCTTAGCGCCTACAAGTTGGAAACCTTTGCTTTCAAAACGACCCACGATTTCACCGATTAGATTACGTTGAACGCCGTCTGGTTTAACCATTAAAAATGTTCTTTCCATATTTAACACTCCTTTTTATATATGTATCAGGATTTCTCCTTTTCGATCGTACCACCCGATGCCTGATTTTTCAACTGTTAATGCGTTAATACTTCCGTCTGCCAATAAAAGCAGAAATTTGCATGAATGCCTTTTTAGCATTTGCATCACCATCAGGCAGCGCACTTATTTCATCCCTTGCTTTTTGCAAATACAAATCGCTTACAGCTTGTGCCATCTGAATAGCCTCTGTACTGCGAATATAGGTCAACATTTCTTCACGGTCTGATTCCGTTAAAGTCCCGTCAAACGACCGCTTCATATAAGGTTGGAAATTCACATCGTCTTTTATGTATAGGATGGGTAATGTCAGATGACCATTCAACAGATCACTGCCTGCCGGTTTTCCAAGTTCTTCATCCGTCGATGTAATGTCAAGAATGTCATCAACAATTTGAAAAGCCATTCCCGCAAAATAACCGAAGCGGCGCAATTTCCTTACATTTGCGGGATCCGCTCCTGAAACAAGAGCGCCGAGCTCACAACTGGATGACAGGAGAAGTGCCGTCTTTCGTTTGATGCGGCGCAAATAATCCCGAATCGTCTGATCAGTTTTTCGCTGATGATCAATTTGGATGACTTCACCTTTACAAATTTCGAGCATAGTCTCTGCAAGCAGCTGATGAACAGCAGGTATTTCAATCTCACCTATCGATGTAAGTGCACGTGAAAAGATGAAGTCCCCTGTATACATCGCAATTCGGTTATCCCAGCGCGCCCTTACCGTTTCAAGGCCACGACGCATATCTGAATCATCAATAACATCGTCATGAACAAGAGATGCCATGTGGACAAGCTCAAGTGAGACAGCAACCTTAGCCACATCCTCCAACGAATAGTTGCCAAACTTGGAAGACAGGATTACAAAAATAGGTCGAATTCTTTTTCCACCCGCACGAAGCAGGTGAAGTGATGCTTGCCGAATGATGGGGGAAGATGAATTGAGGGATCGTTCAAGTTCCTTTTCTATATAAACGAGATCCTTTCGGAAATCACCATAAAGCGACAATAACTTCAATTTCTCCAAAACGATTACCTTCCCCTGCTGTCTTTATTGTTTATATCCCACATGGCCAGCCGCGGCGCCACCACTGTATGACTTAAAGGACACTCCAGTGAAGCCTGCTTCCGTAAATAGCTGAGCAAGTTGTTTCATACCTGGAAAATCATCTGCCGATTCTTGAAGCCAGGAATATTCTTTGTAACTCTTCGCAAATATTTTCCCAAGAATGGGCATAATGAATTTGAAATAAAATCGGAACAACTGTCTGTAGCCCGGAAGTTCGGATTGAGAAGTTTCTAGACAGGCAATCATTCCACCCGGCTTTAAGACGCGGTTCATTTCTTTCAAAACCGCTAAATAATCCGGTACGTTACGCAACCCGAAACCAATTGTAACAAAATCGAACGTATTGTCAGGGAACGGTAATTCCATCGCATTCCCTTGTACTAGCGTAATAGTTGGATATGCTGCAACTTTTGGTCTCCCGGCTTCTAGCATACCTTCGCTGAAGTCGAGTCCTGTCACATGCCCAGTAGCGCCTGTAGCCTCCGCAATGGCAATTGTCCAATCTGCTGTGCCGCAACAGACGTCCAGCGCACGAGCGCCTTCACGGACGTTCATGCGTGACATGATGTCATCACGCCATTTCTTGTGTTGGTTGAAACTGATTACGGAATTCATCTTATCGTAATCAACGGATATTTTTTCAAAAACGGTGTGAACTTTTTGTTCTTTTGATATTGACAAGAGTTATACCTCTTTTCTTCAATTCAGTTTACCAATTAACGGTGTCACCAGGTTACGGATTTTCCGCTGCAAAAAAGGCTGAAGATAATCAGCTGAATCAAGCGCTTTCTGCATTTCAGCATGAAGCTGAACAATCGCATGATCCGTATCAGCAGTATTCATTGTGTGGGGCGAGCGCTTATCCGAAACAGAATTGCAATCAGCATTCCCCTCGTCAAACCAAAGAAGGGACAATGCTGCACTGGCAAGCGGAACATATTGTGCAAATCCGAATGTATATAAAAAGTCAGTTATGCATCCTGCTTCGATTATTCTAACTGTTTCAATCAACTTTTCTGGACCATCCGGTAATTGGTCGTGAAAAATTGTCTTCGTCTCGTTGATTTGTCCGATTGTTTCAGACAAAGAACGGATGAAACCAAATTCAGGCAGGGATGCGAGTAGCCTATAATGGATTCCGCTGAAATAATCCCCAGACAAAACAGTAAGTTGCTGTTGCTTTGATGTAGCATCATACACATTAATCGAATCATGCGCGTCAAAAGCAGCATGAACAGCACCAACCGCTATTGACGCAGTATTTAAACGATTGTTCCATCTTTCCCCGTTCAACATTGGCAACAGAAGAATAAACGCTTTTACAGCATCGATTGTTATTCGACCAACATCCCGATCTACAATCGGTTCACGAATTGCATTCTCTACTTCACTTATATAATTTTCGATATGCAGTTTAATTTTTTGGGTTTCCATCGTCGAATCTCCATTCAAAGACGTCTACGGAAAAGTGTGTCAAATGCGAATTAGTCTTTCCCTTCGCTTGACAAGACACCGTATGCAGTATGAACGTCAGCTTTGCCACGTATTTTCATTGCTGACGTATGATCCGTAAATTGTGCGATCATCACTTCACCACGGTCTAATTTCTCCGTATGATGAAACTTCGTATCGTTCCCTCGTGTCAGACCGATTACGTTCACGCCGTCTTCTTTCGCTTTTATAACGATATAGTCGGTTTGTGTCATTTTCACCTCTCCTGTCTATTCTTGTATGGTCTTATCATATCATAGAAAAGGCGTTACTCGCAAAGGCTTCAAGACATCTTAATAAGTGATAGGATCTCAGCCCGTTTCACATCGTCCTGTTCGTAAATACCACGCGCAACCGTAGTGACTGTCTTCGCACCTGGTTTCTTGATGCCTCGCATTGTCATACACAGATGTTCCGCTTCAATTACTACGTATACACCAATTGGATTTAGCATTTCCATCATCGCTTCCGCAACTGTGGATGTGATACGTTCTTGAAGTTGTGGTCTTCTGGCAGTCGTTTCGACAGCTCTCGCCAATTTACTTAGACCAGCAACAACTCCGTCGCGCGGTATGTATGCAATATGTGCATTCCCAAAAAACGGCACAAGATGATGTTCACACATCGAGTAGAACGGTATGTCTTTCACAAGTACAACTTCATCGTGATTTTCATGGAACACTGTTTTAAAATAATCCTTAGGATCTTTATTTAAACCTTCAAATACCTCGGCATACATCTTTGCGACACGTTTCGGAGTATCTATCAGCCCTTCACGCTCGGGATCTTCACCAACTGCTTCAAGGATCATTGAAACTGCCTTTTCTATTTTCTCATAATCGACAACATTCATCATTCGAAACCTCCCAATCGGAAATAAAGCTATTCCAACAAAAATAGTAGCATACTCGCCCATTTCCGTACAGTTCATTCACTCTACTTGCAGTGGCAGTAACTGGCATCGCTAATGGAAAGAAGTCCGCCCCAAGTATCTAATGAATTAGATACGACGGACGGACTTCTATGTAAAATTAAGGATTATTTTACCGCGTCTTTAAGCGCTTTACCTGCTTTGAAAGCTGGTACCTTGCTTGCAGCGATATCGATTTCTTCCCCAGATTGTGGGTTACGTCCTTTGCGAGCTGCACGCTCACGAACTTCAAAGTTACCGAAACCAATCAATTGTACTTTCTCACCACTTGCAAGAGTAGATTGGATCGTATCGAATACAGCTTCGACAGCTTTTGTAGCATCTTTCTTAGTCAGTTCTGCTGCTTCAGCTACAGAGGTAATCAATTCTGTTTTATTCACACCATTCACCTCCTCTCAAAGGGCATTAGCTAGCTTCTAATACTGTAAAAAGAGTATCACAAGAAAATCCCTGACGCAACAATATTATCGCGTAATCGCTAATATCATGCACTTTTAGCTAAAAAAACAGAAAAAGATCCGCTTTTGACGGATCTTTTTCCTTTATACGATAAATGTAATCATGCCTTTATTTCCGTCGTTTACCATCTGTTCAATCGTCTCCCGCAGACGTTTCCTTGCTTTCATCGGAACGGAGGCTGTTTTGAAACGGATGCTTTCTTTCATGACTTCATGAAGCGGCGTTCCGAAAAGCTGCGTTTCCCATAAAGCCTCTCTATCATGTAAATAGGCATTCTTCAATTCTTTTAATAGATGATGGCTATGAAATTCGGAGCCAATTAATGGAGAAAATTCGGCTTCCATATCAACCCGAATAATGTGAAGCGACGGTGCTGTTGCTTTCATGCGAACGCCGAAAAAGTTGTTCTGTTTGATAAGTTCCGGTGCGGAAGGATTGAAATCCTCAATCGTCGGAAGAGCAACACCGTAGCCCTGTTTCCTAGCCGTATCGATTGCTTCCGAGTACATGTCATAGGACTTTTTCGCTTTGGCCGCTTCCTGAACAAACAACAACCAATCTTTTTTCGAGCCGATTTCCTGTCCCATAATTCCTTCACAAATTTCACGGAAAGCCTGTTCATCCATAGAGATTTTCACGATTGCTTTCCCTTTACCAGCATCTACCTCAATGACTTCTGCATGCTTAACATATTTTTCGTCTTTTAAACTTTCTGCTAACTCCTGTATTTTGCGGATTTTTGATACGCCCAAAAATCCTTCATTAATCACTCTGTCGATGTTGGCATTCAGTTCATGTTCACTTCCGAGCACTTCCATCCAATCCGGTTTTTGAATCTCAATATCCGAAATCGGAAATTCGTATAATGCTTCTTTTAAAATAAGTTGAATTTCCTGTGCGTTTAACTGATCAGCACTTATCGCAATGACAGGAACCCCGTATTTTTCATGCAGCTCTTGTTTTAATGCGACTGTTCTATCATTGGCAGGCATTTTAGAATTCAGAACAATCACAAAGGGCTTGCCAATATCTTTCAACTTAGCAACAATTTCCTCTTCAGCAACTTGGGCTGCTGCTCGCGGAATATTGTTTACCGTTCCATCCGTTGTAACAAGAATACCAATCGTAGAGTGATCACGAATCACCTTATCCGTACCAATTCGCGCCGCTTCTTCAAACGGTATCGGCTCATTGTGCCATGGTGTGTGAACCAGTTTCGGACCATTCTCATCTTCGTAGCCTTTTACACCGTCTATCACATAGCCAACGCAATCAGCAAGCCTGATTTGAAACTTCAACTCACCATCCCCTACAGATACCGAAGTTCCTTGTGCCGGCACAAATTTCGGTTCTGACGTCATGATAACTGACCCTGGTGAACTTTGAGGAAGCTCATCCTGCGCACGAATTCGATCCGATGCTTCCGTCATATTTGGAATTACGACTTCTTCCATAACTCTTTTCACAAACGTAGATTTCCCTACACGGACAGGACCGACAACACCGATATAAATATCACCGTCTGTGCGTCTAGCCAAATTTTCATATAATTCCTCTTTCATTCTATCGTCCTCCTTTAGATGCGCATATTAGTTTATGTAAAATAAAAACGTTTCATGCACGTGGCATGAAACGTTTTTCATTTTGATTTATTCATGAATATTGGTTCGTTGTCTTTATTCACCGTATAAGGTAATGAATAGGCCGGTAAAATGGGATAGTTATCCGTTAACAGGAAACGAATATCCTCACCTGGTTTAACGGTCTGGGTCTTTTCTTGCAACATCCGGTTTAAGTCAATCGAATAATCAATGTAAAAAATGCCATCCCCGCCGATAACAATCGGTAAGACTGCATCTGAGTAGGGACTAGGGACCGTCAGCGGCTCTTTAAAGCCCATTGCTTCGAAATCAACTGCGTAGACATGATCACCCACGGAGTGCTTGAATGGAGCTCTACCATTGACGTTTTTCCTTAGGTTCAAATCACGAATATGTTCCGCGGTGCGTAAGTCTACAAGCTTTACCGTTGGATTTGTTTCAACGTCTATCAACACATATTGATAGATTCCACCCGTTTCATATGCATTCGAAGGTATTTTTTCCGTGTAAGCTGGGACAACTTTAGAGAAATCAATTGGATATTTGATGTAAATATCTGTTTCAAGGTCACGTGTTTTGATGGGCAATAATCCTCCCGAATTTTGCTGATAAGCATTAACCGCTTTTTGCATTGATTCCAGCTGATCAGCATACGGAATTTCCTGTTCAGTTGTTTTCTCGGACGGGTACATACATCCGGATAGAACAAAAACCAAGGAAGATATGAGGAGTAGTCCGATTTTCTTTACTGACATAGTCATCACGCTCCCCCTTTCGGCCCATTGAATACGAGATAGATCATCGCTAAAAATGAGAAGATTAGTAAAGAATAGGCAACTATAGCAAATAGTAATTTCAACACTTTATTTCGAAGCTTATGTCGGCTCGCATAAATAAGACCCATGGAAATAACCATGAATCCCATTGCATAGAACGACAGCCACATTTTATCCATCGAGGACAAAGGAAGTCCTCCTTTCGTATAATCAATAATCAAAATGAGGATAAAAAGGACCAAAGAGGACCAGGAAGCACAGCCCCAAGCCCGCGCTTGCACACAATGAGTGAACCTATAATACGTGAAGAGCGGGGGGAAGCTAACAACGTAATCTGAAGTCAATTTTCACCATTTTTTTGAATTACAAAGTTAAAAGTCAACGGTTGCCGAAGAGATCTTCGACTTCCTGTTTCTTCATACGGTTCATAAGTTGGTCCACGGCTTGTTTTGGCGGTATGCCTTCAAACAGTATGGAGTACAGTGCCTCCGTGAGCGGCATAGAGACTCCATGCTGGGCTGCAAGCTGATGTGCCGCTTTAGCTGTCCGGACACCTTCGATGACCATACCCATGCCTGATACGACCTCGTCTAGACTATTCCCTTTTCCAAGCATATTGCCCGCTTTCCAATTGCGTGAATGGACACTCGTACAAGTGACTATCAAATCTCCTAGACCTGTCAAACCTGAAAATGTAAGTGGATTCGCACCCATTTTCACGCCAAGCCTTGAAATCTCCGCTAATCCACGCGTAATAAGCGCGGCTTTGGCGTTATCGCCGTATCCTAGTCCATCAGAAATACCGGCTGCCAACGCAATTACATTTTTAAGCGCAGCCCCGATTTCCACTCCAACTATATCCGGATTTGTATAGACACGGAAATAATTGTTCATAAATAGATCCTGAATTTTTTCTGCCGCTCCCAAATCGAATGATGCAGCCGTTACTGTGGTCGGATGACGTAGAACAACTTCTTCAGCATGACTTGGTCCTGATAGAACGACAATAGCCGTCGATTTCGAGGAATCTAGCTCTTCCGAAATCATTTCGGAGATCCGCTTCAACGAATCCGGTTCAATACCTTTTGAAACATGGACAATCAATTTAGGGCTTATTGCCATTGCATTCAGTTCGGAACAGACATCACGAATTGCTTTTGTGGGAACGGCGATGATGACAGTATCACTGTGCATTGCCGCCGCTTCCAAATCTGATGTTGCTTTCAAATTAGTTGGTAAAGAAATACCTGGTAAATATGAATTATTTGTATGATTTTCGTTAATTTCAGCGGACTGGTCAGAACGCCTCGCCCAAAGTAAGCAATCATGACCATTTTCAGCCAGGACAAAAGCAATCGCCGTTCCCCAGCTTCCGGCTCCGATAACAGTTACTTTTTCCATGTCATACAGACACCCTTTCTCCCGTTACGTCGATCAGCTTCTTGCGCGTGTAATAATCCTGATTGGAGTTCCTTCGAAGCCAAATGACTCCCGAAGACGGTTTTGTAAAAAACGTTCATAAGAGAAGTGCATGATTTCTACATCGTTCACAAAAACGACGAAAGTCGGCGGCTTAACAGCTACTTGTGTAGCATAATAAATACGCAATCTACGGCCTTTATTATTAGGTGCCGGGTTCCTTGCTACAGCATCTTCAATCACTTCGTTCAAGACACTCGACTGAATACGAAGTGCATGGTTGTCATTAACTATTTTAACTTTTTCAAACAAAGTATTAACACGCTGTTTCGTTTTTGCCGAAACAAAAGAAATCGGTGCGTAGTCGAGGAATAGGAAATTATCACGGATGTCCGCAATAAATTTATTCATCGTTTTATCATCTTTTTCGACAGC
Source organism: Sporosarcina sp. E16_3 (assembly GCF_017347125.1). Lineage (NCBI taxonomy): Bacteria > Bacillati > Bacillota > Bacilli > Caryophanales > Caryophanaceae > Sporosarcina > Sporosarcina sp. E16_3. The sequence continues at coordinate 420,024 of NZ_JADPRX010000001.1, forward strand.
ATCCCACTTATTGACAACAAACATAACGCCTTTTCCAGCGTCTTCTGCGTAGCCAGCGATTCGCTTGTCCATCTCACGTATGCCTTCTTCCCCATTGATAACAATGAGAACGACATCTGAGCGATCAATCGCTTTTAGTGCACGAAGAACAGCATATTTCTCCACGTTTTCATACACTTTTCCTTTTTTACGCATACCAGCAGTATCAATAATTTTATACTTCTGTCCCTCATATTCATAAGCCGTATCGATAGCATCTATTGTTGTTCCCGGTATGTCACTAACGATGACCCGTTCCTCACCTAAAAATGCATTGACAAGTGATGACTTTCCAACGTTCGGTCTCCCAATTAACGAAAACCGGATGACATCTTCTTCGATTTCTTCATCGCCAGGTTCTGGGAAGTCGTTTGCTACTGCATCAAGCAAATCTCCTAGACCTAGTCCATGTGCACCAGAAATCGGATAAGGTTCTCCGAATCCAAGGGAATAGAAATCATAAATCATGTCCCTCATGTCTGGATTATCAACTTTGTTTACAGCAAGTACGATAGGTTTTTTCGTTTTGTACAATATCTTGGCAACTTGCTCATCAGCATCAGTTACCCCTTCGCGGCCATTCACGAGGAAAATGATAACGTCTGCTTCGTCTATTGCAATCTCCGCTTGTAATCGGATTTGCTCAAGAAAAGGCTCGTCTCCAATATCGATTCCTCCTGTATCAATTAGGTTGAACTCATGTGCGAGCCAATCTGCGGAGCTGTAAATACGGTCTCGTGTTACACCCGCAACGTCTTCTACGATTGAAATTCGTTCACCAACGATTCGGTTAAATATTGTCGATTTCCCGACGTTCGGCCTACCGACGATCGCTACAGTTGGTTTATTCATAATCTAACATCCTTCCAGCTTATCTTCTGCATATTATACACAATAATCATTAACGCGTCTAAACAGCCACATTTATAACTGTAAACACTGTCTTTGTCACACTACGACAGTATATCATTATCTCCAGGCAAACGGACAAAAAAACGCATCGTGCCTTTTACTGACGCCATTTGTGTCCTTCAAATTGTGGCAGTAAAAGGCACTACACACTGGGTACCAAAGTTCACACAGAACAATCTCTAGGCGCGGAAAAGCACATAGAAATCCCCCTAGATCCGCTTCAACTACCCCAGTATGGCGCCTACACTTAATTTATATCACCGTATTTCCTTTCATTTTAATTGGAACAAGTGCCAGCACATTGTCTATTTTAAAAGCACGATTGGATTTACGAAGAAAACAGTATGCACAAAACGATACCTCGCCTACTTGCAGCACCCTAATTCGGCGCTTACTAATTTGACCGTCCTTCGCCATGTAAATCATATTCAATGACTCATTGTACTTCATGGATTTGACCAATTGATTACGCACACTCATTCCCTCCCTTACCACCAGCATACGGAGCGAATGTTCTGTTTATGACAAATAAAAAAGACGACTGTCCCTGATGGATTTGCCGCCTTTTGGTTTCTTCTACCTTAATTACCTCACTTGCGCTGATCAATAATGACTTTTAGTGCGAGTGCATCATCAAGTGACAACTTGCCATCCTTATAGTCTGTTAACCATTTGTCGGAAATCAATCCTTCTTTAATGGCAGCTGACAGGTAAAGTTCGTAAGCAACTTTAAGTGTCGCTGAGCTTGGTTTAAACATTCGTATCTCCTCCTTTGGTGGCGTTGAGGTATTTAATTCTTCCAAGCGTTTAGCAATGGCATTTCGAACGGTCGTCGTACGCCCCTCATCTATGATACGATGCGGGCATTTTTTACCACTCCAGTCCCGATGCCATTTCACACGATCAATACTCCAGTCGTATCGCTTAAGCAAGTGTGCTATATAGTCGATTGCATTTGTTTCTGCATCCGCATACTTTTGACCACCCAATTCCGAGTAACAGATTTCAATTCCAATGGATTTCCGATTACCCGCGCCTTCACCATCTCCCGCGTGCCAACCATTACGCGTAAACGGAATGGCTTGTACCACATGTTTATCATCTATTGCCACATGGTACGAGGTCGCGGCTGTGTTCCGCGTCATGAAAGCAATTTCGTTGATAGCCGTCGCATCATTGGCCGTATTGTGGATGGTGATGTATTCCGGCGACATTGAGTACGTCGCTTTCAGTGGATAGAGAGACGTTGGAATGTAGTTGTTGATTATTGTATATGGCATATTATTCACCTTCCTTCTTTACTAAAGCCCCGTCGCCGGAATAAAGGTCACTTACTAATTACCGATTTATCATGACGACAAGAAAACACCTTGCTTACTATTATATGGAGCTATCTAGACAACCCCTATGACAATTCCTACGTTATTAATTATCCGTGGGTCGGAAATGTCATCATTTCTTATGCAAAAAAAAGATGACGATACCCATAAAGGGCATCATCATCCATTCAAATCCTCGTTCATACTGTTCACAAACTAGTCACACTAGGTAAGCTAAACAACATTTCATGCTACTCACTCTTTAGTTGAAAAGTTCTTCAATTGATCTCCGATGACATCGCTCATTGAAAAACCTGATGCTTCTTCTGGCATTTCATAATTTCCGTATGAGTTATTGTCTTCTTTTTGAATAAGATCTTTAATGCTTAAAGATAAACGCTTATCATCCGTATTGACTTCTAGTACTTTGACATTAATTTTTTGACCTTCTTTCAACACTTCATGCGGAGTGCCGATGTGTTGGTGAGAAATACGCGAAATATGGACAAGGCCTTCTACGCCAGGTAACACTTCTACAAATGCACCATATGAGACGAGACGTTTCACTGTCCCTTCAAACGTCGATCCTTTAGGGGCCTTCTCCTCTATCCCTTCCCATGGACCAGCCAATGTATCCTTGATGGATAGTGAAATTCGTTCTGAATCACGGTCGATTGAGAGGATTTTCACCTTCACTTTGTCGCCCTCTTTTAGAACATCTGAAACTTTCTCAATGTGATCATGAGAAAGTTGGGAAATATGAACAAGTCCATCAATGCCGCCGATATCAACAAAAGCACCAAATGTTGCAAGACGTTGAACAGTCCCCTCCAGTACTATGCCTTCTTTAAGTTTATCCAAAACTTCACCTTTTTGTGATGCTTTTTCTTCTTGGATAACTGCGCGATGAGAAAGAATTAATCGATTTTTTTCCTTATCCATTTCAACAATTTTAAATGTCATTATACGGCCTTTATATTCTTCAAAAGTTTCAACGAAATAATCTTCGACGAGTGATGCAGGAATGAAACCGCGTACGCCAAGGTCAACAACTAGTCCACCTTTAACAACATCTTTTACTTCCGTTTCGATTGTTTCTTTATTGTTGAATTTCTCTTCAAGAGAACCCCATGCATCTTCCGCATCGACTTTACGTTTTGATAGTACATAATTATCTTCTTCCACTTTCGTGATAATCAGTTCAAGTTCGTCGCCTTCTGCAACTGCATCCTCAGCTTTTTCAATGTGAAGGCTCGATAGTTCGCTGATTGGAATAACACCATCAAACGGTGCTCCCGCAATTTCAACTGTCACAGACTTTTCCTCGATTTTAGTCACTTTCCCAGTAACACGGTCACCTTCATTGTAGATGTTCGCTGTTTCTAAGTTCATGTCTTCAGTCATTATGTAGTCCTCCTTCATAAAGAATCCTACTTCTATATTATGCGAATCTATTCAAAATAACAAAAAATTACCCTTATCTTATTTATTTTGTTCGATAAGTTTTTGAATTTCACTCATGATGACTTCTGTCACGTCTTCAGCTGAAGTCCGATTTTCACGATACGTTGTCAGATCGAGCGGTTTACCATAGACAACTTTCAATCTTCTAAACGCTTTGTAAGGCCCTATAATTGCACAAGGCACTACGACCGCATCGCCCCCCTTAAGCGCGAAGAAGCCAGCGCCTGCAAGCCCTTTTCCTAGTTCACCCGTCTTACTTCTCGTCCCTTCCGGAAACATCCCGACAACTTTCCCCGACTTGAGTATTTTCAATGTATTCCGGAATGCTTCCCTGTCACTCATACCTCGTTTCACAGGATATGCATTCACTTGCGGAAGAATGCTTTTTAGCAACGGCATTTTGAATAACTCTTCCTTAGCCATGAAGTGAACAGGTCTAGGACAAGTACTGCCAACAACCGGAGGGTCGACATTGTCGATGTGATTCGTACAAAGCAGAACGCCCCCCTCTTTCGGGAAGTTCTCCGCACCAATTACTTTAATGCGATATAACGGATAAAAGATTGCACTGCAGAGAATTTTACCTAGTGGATATAAGTTCATAAGTTCATCCTCTTTTCTGCGAGTTCACTAATTTTTTCCGCCACATCTGTAATTGACATCGAAGTCGTATCGATTAGAACGGCATCTTCCGCTTGTCTTAGTGGAGACACTTCTCTTTCACTATCCGCTCGATCACGTTCAGCAATTTCAGCTTTCAATTGTTCAAGAGTCGTTGTGAAGCCACGTTTTTCATTTTCTATATGACGTCTCATTGCTCTTTCCTCAACAGAGGCTGTCATGAAAATCTTTAATTCTGCATCCGGTAAGACATCTGTCCCGATATCGCGGCCATCCATTACAACACCCCTACCGACGGCTAGCTGTCGCTGTTTATCAACCATCAACTGGCGGACACCCATATGTGTGGCAACGGAGGATACATTTGCAGTTACTAATTGTGAACGGATGTCTTCTGTTACGTCTTTACCATCTACAATGACGGCTTGGCCGTTTATTGACGGCATAAGAACAATCTCCGTCTCTTCCAATAACTTTTCAAGTTCTTTTCCATCACTAGTATTTATGTTGCGAACTAACGCCTTATGCGTAAGTGCACGGTACATAGCACCTGTGTCGATATACGTATAACCCAATTTTTCAGCTGTGATTTTAGCAATTGTACTTTTTCCAGCCGCAGCCGGACCATCAATTGCGATTTTTATTTCTAATGCCATTTCATCTACCCCCGTAATCAATTAGACAATATTGTATCACAAGAAAAGCGTAAGCGCCTTGGTAGACCCGAAAAGCGCTGTAGGCCCTTAAGATAAAGGCGATCATTGCCCTTAACTTAAGGACTTAAGTTAAAGGAACGCAGTCTAATAGCGCGACATCCTGTCGCAAAAACTGCATGACCTACTTCGTGTAGGCCAAAACGTAAGCGGATTGGTTAGCTTGCTGGAAATCGAATAATATAAAAGGGAAAAGTCCCAATCACGCAGACTTTCCCCTACTAAATTCTATTTTTATTTCTCATTTGCAACTGCTGTTCAAAACAGAATCGGATAACATATTGACGCTCAATCTGATTGATTGTCTCAAATTGTAGTGAGGCAATTAGTCTGCCATCTTTTTCCCAAACCCTTATGACCCGCGCACCGGCTTTGACATATTTAATTTCATTATTCATGAAAGGTAACACGATAGTCAGCGACAACAACTCGTCTTCTTTGAATGTATCGGGATTAAGGAGTGTAAGCGCGACTCCCCCCGCACTAAGGTCTGCCGCCACAAACTGGGTGAAACGTCCATCTTTTTCAACAGCAATATCGATAGCTGATTCTACCCGTACAAATTCACGTCGTTGAATCTTGATAAGCTGTTCATCGCCAGGATAGGATAATTTAATCATCGGAATTCCCTTATTAAGCCGACCGCCCACTTCAGTCCGGAAAGCATAGGACATTTTCATATTGTCTATGAATGTAACATGCAACTGTGTGCCATCCATAAAAAATGCTGTCCGTCCCGTCTCGATATGGGTTGGATAGTCGATCATTATAAATCCGTCTCCTACATCAACCACTTTACTTTTAAACTTTTCGCTATCTTTTGTAAAGTCTTTATCGATAACAATAATCGTCCCAATCGAAAGTAGCATATAAAAACACCCGCCATCCCTATGTCATATGGTCCAGCTTCAGGCCCTATCGGTGCGTGTCGCTATTCATTCATACCATTATGTCATGACGGGATGGAAATTCCAACGACTATTTTTACTTTAATTCACTGTAATTTCTCGGTTTTTATCACTTCCGAGGTCTCCGTATCGACGATTACAGCATATGTGCCTATTTGCCCATCCTCATTTATCGTGACCGTCAAATAATGTGCCAATCTTTGTTCTAACCGATCATTTTCAACATACGCATACTCTTCTTTGACAATTTCGACGCCCGAGTGGAAAAATGTTTTCCAATCCTTTTTCGTTATCGGCTGTCGCGCAGTCTTTTCTTTCCTAATATACTCGGATGCATCCAGACCGACGATGCCTGCATTATCTTTTGCAATTTTTAAATGGATTACATCTGAAAATACTTTCGCCCCATATTCCGGTTCTACTCTGACATAAACCATATGCCACGCCGTATTATTTTCCCTTGCTTCCTCGTAAACAAGGTCCTTATAGCCAGCATCTTTTAAAAACGTTTCCGCTTTCTTTTTAAGATCTTCGAACGGTAGGCTTTCCTTACCAAACGGCCTTTCTGTTAGGAATGAAAGGACATGACCCCCTTTTTCCGTGATGTCAATATAACCGACTGACTCCGCTTCAGCAAAACGGATGTGATAAAACGGATAAGGAGAGCCTGGTTGGCTCATTTCTACTCCAATTGTTTCATTAGACAGATGTGGGAAAAGTTTTTTGAACTCAGCTATAGCCTCTTCACGTGTCACTGCAGGATCCGCCATGTTTTTCAAATCTTTTTTCTTCATTGAATCCGACTCACTTGCTGTCAGCGGGAAATCACTCTCCGCATACTGCTTTACAGTGGTACCCATACCAGTCCAGTCATGGCCCGAATCGGCAACATCCAATCTCTTTTTCCAGCCATCAATCGATAAATTTCCACTGACCATGCCCGCAGTAGCAACTTGCCACTCATCTGCCATTGAACGAAGGTTCTTAGATGCTAACTCCATAACTCGGTGATATTCAACGTTATCGGCTGCACGGTCGGCCTCCTTGGCATAATTACCAAGTCGTCCAAGATAATTCATCCAGGATGTTGAAAAACTTGGATCCAATGGTAATGAAGATACAGAGTTTTTAATATCGGATGACAGACGCCAAATGTCATCGCGCGCTTTTGAGGAGCCATCCGCCTCGTTAAACAATAAAGTCTTTTTTACCGCTGTATCCAATTCTTCTAGTTTCTTTGATGCATCTGTCATTTTATTGGCGTATTGTCCACTAAGTGCGATAGAAAGTTGTTCATTTTCAGCGGCTTTACCGTAGGAAAAAATAGAAAGCGTCGCTATTGAGTAAACTAATACAAAGATTATTTTTTTCATATTTTGGCAAAATATCGCCAGAAACTTTCATTGTTTCCGGAAACTTTCGCCTCCCCTCCTTTATAACAAGTTTTCGATGCTTTCCCGTGTTAATTAATTGGCGAAAATATGCAATCCTATTTTTTTAATTTGAGGTCGTGACCAAATCCATTTGCTCGTCGCTGTAATTGGATTAAAGTAGTAAATTGCATTTTCCGAAGGATCCCATCCATTAATAGCATCGAGAACAGCCTCTTTCGCCCGTTCGTTCGGTGTCAGCCAAATTTGCCCATCAGCAACAGCGGTAAAAGCAAGCGGTTGGAAAATGACCCCGCCAACTGTATCCGGGAAATCGGGATGCTCTATCCGGTTCAAAATGACCGCCGCTACAGCAACTTGCCCTTCGTATGGTTCTCCTCGCGCCTCCCCATAGACGGCGTTCGCCATTAACTTGAGGTCTTGGTCCGAATACTTGGCGGGCAATTGGACATTTTCTTTTTTACCCGCTCCTTTGCTTACTTGTGATGCAAGTGGTTTACTTCCGTAATAGGTGAACTTATTCCCTTTGTTCAAATTATCCTTTACGAATTTCTCATCATACTGTGACGCATCCACCAATTTTTTTCGAGTCTTCAATCCTGCAATTCCGTCTACCGGAAGTCCATACTTCTCTTGGAAGTTGCGCAATGCCCAATAGGTTCCATAGCCGAATGTCCCATCAATCGTCCCTGTATAATAACCTATATACTGAAGCCTTGACTGCAGCTCGATTACATCTTCTCCAAATGCGCCTCGTGCGACGTTTTGGGAGCTGAATGCTTTTATTTGGACAGGTGATGTTGCATATGCACATCCAAGGAGCAAGATGATTGTTACCATGCGGATGACCAGTTTTCTCACTTTCATTCCTCCTTTTTCTATAGTTTGTCCAAAATCATTAATATTATTAACAAAATAAAAAATGATCCAGCAAAAGCTGAATCATTTTGTGTTTGTTCGCGCTTTGCGTCTGAATTGCTGCATCGCGAACGTATGGGCATATTTAACTCGAGTTAAGCCGAACCACCAGAGGAACAGCATGAAAGGTATAATCAGATAAAGCCAAAGATTGTCTACAGTGAGGATGCCATTATAAATGAAGTGAAGACTATACGGGGCAAGGAATGCTAGAAACAAATACATATTGATGTTTGATTCTACAGCAAATTTCGCTCGACCAAAATAATAGCCCATAACTACACCGAATAGCGCATGACTTGAAACAGGCAGTAAAGCCCGTAGAAATGCGGTATCTGCTCCAAATGTAAGTAGGTAAATAATGTTTTCAACCGTCGCAAAACCTAAAGATACGCTGGCACCATATAGGATTCCATCATATGCATCTTCAAATTCAACATGCCTATAAATGGCAAGCAAAAGGATAAGCCATTTAAAAAACTCCTCAAGTCCGCTCGTAAAAATAACATTTCGAATGAAATAGTTGGAGAAGATGTTTTCTTCTTCAAATACGTGTTGAATGAACATTATCGGAAAAGTCATGATAGCGCCGTATATGAATGTATGGAATAATGTAAGTGATGGTTCTTTCGCAATCTGTTTTCTTAAATAAAAATAGCTAAAGAGCGCCAATCCCGGCGCAATCGCTACAGTAAACAATATGATCATCGGTCGGCCCCCATTACGCTTTATTATACCATGATTTCCCTTAAATAGGAGGAGCTAAATATGAAGAAAAACATTCTGCTTGTGCATACAGGCGGTACGATATCAATGGAACTGGATACAAAAACCGGCGGCGTTATGTTAAGCGCGGCAAATCCCCTCGCATTGGAAATCGACAACATTCAGCAATTCGCCAACATAACAGAAGTGGAAGCTTTCAATTTACCTTCTCCACATATTACACCTGAACGAATGCTGGAACTCGAAGAACTGATTTCCAGTCTTATGAAGAATAATTCCTATGATGGCATCGTCATTACTCATGGCACAGACACGCTTGAAGAGACCGCGTATTTCCTGGAACTCTCAACGAATTTCAATATCCCCATTGTTTTAACGGGTGCAATGCGTTCTTCCAATGAAATCGGATCGGATGGCGTCTATAACCTTATGTCCGCCGTCAGGGTTGCCTCAGCAAACGCCGCAAATGGTAAAGGGGTACTCGTCGTACTTAATGATGAAATCCATACAGCGACCAACGTGACGAAAACACATAGCAGCAGCGTATCTACCTTCCAAAGTCCGCAATACGGACCCATTGGCATCGTAACAAAGTCAGCTATTCATTTCCATCATGCACCATTGTTACGAACTTATCTACCTGTCGAATCCATCAACAAAAAAGTGGCCATGTTCAAAATCTATGCCGGAATGGAATCCGACTTGCTTGTTGCAATATCTACTCTTGGCTATGACGGAGTTGTACTTGAAGGACTTGGCCAAGGGAACGTGCCACCTGATTTGGTCGTTGGAATCCGGCGTCTACTTTCTGAAGGTCTTCCAGTCATCCTAGTTTCCAGATGCTTCAACGGGATTGCGCAGGATATTTATGCGTACGAGGGCGGAGGGAAAATGCTGAAAGATATGGGCGTGAGGTTTGAGCACGGCCTTAGCGGCCAAAAAGCACGCTTAAAATTATTGCTTGAACTATGTTCGGTATGAAGTTTTAATCAATCGACAAAGAAGAAAAAAATGTGGATATGCAATATGTCACAATTCGCGTTAGTAATAGGTTTGTTCGTTCAATTTCATATCCTAAATACACTACCGAACAAAATTATGTAAATCAAAAAAGATGCAGCCATTTTTTTCTGGCTACATCTTTTCACATAGATAAAGCAATCATTAGTTGCACGGAAAAATATGCATCGTTCAAGTTACTGTCACCACACACCGATTACCAAATTCCACTCTATATTCTTTTAATGTATCTGATAAATGAAGAATTTCCCTCCGAAATAATCTTCGTGTGTTAAAACTGATTCAAATGGTTTTCCTTCGCATATTCCAACCTTTTTAAATTCACCGTCCGCTTCCATTAACTTGCAATCATCAAGCTTAATGAATTGAATCCTATGCCAATCTAGTATCATTCCATAATCATTTTCACGGACTATATGACCCGTCACCGGGTGCGCCAACATTTTTATACCTCTTCCTCCTCGTAAAACACGCCGTTCGAATCGGTGTTTGTGAGTATTTTTTAATCTCTCTACCATTTTACCTATTTAACGCAACAAATTTCAACATAATTTATATGGTAAATTCATCCCTATGTTTTCAATAATTTTAATGCTAACAACAAAAGCGCAAGCGCCTATTCAGCCCCGAAGAGCGCCGGGGTCTAGGCGTAAAATCTTTACGTTCCGATTTATCTACAGCACAAGATTTTATTATTTCCTAGACTACAAAATAGGCTACTCTCCCTCCTGGTTGAATCAAGTGGAAAAGTAGCCTTTTTTTATTTTACGGTATTTTGTTTTGATGCAACCTCACGGGCAATTAGTTCACCATGAAATTTACCATTTTCGATAAAAATCTCATTTGCATTATTCCCTGCAGCAATAACGCCTGCAATAAAGAGCCCTTCGACATTCGTTTCCATTGTTTCTTCGTTGAAGGAGGGACGACCACTTTCTTCTTCAATCGAAATACCAATCTTTTTTAAAAAGGTATGGTCGGGGTGATAGCCAATCATCGCAAAGACATAATCATTTTCAATATCAAATAACTCCCCTGCTATTTCAATCGTGACGGAAGCGTCAGTAATTTTTACGACATCCGCATTAAAATGCATGGCTATTTCACCACTGCGAACGAGGCTATCGAATCCAGGTAAAATCCACGGCTTAACACTTGGCGAATAATCGGAACCGCGGTAAACAACTGAAACCAACGCCCCAGCACGTTCCAATTCGAGGGCAGCATCAATTGAAGAGTTTTTCCCTCCAATAACAACGACCTTCTTTCTGAAGTAAGGATGTGCCTCTTCAAAATAGTGGAAGACATTTGGAAGATTCTCCCCTTCAATACCGAGTCGATTTGGATTGTCGTAGTAGCCAGTCGCGATTACTACATTGGTTGCTAAATACTCGTCTTTATCGGTCAAAACATGGAATCCTGTACTTCCTTTCGTAACATTCTCTACCTTTTCAAAACTATTGATGGGGATTTCTTTCAATTCCACAACTTTCCGGTAATACACAAGCGCGTCATTTCGCTTCGGTTTGTCTATAGCTGTGATGAATGGAATATCCCCAATTGACAACTTCATGCTTGAACTGAAAAACGTCTGATGCGTTGGATAATGATAAATCGAATTGACGATATTGCCTTTTTCGATAACAAGAACATCAAGTCCTTGTTTTTGCAATTCTATTGCCGCTGACAGGCCACACGGACCTCCCCCTACAACAATTGCATCTTTTTGTATCATTTTAGTTAAAACACTCCTTTACTACGCTTTCTCCATAATTTACGACGATAACATGGCATTCAGGTGCTGCACCAAGCCTCAGCGGCAACGTAGACGTGCCATACCCATTGCTGATTAGCTTTGCCCTCCCCTTTTTCAATCGGAACGTTCCTTTATCCTGCAGACCGTATTTTCCGATTCGAATTTGTCCGCCATGTGTATGCCCTGCAAGCATCAATCGAGGCTCATATAACTGCTCCACTTTCCTGAATAGCGAAGGCGTATGTGTGACCAAAATAACATTGTCATACTGATTTACAAAACGGAGAGTAGAGTCAATATCGACATTACGACTTGATGGATCGTCTGTACCAGCAATACCCCAACACGGGTGCCCTGGAACTTCGACACTTTCGTTGTCAAGGATTTTCCCGCCATAACGGGTAATAAGCTCTCTCATTTCTTCTTCGCCAACTTCACGGTCATTATTACCCCAAACATAAAACAGCGGTCCCAATTGCGCTAACTTACGGATATTTTCAGCTATCCGCATTAGCGGTACGCCTCTTTCGGCAAGATCCCCACCTATGATAACAATATCGATTTCATGGGCAGATTGAACTTTCGCTAACAATTTATCATCGATTTTACGCCGGTGGATATCTGAAATGAAAAACACCGACAATTTTTTGTCAACCCGACATCCAGGCGGGACATCCATGTTATGGTAAACTACATTCCTTCTTCTAGCGCTCATAAACATGTATATTAAAAATCCAATCATCAGTGAAACCGATGATCCTATTATTTTATTAACCGTAATCATACCCACCTTTCATACGAAAAGCGCAAAGCGACGTTTCAGATGCGACAGGCATAAGGCGGACCGGCGAAGCGGCGTTCTTTCGCCGCGTAGCTGGGCTGACTTATGACCCGAGCGTCTGGCGCTTGGAGCTTGACATTATTGCGTTTAGTAAAGCCTACACTTTCCTATCGTCATAAGAAAAAGGCAAAGAATCTATACTTCGCCTTTTTTCACACTGCTATTCCTCAAGGAATGACAAGCCTTTGTCCAACCCTGATTTCATTTGATGATAAACCGTTAGCACTTTTAATTTTGTCGACGCCTTCGCCATTACCGTAGTATTTCAATGAAATACGATAAAGGTTTTCATTACTGCCAACCGTATGCGTTTTTGCTACTGGCTTAGGCTCCGGTTTTACTTCCGGTTTCTTCTCCGGCTTAGGTTCTACTTTTACTTCTGGTTTCTTTTCGGGTGTCGGATTGACATTCACTACAGGTTTAGATACTGGTTTCTCCTCAACTTTTGTTTCAGTTTTCCCAGCACTTTTTTCGTCCCCTAAATTAGTCGCTATTTTTTCATCATCTTTATCAGCAACAGCACTGTTCTTATCAGGTTTCTCACTGTTCATTTCAAAGAGCGTGCCGGTGTCTCCACCTTTTGCTGACGTACGATCACCCGGAGTATAAAAATCAGTAATAATATACACTAAAATGAGTACTGGAATAAGCGTGAATAGTCCAAGAATAACATTAATCATCGTATGGCTGGATTTCTTTTTAGGTTTACGACCTTTCCTATGCAATTCGCTACGCGATGGAAGCTTTCTAACATCATGACCCTCGTCTAGACCAATTTCCTTCCTGTGCTCTTCAAAGTCAGTCTTATAATCATCATTTTTCATCGCTACATTCTCCTATCACATCGTGCTATTCTTTCATTATGACGAATTTTGTCGCAAAAATCAAATACACCTTGGTGTATCTTCGCCAGGGTTAGCAGGTGTACTTCTGCTGAATTAAGTTTAATCGACAAAGGACCCGTTATCCAAGAAGCCCCGTAAGTCTTTCCTCCCAATCCATCATTCGTTTATCCGAAACGTTTGGTTTTTGTGCATCAAGCAGTAGACCATCCGCTGTTCCGCAAACCGAACAGCAAAACTTCGGTTTCATTCCACATGCCTCCCCAAAAAAACCTAAAATCTCTTCTCGGATACATTTTTCCGAATGAACTAATCGAAGCATCATCTGTAGTTGTGCCTCTTTTTCACGTATTAACTCATTCATACGAATAATGACATCTTCAATCGACATTCGTTCGATGTAGTAGTCTATGACACGTTTTCCTGTTTCGCTAATTCTTGCCAGCTCTGCAGCTTCAGCAGGCGAATAGTTCTCCGCAAGAAGACTTTCATAGTGTTTGATTTCCCATTCTTGAGGGATATCATCTTGGATGATGAAGCGAGTTCTACCCTCATCATCGGCCGAAAAAAGTAACGTCGCCGCTGATAATTCACCATCACGTCCTGCACGTCCCACTTCCTGAATGTAACTGGCGATGGCTTGGGGTACATGTTCATGAATCACTTGCCTAATATCGTCTTTATGTATACCCATTCCAAACGCATTTGTAGCACATATCCAGCTTATTTCACCCGTGATAAATTGTTCTTGGATGAACGAACGATCTTCCTGCTCTTTCCCTGCGTGATAAGATGCAACGGAGACGCCTTCCCCCTGAAGAAGGGTAGATAGTTCATCCGCACGTTTTCGCGATGCCACATAGATGATTCCGGGACCCGCCGTAGCTACTAAGCGGTTCTTAATCCAATCCGTTTTCATCATGCCATTATCGATTTTGACAATTGAATAAGAAATATTCGGGCGATCCAGCGAATATTGGTGAATTGCAGGCAATTGAAGTTGCAGATATCGGCAAATATCAGCCTTTACTTTATCATCTGCCGTTGCGGTAAGAGCCAAAATTCCCGGTCGATTTAATTCTCCGAAAAATTCTCCCAGCCGTAAATAGTCAGGTCTAAAATCAAATCCCCATTGTGAAATGCAATGAGCTTCATCGACAACGATTAACGACAAATGAATATTACGAAAATGAGCTAACACATTTTTTTGCACTAACATTTCAGGTGATATGAAAATGAATTTATAAAGGCCCAATTCCCCCATTATCCTGATTTTCTCAGAATAGGTAAGAAATGAGTTTAATGCAACCACCCGTTTTTCGCCATTCCTCTTCATGATCGCCACTTGGTCTTCCATCAACGCGACAAGTGGTGAAACGATTAAGACTGTACCTTCAAGTACATAGGCAGGTAATTGGTAGCAAAGCGACTTCCCTATACCTGTAGGTAAAATAGCAATCGTGTCCTTACCCGCAATCACATCTCGGATAACATCTTCTTGACCAACCCTGAATTGATCAAAACCAAATCTCTCTTTTAATAATTTGTGGATAGCCATTAGTTGCCTCCTCCGGTCCGCGCACCTAAGATAAGGCGAAGTTGAAAATAGGATAACATTTCGAATTCAGATTTTAGCAAGCGAAGTCTACGGGTACCGATTTCCTTCACTTTTCCAGCTACCGCATCTGCATCTTCCGCAGAAACAAACTGAGTCAAAGGAAATTCTGCATCATTAATTGACATTTCTACAAAATGATCTTCAATTGTACTCTTTTTCAAGTTGCGCGCCCTCACAATCTCATCAAGAGAAAAGCCGCGATCGAAAAGCTGCTTTGTTTTTACAGAAGAATCCGTCAAGTATGTCGAAACCTTGACACTTTCAGTTATTTTTCGCAAAAAAGGCAAATCGGTAGACGGTATAATGACAGCAAGCATCATATGTAGTATTTCTATAAATAGTAGACGGATGTCGAATGGATTTAGTTTCAAATTATCCGCTAACTGATCCCATGTCCAGCCTGTCAGACCGAAACCACTTAAGCGATGGGTAATAATTTTTTTTTGTCTTTCATCGATTTCACTTCGCGTTATACATAGCCTAAGTTCCTCCCCAATATCTTTAGCAAATAAAGGGTCACTGATTGGCTGATTATGTACTAACATTTTAACAAAGGACTGAATATCACGATCTTTTTGAACGGGCATGAACGACTTTTCCCCCGCTTTGAAATTCGAAACCGTCTGCACAGCGAGTGATAACCTTCCGAAAAAAATCATTTCCCTGCCCCTATAATCCCAGCCGTTAAATCTATAGGGAGGTAACTTTCCTGCTTCCACGCGACCTTGCTCCGTTAGTTTGACGAAGGAATCATCCATAGTTGAGATGAAACCCCAATCTCTTAATTGTTTAGCCGCCTCATCGAATCGTTCTGCTGTCAGTTTCGGTACAATACCAAAGAATTCCTTTAGGCCATAGTATTCGACATCTTGCAGTGTTTGTCCCGATCGTTTGCCACGTAATAGGTGAAGTCCCGCATAGATTGTGCGTTCACCGTCTATTCTGCCTATGATGGTTAATAGTATTAAAGATAGTTTCATTTTGAATTCCTCCGATTAACAAATGTTTTTTGTTGAAAACTCTTGTCAACATCATTAGAATGAAAGGTGAAGTAAATTGTTTGTACGGAGAAAAGAGGAGAGAAAGACTATGCCTAAATATACAATCGTTGATCAGGATACATGTATAGCGTGTGGTGCGTGTGGAGCTGCTGCCCCGGATATATACGATTATGATGACGAAGGAATTGCTTACGTTATCCTCGATGATAACATGGGAACAGCTGAAGTTCCAGAAGAACTGATGGAAGATCTGGAAGACGCTTTCGATGGCTGTCCAACCGATTCAATCAAAACCGCTGATGCACCATTTGATGGCGATGCACTTAAATACGAAGATTAACAAAAAACGCAGAAAGGTCGTCCTGGAAAATACCGGGGCGACCTTTCTTTTAAAGTTATACTATTATTAAGAAGTTAATTGGGTGCGCTGTTGCGCAATCCATTTTTTCATACTCTTGAAAAGCAACATAGAAATAATCATAAGCATAATTCCCTTTATCAAGTTAAAAGGTAGAATCCCTAAAACAATAAAGGTAGTTAACTCACTGCCTGCCATTGCTGGGAAATTCATAAAATACGTATACATCGGTAAAAACAGTAAATAATTCAAGACACTCATCCCAACAGCCATTGAGACTGTTCCAGCAATAAGCCCTACAGCTAGACCATTGGATGTTTTGAATTTATTGTAAATGAAATAGATTGGTAATATGAATAGTACTCCAGTAGCGAAGTTTGCAATTTCGCCAACAGGAACACCTGTCGGGCTGCCTGACATGAACCAATGCATGATATTTTTGAGCAGTTCGACTGCAATACCTGCTACAGGTCCCATCGTCATTATTGCCAAAACCGCTGGAATTTCACTGAAATCAATTTTCAGGAATCCAGGTAGTGCTGGTAATGGGAAGTTAAACTGCATCAAGACAGTTGAAATACTCCCTAATATTGCGATGAGAATCATCTTTCTTAACTTCTTGTTAGTCATTTGTTCCTCTCTCCTTTTGCGATTCACTTCAAAAGAGGAAAGGCCGTTCCATCCTATATATGTCGACAAAAAATCCCAAAAGCAAATAAGCTCGAGGGATTCGAAAGGTATACTCAAATAGAGAGTAGAAAAGAGACGATTTCATTCTCTTTTAACCCACATTTAAATAAGCACCTCTTTTTGTAGACAATACAAAAAGATGGCCGCACCTTCACCTTCTCCCATCCAGACTATACTGTCGGCTCCGGAATTACACCGGTATCAGCTGTTAAGCTCGCGGGCTTGGAAAGTAACTTTCCTTTACCGCCGGTCGGGAATTACACCCTGCCCCGAAGATGAATCAATATTTTGTTACTACTCTATTGTATCCAAAAAAAAACGCTTTGTAAACTAGAGTGTTTACAAAGCGCTACCTATCCACTTTCAGGTCTGTTGATTAACCAAAGTAACCAGGTCACACACTGGGCGCTACGTGTATTATTGCTTTTGGTTTGCTTTGGATTGAACTACCTCTGTACCATTACCGGGATGTTTTGATGTATAGGGAGGCGACTTCGTCGCATCCCTATACAGTTTTCTCGGTAATCGTATGGTGGTTATTCATCCGTCGCACTCCTAATGCATACGTACACGTAGTGCATTAGGGGCTTTTTGGAACGAAAGAATAGCATGCTTCTTACCTGGAGAATAGCCGCCAAAGATGCAATTTTGGCGGCTGATTCTTTCTTTATGGTTTTCTCTTTTTTTATTAAAGAAGTGTCACTTTCTAGTTGGTATCACATGATTACATGCATACTCTTTGCTAGAAGTAAGCAAGGAACGCATTGTACAACGGGCAAGAGTGCCCGAAATTGTATCTTCGGGCACTTACACTCGCTATAAAATGTCATCTCCTCTTTTCTTCCAAAGCAACCGCATTTTTCACTTGAGCATTGTAGATAAGCGACAGGCAACCATTCGCAACAGGATGACTGAAAAAAGAGTGTCTAGAAGTGACGGAGTCACTTCTAGACACTCTTGGACCCTCAGTAAATCTGTCATGAATAGTTAGCCGTAAGCGGGCCGAAAATAGTCCAGTGAAAACGAAGGTTAACAAGCCCTTCTCACCAGTATTTTATGCAAATAAATGGTTAGTCAACAGACGTGATTCACTTCAATAGTAGTGGAAGCGGATTAGATCCAACCGGAACCGGTAAGGGCTGATTGAAGTTAAAACCGTTCCATTCTTCTTGGACGAAACCTTCAAATTGAAGCTGTTCACCAAAACTGGCTGCTGTTAGGAGCATTCCCTCAACCATTTGCATCGCTTTTTCCGGCTCCATTGCGTCCAGATCTAGCGGTTGGGCAAATTTGACGGTTGTCAATTTGTCATCTACCTTTACTTCAAATTCTATAGTGCCTGGAATGACTGGTTGGAAAACATCATTTGGTTTCACTTTCATCTGCTGCAATGCCTCGTTCAGCGATGGCTGCGGCTGTGAAAAATTCGATGAAAGAAACTGCTGTCCATCTTGTTGTTCAAACAGATAGTAATTAAAATGAGTACGACCACTCTTCAAGATCATTGGTTCGCTCGTTTGACCTGCCCCTGAGAACATGGCCGCGGTTCCATCTTCATTCTCAAATCGGACCTCCTGATAGCCGTAAAACGTATCTTGTAAAGTGTCTAGATATACTCCCATCGTACCTGAAGCTACATCATAGCCATGTCCTGTCGGCAGCCGATGGATAATTGCATGTTCATCCGCGGTTATGTCGCCTTTATAAGGATGATACTCTTGAAAACCAAGTGCACTTTCGTCGAGACGATCCGCATACTTTTTATACAAATCATAACTCGTTGGTTTCAAAAAACCAAAATCCTTCTCGATTTGACTATTCGGAATGATAAATGTAACGGGGATGCCTGAAGCTTGATCACCCGCTAGACCTAAATGGAATAGTGTACTATCGATAACATCTTTGGAGTAGACAGCAAAATGGTGTGTCTCCCCTGTTTCAGATGCCATCATAGTAGAAGATCTATCCATTGTGTCCATATCCGTTTTTTCTTTAGCAATCGACTCATTTTCCAATTTTGCGCCTCTAGCTGACGAATCGGCATCCTCACTCATCATTTTGTTCTCGGTACTCTGGTCCTTCATTGATACTTCATTTTGACCAAGCATAGAAGGAACCAACAGGCCAATAACGAGCAAAGCAGCTACAGCGACAAGTGCTGGCATCCACTTCTTGGATTTTTTACGGTGAGGTGTATTCAACCGTTCATCTTGCTTCAACCGTGCCAGTATTTCCGACATTGGACGATCATCTGATACGCCGGGCATATCACCGAGGAGATTTTCAATCTTGTTGTCGTTCCAATTTTTGTGGGTCATTTAGTTTCCCCCCTTCTGTCGGAAGAGCATTCAATTTCTTTTGCAGTGCCTTGATTGCTCTATGTTGTGTCGTTTTAACTTTCCCCTCTGTCCAGCCAAGTATTTCGGCCGTTTCAGCTATGGAAAGATCCTGAAAATAACGCATGATGATGACCATTTTTTGATCCCCCGTGCACGTGTTAAGCGCCTGTAACAGTTCTTGCATCTCTTCACTGAGTGTAACGAGTTCATCAGGAAGGATTCCCGTCGATACGAGCTCACTCTTTTCCCAGTCGAATTTATCGAACAGATGCTTTTTGCGAACTGTATTTTTTCTGAAATGGTCAATCGCGACATTTTTGGCAATTGAAAAAAGCCATGTCTTTTCCGAACTTTTCCCTTCAAAACCGACGTATGCACGTAGTACCCTCACATACACTTCATGCATGAGGTCCTCAGCGTGGTCACGATCTCTTGTCAAATAGATAAGAAACTTGAACACATCTTGGTGGTACTGTTCATAAAGCCGGTGGAAAACGGAGTCGTCCATGAAATCCCCCCGTTCTATCAATTAGTCGTATTTCAAGCTATATAGTTACATCTTTTTTAAAGGCAATATGCAACTGAAAATCGTTCCTTCAGTATCACCTCTTGCTGCAGTGATTTTACCACCGTGTGAATCGATAATACTTTTGGCAATGGCGAGGCCGAGACCTGTTCCGCCCTTTCCTCTAGTTCTCGCTTTATCTGCCTTGTAGAAACGTTCGAAGATATACGGCAAATCCTCTTGTGGAATTCCAACACCTGTATCTGTTACTGTTATTTCAATCATGTCTATCTGTCTTTGTATTCCTAGTTTAACACTTCCCCCATCAGGCGTATGACGGATTGCATTGTCTATTAAATTTGTAAAAACTTGCTCCATACGGTCTTCATCTACATTTGAAATAAGCTCTGTATCTTCCGCGAAGTCAAAAGACAAATCGACATTTGCTTCACGCGCAACTTGCATGAATTTATTAACTATCCGGTCAAGGAAAGGAATCATCGATAGTTCGTCTTTGTAAAGTCGCATATGACCTGATTCCATCCTAGCGAGATTGAGAAGATCCGTTACGAGCCTACCCATTCTTTTCGATTCATCGTGGATGATTTGCACCATTTCATCGCGCTCTTCATCACTTGTTATAACGCCGTCAATAATTGCTTCACTGTAACCCTGAAGCATAGAAATTGGCGTCCGAAGTTCATGGGAAACGTTTGCAATGAAATCGGATCGAAGCTTCTCCAATTTATGCTGATCTGTCATATCACGTAAGACAGCAACCGCCCCGCGAATACTATTTCCGCTATACAACGGGCTGATAGAAATTCCATAAAACTGCCCACCTAACTCCAATTCGTCTTCCACTTCCTCAGCGAACGAAATAACATGTTCCAGCATATGAAAAATCGCAGGAGGGATGTGATGGTTCCCCTTTTGTGACCCAGTTTTTAAATACCAATTCTGCAATAACTGTTCAGCTTGCGGGTTACTAACCAGGATTGTGTAATCTCGATTGAATGTAATGACAGCATCAGTCATCGATGTAAGGATGCTTGAAAGCTGCTCTTTGTCCTGATTAATAAGTTCAACATGGTATTTAAGCTGCCTACCCATCTGATTGAATGCAGTTGCAAGCTGACCAATTTCATCATTTTGCATAACAGGCAATCTTGTATCGAAATTCCCTTTCGATAATTCAAATGCCGCCTGTCTCAATCCACGTAAAGGGGAAGTAATTCTCGTTGACAGGAAAAAGGCGAAAAATGTTGTCAAAATAAAAGCAATAAATGCGGATAAAAATACAATGCGCGTAGTACTTTCTGTCGTTCGATGAACGGCTTCAAGGCTTTGGTAAATGATGACCGAGCTCCCAAGTTGCTGTCCTTTTTCGAGTGGATAGGATAGGACAAGGTATTGTTCCATGACATTCTCTTCATTGATGGAAGGTAAAATCATCTCTTTAACGACTGGAGTATTCTTTTTTTTGTTAGCATAAAACATGGATTCGTAAAGTACTTTACTTTCTATTCTACCCTTGTTCAATCCGTTATTGAATGAATGCGTAACTTCCCCATTGGAATCGACAATCATTGCATTCGTTTCATCGTCAAGAATGTCATCAATAATCAAGTTCATCGAAGATTGACTTTCGTGATCATTAACAATTTTCCCGATTGTCGTTGCTTCCCTACGCAATGAATCCTCAGCCTGTTGCGTATGGAAGTTGTCTAGGAATTCGAGGAGCAAAGCCGTAACAATAAACAAAACAAAAGAAACGAGAAGCAATATGGTTGCCCATAGCTTCCCGACAATTGAATTCCATATTCTATTCATTAGGAATCTCGAACTTGTAACCGACTCCCCAAACAGTAACAATCATTTTTGCTGCTTGTTCAGAAACACGGCTTAGCTTTTCACGTAGTCGTTTGACATGCGTATCTACTGTACGAAGATCGCCGAAAAATTCATAGTGCCACACTTCTTTTAACAGTTGCTCTCTGTCAAATACTTTATCAGGTGATTTCGCAAGGAAATAGAGCAATTCATATTCTTTAGGAGTCAACGCCACTTCTTCTCCTTCAGCTGTGACCCTGTGTGCATCGTGATCTATCGTTAATTGAGGGAAGACGACCAAGTCCTTCGATGTAGATGATGAAGCGGCACCCGGAAACGTCACAGACCTTCTAAGAATTGCTTTAACCCGCAGAACAACTTCACGCGGACTGAAAGGCTTCACTATGTAATCATCAGCACCCGACTCAAAACCAGTTACTCGATCTGACTCCTCGCCTTTTGCCGTCAGCATCATGACAGGCGTCATAATTTTCTTTTCTCTTAGTTCTTCTAATACTTCTAATCCATCTTTTTCAGGCATCATCAAATCGAGTAAAATACAATCATAATGATTCACAAGCGCTTTTTCGAGTGCATCCGCACCATCTACAGCCTCTTCGACTTCATACCCTTCACGAGTAAGATACATATTTAACAGACGACGGATTCTCTCCTCATCGTCTACTACTAACAATGTCACTTTTTCTTCCATAAATGATTACCCCTTTCAACTAGCTACTACCTTCATTGTACAAGTCGTTGTTCAAAAAAGAAACAGAAAAGCCGTAGCGGCGTTCTTAGACGCAACACTCAAATGGCAAACAGGTGTCTAAGCCATAATAAAAGCGGAAACACGACCAATCATGTCTATTATTATTTCCACGTCTTTTGATTAGCCATTTTAGTAAATGAAGTGCATGTTAGAAAGGCCAAAAAATCTCCATTGGTACTTGTACATTTCCGGCTCGCTTTGGACGAAACAATCACGACAACTTTATCAGGGATTAAGCAGCCAAAATTTCATCTCTGGCTGCTTCTTACTAGATAGAAAAGCAGTTATTCACTCGTTCCCAAAAGCTTTAGAACTTAGTGTATCTGTACTTAGGACTGGCGACGGACGATCGGCTACCATACGATTTACAAAAAAACTGCCCAGTAGAAGTTAACTACTAGGCAGTCTTTATGAGTTAAGCGTATGAATGCAAACCAGCGATGATCAAGTTCACAGCAATCAGGTTAAACATGATAATGACGAAACCGATAACCGCAAGCCATGCCGACTTTTCGCCATCCCAACCGCGTGATAAACGCACGTGAAGGAATGCAGCATAGAATAACCATGTGATAAGGGCCCATACTTCTTTTGGATCCCATCCCCAGAACCTTGACCACGCTTCGTGTGCCCAGATCATGGCGAAGATGAGTGCACCCAGTGTGAAGATAGGGAAGCCAATCATAACCGCACGGTATCCAATTTCATCCATCAGTTGCGAATTTGCTTTTTTAGCAAACGGCTGTAATAATGTCGCAACTGGACGACGGAAAATGAGTCTAAGAATCAAGTAGAGAAGAATTCCACTTGCGACTGACCAGACGAATGTCGTCAACGTCTTCGCATTGACGATTGGTGGCATTTCAGCCCACGGCGTCATCGCATCTGGTGTTAGCGATTCGTAGCCAGCCATTCCGAAAAGTGGTGGATAATTGTATTCGATTTTAGCAGGTTGTTCATTTTTATCAATATAAGTGAACTGTGCTTCATAGCCGGATAACTTAAACGCTGATGAAGAAAGTACGAAACCGATAACTAGGATAAGCGTAAAGATAACCGCTTCTAGCCAGAAACGCTGTTTCGTTTTTTTCGTCAAATCAATATTTTTTAATAAATAAATGAGTCCCGCTACAGCACTAATCGCGAGAATTGATTCACCTAGTGCAGCTGTAATTACATGAACTGTCAACCAGTAACTTTTCAGTGCCGGAATTAGTGGTGTAATTTCCCTCGGGAACATACTTGCATAGCCGATAATAATAATCGCGATTGGCAGAGCAAACAAGCCCAGTGATGGTGTTCTATATAAGTAAAACAGAAGAATGAACGCCCCGACAAGCATCATTCCAAATGCTGTCGTAAATTCGAACATATTACTTACTGGAGCATGACCTGATGCCATCCAGCGTGTGATGAAATAGCCGACATGGGTAATGAATCCAATGACCGTAATGGTAATCGCAATTTTTCCCCAACGGTTATTTTTATAAGATGCTTCTGATTTAGCGCCCTTTACCGCACCGCCAAAAAATAGCGTCGCGACGAGGTAAGCGATAAATGAAACAAACAGCAAGTTGGCGCTTAACGATGCAAGTCCCATTATACTTTGTCCACTTCCTTATCCTGCAAGATAGATTCCTTGTCCTGTCTGTCTTCATAAGAAGGTAAATTTGCAACGTCTTTCACTTGATCCAACTCTTTTTTCAAGGAGAACCAGTTTTTATTCGTATGACCAGCAACCAGCAGCTCACCATTAGACCCTTTTTGAATCCAGATCCGTCTATGGTTCCAATAAGCTCCTTGCGAAACACCAATCATAAAGATAATTCCACCTAAAAGTAGAAGATATAATGTTTTATCTTTACGTACCGTAAGCCCGGATATATCGCGGGTTTCAGCACTGACGAATTTCACTTTATAATCATTGACTTCCGTTTCAAGCGTTTGTTTGATGGCGACGAAACTCATCTCGCCCTCCGGTTTGGCCTGCGTCACCATTTTAAAGATGAATGCAGGATTGTTCGGTATTGGAGATTTCGATATCGGCTCTCCATCTTTAACGCCGTCATAATCCGGATAATAATCGCTTAAAATAACGCGTGCGCCACTATCAAGTTCATATTCACGTTCCGGATTAGTAAGATCGACCGTAAACTCTCCAAGTGAGGATTCCGTAGCTTTTTCAGTTAATTGGAATGTCATGGATTTTAATTCATCTAGACGGAAATCCATTTGAAAGACATTATACCCATCAAATTTCAATGGTTTATTGACAATGATAGAGTAATCTTTCACGAAGTCCATTTCATCGGACCCAGGAAGACCGCCTTCAGGTGTCTTGTATAAAGCGACATCCGTCTGATAGTTTTTCGCAATCATGCCAACACGTTCGAGCGCATCACCGAATACTTCATCGGCTTCTTCTTTTGTGTAGTTTTCCATGATGAATTGTTTACTTTCCAAATAATAACCTTCTGCGCCAGGAATAGAGCGCGTTTCCCCTTCGCGGATCCACATCGTTTCATCGACATAAAATCCAGGGATACCGCGCAGTAGTATACCAAATAGAAAAATGATAAGTCCTAAATGATTGACGTACGGGCCCCATCTTGAAAAACGGTTTTTCTCTGCAAGCAATGCTCCGTTTTCAATCTTCACATTGTAACGAAGTTCCTTCAGTTTCTCCTCCGCTTTTACAAGTGCGGCTTCTGGATCTTTTGACGGTCCTTCGCCATAGATTCGTTGTTTTTTCATAAATGAAGGATGGCGTTTCGTACGTTGCTTTTTCAATGATTTATAAAGCGGAATAACTCGGTCAACACTGGCGATGATGATGGACGTTCCAAGCATCCCGACCAAAGTGATGAACCACCAGCTATTATACATGTCATGAAAACCCAGTTTGTAATAAATTGTGCCTGCCAATCCGTAAAGTCGTTCGTAATAAGCTGCAAACTCCGCCTCAGTTGACGCGGCCACATACATTTTTTGCGGAAAAATCGTACCTATCGCGGCCGTCGCGAGAACGGCAACGATAATACTGATTCCGATTTTCACACTCGAAAAGAAATTCCATATTTTATCAATGATTGACCGTTTATACGTCTGCGATCTTCTTGCAGCACCTTCATAGCGCATATCAACAAGTTTACTTTCTTTCGCTTCTTCAGTTTGCGGTCTACCACATCGCTCACAAAGCACTGTGCCAAATGGATTATCATGACCGCACTGGCATTTGATTTTGCTCATTTTGGATTACTCCTTATTAGGGTTGAATGCTTTCCATGAGTGAAATAATCTCTTTTTCAGACATTTCCCTTGTTATAATTTTCTCTATTCTCCCATCCTTATTGATGAGGAAGGTCGTGGGAAGTGGCACTATATTATAGGCTTCCTTAACACTCTTGTCCTTATCAATAACGATAGGAAACGTCAGGCCATACTGTTCTATAAACGTTTCAACCTTCAAATTAGATTCGGCGATATTAACGGCAAGTATATTGACGCCTTTTTCTTCGAATGCTTTATGCTGATTTTCCATATATGGCATTTCTTTTTTACATGGCCCGCACCAGGTTCCCCAGAAGTTCAGGAAAACTCCCTCACCTTTGTAATCAGATAGCCGTTGTTTATTGCCTTCCAAATCGACAAGTTCGAAATCGGGCGCTTTATCTCCTACCGCTAATACCCTTACTTTATCTTTCGATGCAATTGTATAGACAACTGCTGAAACGAGAAGTAACAGGACGATTGTCCTTATAATAAGACGTGTTTTCTTTTGATCCGCCTTAGCCATATGTTTTACCCCCTAACAATAAATAAGTTCTGCCTTTAATTATAACAAATAGCCCTTTGTAAAGACGCACCATAATTGAAGGGATTGTGAACAATCAGCCTATTTTCCCTGTTTCTGCGAGGACACGTAGCTGTTTCACTTCATGTTTCGTTAATTCCCGAGCCTCTCCAGCATTCATTCCGTGAGTCGTTACATTACCAAATGATTCCCTTCGAAGTTTTTGGACTGGACATCCAATTGCATCGAACATGCGGCGTACTTGACGGTTTTTTCCTTCATGTATTGTAATCTCAATAAGTGCAGTTTCACTTTTTTTATCCACTGACTGCATTTTTACATGTGCAGGGGCAGTTTTGCCGTCTTCTAGGTCAATTCCAGTCTCAAGTTTTCGCAGCGCTTCACGACCAGGAATTCCTTTTACTTTCGCAATATACTTTTTCTTAATACCGAATTTCGGATGTGTCATTAAGTAAGAGAAATCGCCATCATTCGTCATGATAATAACGCCGGATGTATCATAGTCAAGACGCCCAACCGGGAAAATCCGTTGTTCGATTTGCGGGAATAAGTCTAATACTGTCTTCCTGCCTTTCTCGTCATCCACTGTCGAAATGATCCCTCTTGGTTTATATAATAAGAAGTAGACGTAAGTCTCTTTAACAAGCTGAACGCCTTCAACTTCTACACGATCTGAACTAGATACTTTTGTTCCAAGCTCTGTTACGACGACACCGTTCACTTTCACTTTTCCTGCAACAATTAGTGTTTCTGATTTTCTGCGTGATGCCACACCTGCTTGTGCCAACACTTTCTGTAATCTTTCCATTAAGTCACCCCATCTTCATTCTGTAAGAAAAGCGAAAGGCGCCCGCTAGACGCGACAGGCATAAGTCAATCCAGCGAAGTGGCGTTTCTTGCCACATAGCTGGATTGCTTATGACCCAAGCGGCTGGCGCCTGAAGTCTAGACACTGTTCTATGTCAAAAAACTTTTACTTTCTTACCTTTGAAAAAATTATGTCACACTTTGTAGCAAATGAAAAGAGGACTGACCTATATAGCGTCAGTCTTCCCCAAACCGTCACAATTGCATTTTCCCAATTAATAAACGCTTGAAGTTTACTGTTTTTTTTGCGATTAACAATGTTTCATTGTTTTATAATGACTTCCGCCGTAATCAGTGGCCTATCGCCAAGTGACACGGTCCAATGCCCCGTACTTGTTTCATGTTTCCCACGGGGGATAATAAGGACATTCGACAATTTCGATTTCTCCCCTTTTTTCAACAACAAGCGGATGGGCCTGACCAGCTCCGCTTCTACACCGGGAAGAATATCATATACCCCTTTTTTAGCGACAGTCACCATTTTGAAAGAGGAAAACACTTTATTCGCCAAGTTTTTATGAGTATTCCAATCGTCACCATCGTTCAAAGTGACAACGATGATGTTTTTGCCGTCTTTCTCGAAATAGGTTGCAAGTGTCCTGCCTGCGGCTTTTGTAAAACCAGTCTTTCCTGCAATCGCAGTCGGTTCGGAATGGAGAAGGCGATGTTTGTTACGCCAGCTATAAGCCTGATCCTTCCCCTGGTAACTAAAATTCTTTGTGGTAGCAATCGTACGAAACTGATCATTCCGCATCGCATAATGTAGCATAAGCGCCGTTTCGTATGCAGTAGACAAATGACGTTCATCATGCAGACCTGACGGATTCGAGAAGACGGTATCATTCAATCCGTACAACAATGCCTTGTCATTCATCAGGTCTACAAAGCCATCCATTGAACCGCCCGCATGTTCTGCTAGCGCACGTGCCGCATCGTTGCCCGACCGTAGCATCAGACCGGTTAAGAGGGCATCTGCCTCAATTTTCATCCCTTGAGGTAAATAAAGAGACGACCCTTCCTCAGATGCAGCTTGTGGCGAAATGATGACATCTTCGGGCGTTGCAACACTTTCAATGAACGTAAACGCCGTCCAAATTTTTGTTAGACTAGCAATCGGTAGTCTAACGTTTTCGTTTTGCCCTTCCAATAATCTGCCCGTGTCAGCGTCAATAACGGCCCATGCTTGACCAGACGCAGCAACTTCTTTCAAACTTCCGCCAACTAGTAACGTGAAAAATAGGACAACGATTATCGCCCGTTTCAAGAAATATTTCCTCCTCCGTCATTTTCCATCGCAAATGCTTCTTGGAACTTTGTCATGAACAAGTCTGTTTCCACCGTTTCGCCTTCTTCTTCCTGCGATAGGGGTGGCAATCCGTTTAGTGATGCTAACCCGAAACGGTCCAGGAACAAGTCTGTTGTGCCAAAGAGAATCGCTCGTCCACTTCCTTCTGATCGGCCTTTTTCCATTATGAGTCCCTTGGCAATCAGCGTGTTAATAGGCCCCTCTGATTTGACGCCTCGAAGATCGTCGATTTCAACACGCGTAACAGGTTGCCTGTATGCGATAATCGCCAATACTTCAAGGGATGCCTGAGTCATCGATTTCGGAGATGGATTTTCCAACAACCGTTTTATATCCTCTGCGAAATCAGCTTTCGTCACTAGGCGATACGCCCCTCCAAACTGCTTCAGCATAATGCCGCTCTCTTTGCGTTCTTCATAACTCATTTGCAGCAAATTAATTGCCTTTCCAACTTCTGATTCTTTGCACTCAGTTAGAGAGGTTAACTGTTTAATCGTTAACCCTTCATCCCCTACTATGAATAAAAAACTTTCAATCATCCCGGGCAAACGGTCTTTAAATTTCATTTCACTCATCCTCCCGTCGGTACGCCACTGTCAAATCGTCGAAATTTCCAGCCTGACTGACAATGATGTCCCGCCGTTTCATCAATTCAAGCAAAGATAGAAAAGTTACGACAAGATCGGTTGTCTCGCCCTTTTCGAATAAGGAATAGAAATCACATTTCCCGCCGCCTTTTTCTAGTATTGCCATAATTTCATCCATCTTTTCACTGATAGAAACTTCTGTCCTAGATATACTTGCTGTCATAGGTGCCTTCAAACGTTTCCTGTTAAGCATCTTTTGAAATGCACCAATTAAGTCGAAGACGTTCAAACTTTCATCCGACTCACTTGCCACAATTTCACCAAACTCCGTAAGATCTTCGGGTGGTTTGGTAAAATGACCGGATCGCTCATCTGCAGATTCTTTCAGACTAATTGCTGCCTCTTTGTATTTTTTGTATTCAATCAAGCGCGCAACTAACTCGTCACGTGGATCATCATCCATGTCAAAATCAAAGTCGTCATCAAAATCTTCACCTTCATGGACTGGCAAAAGCATTTTGCTCTTAATTTCAATCAGCGTCGCAGCGAGGACAAGGTATTCACTTAGCTCATCTAATTGCAATACGCGCATCGCTTGGAGGTGTTCTATGTACTGCGCTGTCAGTTCCGCCATCGGGATATCATATATATCAATTTCAAGTCGGTTGATTAAATGCAATAATAGATCTAGTGGCCCTTCAAAAGCCTCTAATTTTACTTGATATGTCATTCCGTGACACCTACCTATCTTTCAGACTATGGAAAGGGCTGATTACATGCACCCGTATCATCATCCGCTATTCGTAAATTTTATAGTTTATTTCAATAGTAATGAAGATTACTTTGAATGCCACGAAGTACTGGAGGAGTATTGGAAGTCTATTCCCGACAGTAATAAAGATCACCCGCTAACGGCCTATATCCTCCTTGCTACAGGAATGTATCATTGGCGCAGAGGCAATAAGCCAGGAGCATCCCGTACACTCAACAAGGCAATGAAAAAATTCCCGACTTTCATTGCCAATTATCCTGTATACACGGAAGAAATTGATTTTGACAAGTTAGTTTACGATGTTACAAAAGCAGTCAACCGGTTGGAACAAGATCTGCCATTCGAATCGTTCCCACTTACTATCCTATCAGCTAGCATTACTGGCCTGGCTAGTAAGTTAGAACAATCTATGACACTTCTACCATTCGGCAGCGATGCTGTCATTCATAAACATATGCTCAGAGACCGCAGTGATATTCTTCGGGAACGCGAAGAAAAGAAGAAGGGCAGACATTAATTAGTCTGAACCTTCTTCTTTAGGCTTACATTTCTGTATGAATAAATCAGTTTCTTCAGTTCCAATACAGACTTTATCAGGGAAGAGCGCTTGTAGCTTCAACACCATTTCTTGACCAATTCCTTCACCACGGAAAGATGGATTGACAGAAAGGTGCTGTAATGTATAGTCCTCTTCCCTCAATTCGATGCCAATTAAACCGATGAAGTCCTCATCTTTTTTCAAAAGATATAACTGCCAACTATCATCTGTTTCATATCGGTGAATCCATTCCTGCAATTTCTTGACGGTTTTATCGCCAGGCATATAAGAGAGTAGCCCCATCGCGATTTTTTCATATATTTTCTTATAACGCAAAAGCATCAATTGAATCCCTTCTTTTCTGAAAATACTTTGGTCATCGGAAAAAACTAACTACGTTCCCCAATGATAAGCAGTTTCCTTTATCGCGCAGTAACGGGCAGTAAAAGCCCGACCAATCGGAACATAATTCCTGTGGCCGCAACTAACAATCAGTGATATTTAAACTACCCACTGATTGAAATTTTACTTTATCGCGGATCAATGATTGGCATGACGAACTTCCAGTATACCGCTCCCCACATAATTGCTGCAACTACAATAAAGATGAAAAGGAGGATGTTGCGTTTTCTCAAATCCTCTCCCCCCGTCTAACTAGTTGCAACGGAATGTCTAATCTGACAATGTCTTCATAGGTTTCCCTGCGTACAACAAGCTGATGTTCTCCATTTTCACAGAACACGACGGCCGGTTTTGGAAGACGGTTATAATTACTTGCCATTGAATAGCCATAAGCACCAGTACAGAAAACAGCGATGATGTCCCCTTCGGTCGGGTCAGCAAGCTGAGCCTCTTCAATAAGCTTATCCCCGGACTCACAACATTTCCCGGCTATCGTCACTTTATCGACGTGAGGCTCGTCCATCCGGTTTGCCGAAACGGCAGTATATTTTGCACCGTACAACGCCGGCCGAATATTATCAGACATTCCGCCGTCAACTGCGACATATTTCCGAATACCAGGCACTTCTTTTGAGCTACCAACAGTATACAGTGTTGTCCCTGCATCTCCAACAAGCGATCTGCCGGGCTCAATCCAAATTTCGGGCAAAGGGTAGTTCAAACTGCGTGTCATTGAAAGAACAACAGTCGCCATTTCTTCAACGTATACAGACGGTTCAAGGGGTTTGTCTTCTTCGGTATAACGAATACCGAATCCGCCACCCAAGTTTAGGACAGTGCAGATGAATTGGTGATTATCGCGCCAAGCAACCATCTTATTCATTAGTGCCTCCGCTGCTAAACGAAATGCATCTGTTTCGAATATTTGAGAGCCGATATGGCAATGCATGCCCAACAAATTTATGTAGGGATGATTATACAACTGAAGAAAAGCTTCATCCGTTTGACCATTTTTTAAATCGAATCCAAACTTGGAGTCTTCCTGACCTGTCGTAATATAATCATGTGTAGAGGCTTCCACTCCTGGTGTTACTCGGATAAGCACGTTCATAGATTCTTTACGAGTTTCAGCAATTTCCTTAACCAGTTCGATTTCAGAAAAATTGTCAATAACGATACATCCTATTTTTTCATCGAATGCAAATTGTAACTCAGTGTAGCTTTTATTGTTGCCGTGAAAATGAATTCGATCGCGCGGAAAATCCGCAGAAACTGCAGTAAACAATTCCCCCCCAGAAACGACATCCAGAGAAAGTCCTTGCTGTTCAGCAATTTCGTAGATAGCAATGGACGAAAATGCCTTACTCGCATAAGCGACCTGCGCATGGATACCCATCGTTTCAAAAGTTTTCTTAAAGGCGCTTGCCCGTTCACGGAACAAGGCAACATCATAGACGTTAAGTGGTGTTCCATAAGTATGTGCAAGATCAACCGTATCCGTACCGCCAATTGTCAGATGGCCACGTTCGTTGACTGATTGTGTTCCGTAAAAATGCATGTTGCCTTCCCCTCTCGAATTAGATAACTAAAATTTTATCATATAAAGAAGGGTAGAGGCAATGATCTAAGAAATACGATCTCTATCTGGAGAGTCTGTTATGAATGGTCTAGGAGCATCGGCAGTCATTGGAAACCTAATAATGACACGTAACATTGCCTTTGGAAAGAACGGTACAGCGGGCCATAAATACGGTACGCCCATTGGCCTCAATGCACATAAATAGTAGAAAAGTACAGCGACTGATAAGAAAAAGCCGGGTGCTCCGAGTAATGCGGTAGACAACAGAATACACACTCTGAAAATTTTTGTCGTAAGGCTTAATTCGTAAGAGGGTATTGAGAATGTGAATATGGCACTTACTGCCACATACAAAACAACTTCAGGGGTGAAAAGACCAACGTCTATTGCTACTTGTCCAATAACAATCGCTGCAACAAGCCCCATAGCGGTCGACATCGGTGTCGGCGTATGAATAGCTGCCATACGAAGTATCTCGATTCCGCCATCTGCGATAAGAAGTTGAACAAGTAATGGGATTTCCCCGATGTCTTTTGGTCCGATATAACTGAGGAAATCGGGTAAGTAGTGTTGTTTCGTTGCAATTAGGTACCAAAATGGTAAAAGAACAAGACTCATGACAGCCGCAAATAAACGCATAATCCTGACAAACGTTCCAATAAGCGGTGCCTGACGGTATTCTTCCGCATGTTGCAGATGATGAAATAATGGGGCCGGTACAAGTATAACTGAGGGGGATGTATCCACGATGATTGCGATATGCCCTTCCAATAAATGTGCCGCACATATATCAGGACGCTCCGTGAAACGAACGAACGGCATTGGATGAAAGCGCTGTTTGAACAAAAATTCTTCAAGCGACTTATCCGTCATTGTCAGTCCGTCGTGGTGAATTTCATCAAGCCTTTCACGGATATAAGCAAGATGTTCTTCACTTGCCGCCCCTTGCATATAAGTGATTGAGACATCTGTTTTTCCATTCATCGTCACTTTATGCATTTCAAATCGTAAATCCTCAGTACGAAGCCGCCTTCTGATAAGCGCGGTATTTTGGATAAGATTCTCCGTAAATCCATCTCTCGATCCTCTGACGACTTTTTCATTGTCAGGTTCTGCAGGTTGCCTACCAGGATAAGATCGAATGTCAATCGTAAACACATAGCCCTCAGGCGTGATAAAGGCAGCTTGTCCGCTTAATATCGAGGTAAGTAATTCGTTTCGATCTCCCACAGTTGAAACAGCGTGATACGGGAAAAAGGAGAGGAATCGTTCCCCTCCATCCTCCTGGTCGCCATCCTCCCTTCCTTTAGCCCCTTGCATTTCTGTCAATAAAGTCGTGATTGTATCACCGTCTATGAGTCCATTAATATAAAGCAACAGAACAGGCATATCCCAAAGATGCAATGATCTGGCAGTAGCATCGAACGTTTTATCTTTACCGAAACAGGTATAGAACCACTCTTCCCCTTCATTCACCGATTGGAATAGCTTTTCCATTAGTTCAATCCGTCCTCACATTTAGTATAATTTCTTCCGAATCAACGCCCATCCATAATTTCAATTGGGCTAAGATTTTCTTTTCAAGCCGTGATACCTGAACTTGCGATATGCCAATTCTTTCAGCAATATCACTTTGCGTGCAATCCAGGTAGTAGCGCATATAAATGATCGTTTGATCTCGTTTATTTAATTTAGAAATGACATCACGCAGCGGGATATGATCAAACACTCTTTCAGATCTGTCATCTCGCAACTGATCCATCAGCGTTAAGCTATCCCCTTCACTTTCATATAACTGTTCATGAAGTGACGCGGGGTCGCGTAAAGCATCAGAGGCGAGAACGACATCGTCAACGGACACTTCAAGAACTGCTGCAACCTCCGAAATTGATGGCGATTTACCATGCAATTTAATATAATCATCCGTTGCATGACGGATTTTGAAACTAAGTTCACGGATGGACCTGCTCACTTTCACCATTCCATCATCCCTTAGAAAACGCTGGATTTCTCCGACAATCATAGGTACCGCATACGTAGAGAATTTCACTTCATACGATAAATCAAATTTATCAATTGATTTCATAAGTCCGATACAACCAATTTGAAATAAATCCTCTGGGTCGGCGCCACGGGAAGCAAACCGCTGGACAATGGACCAGACAAGCCGCGTATTTCCCTCCACCATCATCCTTCTCGCTTCTTTATCACCTTCTTGTGAAACTTTAATGAGTTCCCTCATCTTTTCTTGGGTCAACAATGCCGGTTTTATTTCAACGGATGCGTCCATGGGTCACCTCATTCTGCTTGCTTCCGGGACCGGAGAAAACGTTTTCTCGAACTTGACGATTGTTCCATTTCCTAATACAGATTCGACTGACAAACTGTCGGCAAAGCTCTCCATTATCGTAAATCCCATACCCGATCGCTCCATGAAGGGGCGAGTGGTAAACATCGGTTCCATCGCCTGTTCTACGTCAAAAATACCCATACCTTCATCGCGAACCGTCATCGTAACTTTGTTTTCTTCAATTACGGCGTGAACAGTGACAAGGCTTTTCCCATCACATTCATAGCCATGAATGATGGCATTCGTCACAGCTTCCGATACAATGGTCTTAAATTCTGAAATCTCTTCGATAGTCGGGTCCAGCGGCGTTATAAAACAAGTCATTGCCATCCTTGCCAGCGCTTCGTTTTCCTCAATTGCGACGAATGATAACGTCATTTCATTGTTCATGTAATACCCCTCCGATTTCCCCGATCGCTAGATCGACCGTGCAATGCCTTATATTTGGTCCAAGACCGGAAAATGTAAATATCTTCTCCATTGTCGTGGACGGATTCAAAATGAGCGTTTCCCCTTCCACAGGTGCTAAATCGCGCATCCTTCCAAGAATGAGCCCGATTCCTGCGCTATCCATGAATCCAAGTCTCGACAAATCCCAAATAATCGCCCGAACTTGTCCGCTATAAATAGATGAAGAAATGTGGGACCGGATTCGATTTGCCTCATGATTGTCCAATTCCCCTTGCAGTGTTGCAATTAAAATCCCATTATCTATAATTTCGATGTCAGCCATGCTGAACCCCCTCCTTCCTGCGAAATATTCCACATTTGGAGGGCGAAACCCTTTCTCCTGACAGAACTAGTCACAGTCAGCGCAAAGTTCTTATGTTTCGACATTGCCCACTACTAATGAAAGTATGTACGTCTTCCAAACGATTTACACATCCGATAAAAAAGAAATATTTTTGGAGTGTTATGGTCGATTGAGGTGCGGTTATGATTGGTCAGGACGGGATTTGCTAGGTCGGACTGCGGTCAGGTTCAATTCCTTAATTTCAAAAAGCTACCCTATCAACCAAATTTGGTTGATAGGGTAGCTTTGAGTTTCAACTACTATTAGCCCGTAATCATGTCGCCAATGAGGCGAGGGCTTGCCACTGCTTCTTTTCCAATGGTTATATGTTTTTGGATCAGTGACATGGATTGTTCTACATTTTCCGTATTCGAATGAATAATAGCAAGTGGCTCTCCCGCTTGCACGGCATCCCCGATTTTTTTAGTAAGCACAATACCTACTGCAAGATCGATTACATCATCTTTTGTCGCTCTACCCGCACCAAGAAGCATCGCGGCAACACCAATATCATCCGCCTCCATATTCGTTACATAACCCGAAGATAGCGCAGGTACTTCAATCTGAAATTTGGCTGTCGGTAATAGGGATGTATCATGAATGATTGCACCATCTCCACCTTGCGCTTCAATCAATTTACCAAACAATTCAAGTGCCGAACCGTCAGCAATAACTGCTTTCAGCATGTCCCTAGCTTCCTCATCAGAAGGAGCTTTTCCTCCCGCAACAATCATCTTGCTACCAAGAACTAGACAAAGTTCCGTCAAGTCTTCGGGACCATTCCCTTTTAGCGTTTCAACCGCTTCAATCACTTCAAGTGAGTTACCAATTGCGAACCCAAGCGGCTGGCTCATATCAGAAATGATTGCCATCGTATTTCTGCCGACTTGTTTACCAATCGCCACCATCGAATGAGCCAGTGCTCTTGCGTCTGCCTCTGTTTTCATGAATGCACCATCACCCGTTTTCACATCGAGAACAATCGCATCTGCACCCGCAGCAATCTTCTTACTCATGATTGAGCTGGCAATAAGCGGGATGCTGTCAACAGTAGCTGTCACATCGCGCAAAGAGTAGAGTTTTTTATCAGCCGGTGTCAAGTTGCCACTCTGTCCAATGACCGCTAATTTTAAATCATTTACTTGTTTGACGAACTGCTCTTCGGTCAATTCGACGTGGAACCCTTCTATCGCCTCGAGCTTGTCGAGTGTCCCGCCTGTATGACCAAGACCCCTACCACTCATTTTCGCGACAGGAACGCCGCAGGCCGCGACGAGTGGTACCAGGATTAATGTCGTCGTATCGCCAACACCGCCTGTAGAATGTTTATCGACTTTAATCCCTTCGATTGCAGATAAATCAATCTGATCGCCAGATTCAACCATCGCCATCGTCAAGTATCCCTGTTCTTCAGCAGTCATTCCTTTAAAATAGATCGCCATAAGAAACGCACTTGCTTGATAATCTGGGATGGAATCATCTGTATAGCCGTTCACAAAAAAGGTGATTTCTTCTTTTGTAAGAACTTCGCCATTTCGTTTTTTCTCAATTACATCTACCATTCTGAACATCTTCATCACACCTTTTCATCTAATAAACGCAAGAAACTCTTACCGAACTCGGGCATTTTCACATCAAAATTTTCCGCAATCGTAGCGCCAATATCTGAAAATGTCTCGTTCAGTGGCATTTCCCCACCCTTTTTAAATGATGGCGAATAAACCACGAGTGGGACATATTCACGGGTATGATCAGTACCTGGATAAGTTGGATCATTGCCGTGATCCGCTGTAATAATCAGTAGATCGTCATCACGCAGCGATTCTAAGATTTCTGGCAGCCTTACATCAAATTCTTGTAGTGCATTGCCGTAACCAAGCGGATCTCTTCGATGCCCAAATAACGCATCAAAATCAACGAGATTCGTGAAACTAAGACCCTTGAAGTCTTTTTTCATAACATCCAGAAATTTGTCGACGCCATCCATATTGCTCACGGTACGAACGGATTCTGTAATGCCTTCACCGTTAAAAATATCGGCAATTTTGCCAATCGCCATTACATCATAATCCGCGGACACCAATTCATTCATAACTGTACGATTAAATGGTTTAAGTGCGTAATCATGTCGGTTCGTAGTTCGTGTAAAGTTACCTGGTTCTCCAACAAATGGACGTGCAATGACGCGACCAACTAAAAACTCCGGTTCCAATGTCAACTCACGTGCGATTTCACAAATCCTGTATTGTTCTTCAATTGGGATGATCCCTTCATGTGCAGCGATTTGCAGCACAGGATCCGCAGACGTATAGACAATAATTGCTCCAGTCTTCATATGTTCCTCGCCATATTCATCAATGACTGCAGTGCCACTAGCCGGTTTATTGCCAATCACTTTACGTCCTATTCGTCGTTCAAGTTCTGCAATCAATTCCTGCGGGAAACCATTTGGATATACTTTAAATGGCTTGTCAATGTTAAGGCCCATGATTTCCCAATGTCCCGTCATCGTATCTTTCCCGACAGATGCTTCCTGCATTTTACCGTAATAAGCGAGTGGTTCATCTGCAACGGCGATACCGCTAATTTCACTAATGTTGGAAAGACCAAGTTTGCCCATGTTTGGCATATGTAGGCCTCCCATTGCTTCACCGATATGTCCTAGCGTATTTGCACCTGCATCACCAAAACTAGGAGCATCCGGTGATTCCCCGATCCCTACAGAATCGAGCACGATCAGATGGACACGTTTAAATTGTTTTTTCTCCATAAGTTATTCCTCCTAAAAATAAGCGTTTCTGTACAATTCTATGCCCTTGGATGAAATTTCACATAGACTTCTTTCAACCTTGAACGACTGACATGTGTATAAATTTGTGTTGTGGAAATATCCGCATGACCAAGCATTTCCTGAACCGCCCGCAGATCCGCTCCATTTTCGATGAGATGCGTAGCGAACGTATGGCGCAATATATGTGGCGTCAACTCTTTCTGTATACCCGCTTTTAGGGCGTGTCCATTCAACAACTTCCAACAGCCTTGCCTTGTTAGCCTAGTTCCCCTCATATTGACAAATAAGGCCTCGGCACCTTTTTGTTTTTCGATGAAAATGGGCCGTGCTTCTTCGATATAACGCTTACAGGCCGTAATTGATTTCCCACCAAGTGGAATAATCCGTTCTTTCCCGCCTTTGCCAAATACACGGACGAAACCCATCGAGAGATGAATATCATCCATATTAAGTCCAATCAATTCACTTACACGCATACCCGTCCCGTACAAAACTTCAAGCAGCGCAGTATCTCTTACACCCTGTGACTTTGAACAATCTGGCGCCTCGATTAGTCTATCTACTTCGTCCATAGATAAAACACGTGGTAATTTCTGTTCAAGTTTTGGAAGCTCTAAATGGACTGTCGGATCCTGAGACGTGACCTTTTCCCGAAGAAGGAATTGATGAAATGAACGGATTGATGAAATATGTCTAGAAACGGTCCTAGCCGATTTCCCGCCTTCTTTCAATTGATGTAAATGCCCCACTACAGCGGGACGATCGACATCATCCATTGATTTATATCCTGCTTGTTCCATAAAGTCTAGGTATTCATTAAGGTCGCGCTTATAAGAAATAATTGTATTTCCTGACAACTGCCGCTCCACTTTTAGGAAGTGCATATAATCTTCAAGCGCAAAACGGATGTCTTTCATAACCAGCGGGAAACAGAAAAACAGTTTCCATCTGCCTTTAATTTAAACAAATCCCTTCCCCCCTTCGGTTAGTACAGGTTTAAGTGAAACGACAAAAGGGACAGCATTATGCCATCCCTTTTCTCACTTTTCACTTTCATCCACATCGGATTTACATCTTTTGCAAATACCATGAAAAGTTAACCAATGGTCTTTAATAGCGAATTCAAAGCGACTTTCAACAATCTTTTCGACATCTCCGAGTAGATCATCCTGAATTTCATCCACTGTTCCACATTCGATACAAATAAGATGATGATGGAAATGGGCAGCACCTTCCTGCCGCAGATCATATCTCGATACACCGTCACCAAAATTGATTTTATCGACTACTTTAAGATCGGTTAGCAATTCCAACGTACGATACACGGTAGCAAGCCCGATTTCCGGTGCTTTCTCTTTGACTAGCAAAAATACATCTTCAGCACTCAGATGATCTTCCTCATGCTCAAGGAGGACCAAAACCGTCGCTTCGCGCTGAGGTGTCAGCTTGTAACTGGCCCCATGCAATTGTTTTTTTATCCGATCGATTCGGCTCTCCATACGACGCCCCCCTCAAACTGTCTCCATTATAACAAATGGGCTTTCCTTATGACAACAGAAAGGGAGCAGACAGTTAATTAAAGAAGAACCTATTCTACCTAAAAATGAATTGAAAGACGATAATTTCGATAGCAAGTATAGCAATTGACATGCCAATTATCGTCGGTAATGCACGTTTATTGGGGCCTTTCCCCATCGTTGAACGCATAAAGTAAGGTGGACTTAAAATCGCACAATACACTAGAAATAGAAAACAAATAAGGAACTGAAACGGAAACCACCAAATTGAATAGGCCATTATTTTCGTGCCCGAAGCTAGTAAATAGGAAGATGACAAGCCGAAAAGAACACATTTCACTGCACCGAAAAATAATACGGTGAATCGTGTTTTTCTAAACGCCGCCAGTACGAATGCAACGACGAAAAATAGGGCCGCCATGCCTACAGGTTTAATATAACCTGCCTCGTGCCCTAGAACGACCCGAGCATCATAAAAAGCAACCACCCTTTCTACCGCAGTCGCAGGCATCTCACGAAATAAAAGCGCTCCCCCAATAAAGCCAATTGCAAGAATGACAAATAAGTGGATGAACGATAAAGAACGGACCATAGCTACACCTCCGCATAGTTAATCCCGCATTAACGGGCATTAGGTCACTCAGACATTGCCACAAGACGTGGCGTAAGTAGTCTGAGTTCCGCCTCAATCGATGGGGAATGAAGCTCCTCTCCACCGGTTGAAGACTCACCTTATTCAACATATGCTTGTCCGTTCAAAATTAGGTCACTTTGTTAAAAGGTTTTTGGCATAAAGAACAGCGAACGCAGTTTTAGCATCGTAAATTTTTCCTGACACAACCATTTCTTGCGCTTCTTCAAGAGTCACTTCTAGTAGTCCAATGAATTCATCCTCATCTCCCGCAGCAGGGTTTTCGATTTTATAAAGATCCTGCGCTAAATACATATGAATGACTTCATCTGCAAAACCAGGAGACGTTGCAAAGGACTGGATGTAAGTAAATTCTTTCGCCCCGTACCCCGTTTCTTCTTCAAGTTCGCGGACCGCCGTCACTGCCGGTTCTTCTCCCAGATCAATTTTCCCCGCTGGAATTTCAATTAGTGTACGTTCCAGCGCTTTTCTATATTGTTCAACGAGCACAATTTTTCCATCAGCAGTAATCGGAATGATGGAAACTGCCCCTGGATGTTTGATCAATTCACGTGTCGCTTTCTTACCATCCGGAAGTTCCACCTCCTCAACACGCAATGTGATAATTTTCCCTTTATAAAGTGTTTCACCTGAAATTGTCTTTTCTTCATATTTATTCATCGTTTCCGACTCCTTTTTATGGATAATAGTGTGACGTCATTGTACCATGAAGAAAAGCGCAAGCGCCTTGGTAGACCCGAAAAGCGCTGGCCGACTAAATTCGCCACGTCCTGTGGCGACGTCGGCACTAGTACGTCCTGTACGTCGAAGGGTCTTAAGATAAAGGCGATCTTTGCCTTTAACTTAAGGACTGAAGCGACAGAGGAAGGCAGCCTAAGTTCGCGACGTCCTTTCGCAATAGCTGCATGACCCACTTCGTGTGGGCCTAGGTGCTAGGCGCTGAAGTCTAGACATGAACAAAATAGGGGGTGCTTTCATGAAGAAAAGAGAGTTGGGTAATAGTGGTCTATACATTTCCGAAATTGGCCTTGGTTGCATGTCGCTGCCAGGTGACTTAGCTGAATCGAAAAACATCGTCGACGCCGCCATTCACGCAGGCATCAATTATTTTGATACAGCCGATTTGTATAATGGCGGTAACAATGAAGAACTTCTGGGATTAGCGCTAAAAGGAAGACGGAATGAAATTATTCTTGCGACGAAAGCCGGTAATAAGATGAATCCCGAGGGTGAAGGATGGACATGGGATTCTTCTAAAAAGCATATTATGGACGCCATCAAACAGAGCCTATTGCGCCTTGACACTGATTATATCGATGTCTATCAGCTTCATGGTGGGACAATGGAAGACGCAGTAGAGGAAACAATTGATGCATTTGAAAGCTTAAAAAAAGACGGGCTTATTCGTCAATATGGCATATCTTCGATTCGCCCAAATGTCATTAAGCGATTCTTGGATACTAGTTCAGCAGTCTCTGTCATGATGCAATATAATCTGCTTGACCGCAGACCAGAAGAATGGTTTCCAATGATCCACGGAGCCGGTGCCGCTGTTATTACGCGTGGGACCATTGCCAAAGGATTTTTGACATCTGAAGGCTTGACAAGAGCTGCAAAAGCAAATGGATTTGTCGAGTATGATGCCGGTGAATTGACACGTACTGTCCAAGCGCTAAGTGAACAAACAGTTGACCTACACGCGGCGGCAATTGCTTTCACTCTTCATGACAATACAGTGGCATCCGCCCTCGTTGGTGCGCGCACAACAGATCAGTTACTTGATTCTGTGATTGCTTATGAGAAAAAAACGACAGGCGAAGAAATCACTCTGCTAGGGAATATCACGAAAATACACAATTACAAAGAACATCGCGTTTGATTCTTGTCTATAGGAACAAACAATGAACTGTATACGATACTGCCCCTTAGGTTCAAGGCATTTCTCGCTGTAGACAGCGACCGTTCACCTGGTTATGACCGGCATAGAGCTCGTTATCACCGCCATGGGACCTGTTATGCTCGCCATGACTTTGTTAATGACCGGCACCAGCCGTATTATGCCCGCCACGGGATACCCGCACAAAAAAGGAGCTACAAACCACTATGGTTTATGCTCCTTTTCCAATTCAATTAACGTCCTCTTATTTTATTGCTTCAACTTGGTCAAGATTTTTCTCCAGATACTGCCTCCAAAAGTCCACGAAACGTAAAAAACACACCCAATGGATGTGCTTTTCATGCTTTATTAATTAAATAAACATCCCCGCAATAGCAGCACTCAATAACGAGGCTAACAGCCCCGCTGCCACCGCACGAATACCCAGTCTTGCAATGTCAGGACGTCGACTTGGCGCTAGAGAACCTAAGCCTCCAAGAAGGATCGCCAATGAACTTAAATTAGCAAAGCCGCAAAGTGCAAAGCTGACGATGATGACTGTTTTAGGGCTAAGTGAAGCAATTTCCGGTGCGAATGCCGCATATGCAACAAACTCATTCAACACAAGCTTTTGACCAATGAATCCGCCTGCTATAACCGCCTCAGACCAAGGCACACCAATAGCAAATGCAAGGGGTGCAAATACAACGCCTAAAATCCCCTCAACCGTTAACGATTCGAAACCAACTAACTTACCGAGTCCACCTAACATGCCATTCATCATCGCAATAAGCGCGATGAACGCCAGTAGCATTGCACCGACATTGAGGGCAAGTTTTAATCCATCCCCTGCCCCACGCGCCGCTGCATCAATGACGTTCACCGATTCCTGATCCTTCTCCATTTCAAAATCGGCAACTTCCGATTTTTCGGTTTCGGGTATCAGTATTTTCGCCATCACTAACCCTGCAGGTGCAGCCATGAAACTCGCTGCAATCAAATACTCAAGTGGAACTCCCAAAAGTGCATAACCCGCGAGAACAGAACCCGCAACAGATGCAAGACCCCCTGTCATAACTGCAAAAAGTTCCGACTTCGTCATGTTTGCCAAAAATGGCCGGATGACAAGCGGAGCTTCTGTCTGTCCGACAAATATATTCGCTGCCGCAGATATCGATTCCGCCTTACTCGTACCAAGTAGTTTCGATAAAGCGCCTCCGATTAGTTTGATAACCATCTGCATAATTCCAAGATAATATAAAACGGATATCAAAGAAGAAAAGAAAATGATGATTGTTAACACTTGGAACGCAAAAACAAAACCGAATCCTTTAACATCTGCTGCCGGACCAAAAAGAAATGCAACCCCTTCTCCTGCATAGTTAATAACATTTTGAACGAGTCCGGAAAACCAT
The DNA here is from genome assembly GCF_017347125.1 of Sporosarcina sp. E16_3. Taxonomy (NCBI): domain Bacteria; kingdom Bacillati; phylum Bacillota; class Bacilli; order Caryophanales; family Caryophanaceae; genus Sporosarcina; species Sporosarcina sp. E16_3. The sequence goes on from NZ_JADPRX010000001.1 coordinate 463,869, forward strand.
ATTAACCCAGCTCTTCCCGCTTCCCATTTCAAGACGACGAATGCAAATGTCACTTGAATAGTTAAACCAACTGCGATAGTCCGGTAATTAATCGATTTCTTTCCATTAGATAAAAGAAATGCAATTCCTAACACCACAACTATCCCTAAAAGCCCCCACAATAAATTCAACTAGTACACCTCTTCATATGGAAATTTCCCATTTATAGTTTTGTTACTAATACGCCAATTCGCACTATGTAAACACCTTTTTTTGTCGTCTGACGTCGGACAACTAAATGAGTTTAGCAAACGAAATGACATAAGTAAATAAATTGTGCAGAAATCAGGGAAAACTATGTTTTCAAAACGATTCAGTGGTTAGTATTCCACATTTATCCGCTTTTACCCGTCATTTTTTGAATATGCTCACATTTTTAGTCACGGATAAAAGACTGTCCCCTAAAGTCAATACAGCTGACCTAATGGATAGTCCGATTACAATTGTCTTCTAAATTAATGAAGAAAAATACAGCTGAAATTGATAAGTGGATTAAACGAGGACAGGGAATTGGTCCTAGAATGATTTAAAGAAAATTACTCATCCTATAAAAAAAGGAGATGTGATCAATTATGCGGAAAATAATTATTGCGCTCGGAGTTTTTACTACAGTTAATTCAGCACCAACACATATCCCAACTGTTGCGCATTCACAACCAGAAATTCCAGCCTATGCTAAGTGGGGAAAGCTTGCTATTAAAGAGACACAATCAAAATATCCCAATGCGAATATTGTTGACTACTTGCATGAAGGAAGCGAATCGATTAAGGATTCAACTATTGAAAAGTTTAAGCTATGGTTAAAAGATGGTGACAAAGAATTCGGCGTTTTTGTAAGAATTGAGTATACTACCGCAACTGAAAAAGTAGTTACTATTGAACTTGATGAAACTTCTAGATAAATTATCTTAGTTGAAACTATTCTATTTGAATTTGACAATTCATTTACAGCAAACCAAAAACCACTAATACATCAAGACCTAAAAATACAAAAAGCATTCCAGAAAGTCCTTGATGATTAAAGAATATTAGCACTAGGCTAAATTACTAAGACAATATAAAACACCTTCGTAAATGATCCACTGATGAGTGAATTTATCGAAGGTGTTTTTTCTTGGGCTAGTCTAATTTAACTATTTTCAACATCAAAATAACTGATTTTCACCATCATTCAATTATTGCTCCCATAGGCTCTAAAACAAATTTCTCGATAACATGGAGTACCCCTTCTTCATTGTTCGTCAGTGAAATATAATCTGCAATGTCTTTCAATTCCTGGACCCCGTTACCCATTGCGATACCTAGACCAGCCGTCTTTATCAGTTCTATATCATTGTGATTGTCACCTATACCGATAATTTCTGTACGTTCGATGCCAAGCTTACTCGCAAGGTGTAATAAAGCACATCCTTTGTTTGCTTCGGGATGTGTCACTTCAAGGTAGTTTACTAAAGACTTGGCGATATGTGCGTCCTCCCCAAACAATGCCCACAATTCATCCTGTAAGATTGCAAGGTAGGTAGGCTCTTCGATAAAGAGTGCTTTCGTAAATCCTTGTTTCGCAAGTTTGGCTAGATCCGGTTCTATCTTATACGGGACCTTCGATTTTTTGGAGTACTCAATAATCTTATCATTTTCTGATGCGGCATAAAGAATATCATCTTGATAAACTTGTAAATGTATTTTTTTATCACGAGCAATCTCAACTAGTTTTTGTGCAATGTCAGGCCGAATAAGTCGCTCATACATCACTTCATTGTCATCAATGCTTTTAATGATTGCACCCTGATATGTAATCACCGGTACATTTATGCCAAGTTGTTGTGCAAATAATTTTGCGGATGGAAACATGCGCCCCGTCGCAATCGTGACAACCGTACCTAATTCTACTGCTTTTTGAATCGCCTTGATTGTTCTTGGTGTAATCTGCAATTCATCCGTAAGTAATGTCCCATCAAGGTCAATCGCAATTAGTTTATACACGAAATCTTCCCCCTTTACTTAATACTATCTTGTTATCCTCGCATGTTGTGGCGTGCACTGTCTAGTGAAGATGTTTTTTATGGTTGATTTAATGAAACCGTATATTGGGATAAGAACAAACCTTAACATATACCCATGTTACTACAGCAATCCCCTCCAGTATTAATGGGCTACTGACAAAAATAGCAAGTTTATTAAAAGTAGATGAGTCGCTTTTGTTTTGAGTAAGGCTGCAACCATTTCTCGACAGCTTCCTTCTAAAATGTTATATCTAACCACCGAAGAAGAAAAAAACAATAATAAAAGGCAGGGAAATAATCCATGCCTTCACTTCTTATTAATTAATAATCAAATTGACGATAATAACGACGAGTATCTAGATCATGACCACTATATTTTTCAAAGTAGCGGGAAAGTCGATCAACTAATAGTGTTGAAGAAATAGTCGGAGCTAAAATCCATCGGAATTCATCATCGATCCCCTCTAAGGCATAATCCTTTGTATCAATGACAACTAATTTTTTTGTATACTTTTCACAAAACCTTTCCACACGATCGTCAATTGCTCGACGTTTGCCTTCGCCTTTTACTAGAAATACGGGAACGTCTTCTTCAACTAATTCTAGTGTTCCATGGAAAAACTCAGCTGAGGTAACAGCCTTTGTGCGCATCCATTGGCATTCTTCCAAAACGCACATAGAATAAAGGTAGACTTCACCCCACATCTCTCCATCACCAATCCAAATCGTATACTCTTCATTGTAATACTTTTCGGCAATTTCAGCGGCTATTGGTTCAAATTTCTGCTTTGCTTTCAAAAGATTTTCAGGAAGCTTTTCTAATTGGTCTGCAAACTTTTGATACCCCGCAAATTCATTTCGATTAGCGAGTAACTTAAACACAAGAAGAAACAACTGCATGTACTGGAATTCAATTCCATTCAAAGCTTTGTTTGGTATAGTCCAATTACTTAACTTTTCTAATGGTGTCTCCGGCTTTCCTAATAATGACACAACTCGATAGCCATTATTCCGGCACCACTCTGCAGCCTCAACCGTCTCTTTTGTATCGCCAGATTTCGATGCCATAATAACAATCGAGTCTTTTGTTAATTGTCTATGACCTGTTAAAACAATTTCGCCAGCTTGCTCCGCATATACGGGTACATCTGTTAGTTGTTTTAGCATTTCTTGGATTGGCCACATGATTGCTATAGATCCGCCTGCAGATATGAAAAATATATTTTTAAAACCTTCATTTGAAATCTCATCAGCAATTCTTTCAATCTCATTCCGTGTCTCATACGTAATACGCCCATTTTCTAAGTACACTTCTTTATTAAATTTCAACATTATTTCATCCTCCTTTTATTAACACCAGAAAAAATCGGTATTCACTTCAGTTCGTCTTATGGTATATACCACTCAGCAAGAGCCTCAAGGGTTATATAATATAATCAACCCTTTACCCCTCCCTCGGAAAGGCCACGAACAAAACTTCTTTGAAAAACTATAAAAACAACAATCATCGGAACTGCAGAAATAGCTAATCCTGCTAATTGAACACCAAAGTTTGTATTGAGCTGGCTCCTTAAATTCATTAGACCAACTGGAATTGTCCTTAATGCAGAGTCTTCAATAAAAACTAAGGCAAATGCAAACTCATTCCAAACATTCATAGTTGCTAATAGTGCGGCAGCAATAATAATAGGCTTACCCATTGGCAGTATGATATGCAAATATACTTTCCATGTATTACAGCCATCAATTATCGCTGATTCCTCCAATTCTTTGGGTATGGCAAGGAAATAAGATCTCATCAAAAAAATAGCAAAAGGTAATTGGAATGCGACGTAAGGGAGAATTAATGCCCAATACGTATTGTATATTCCCATGATCTGGAGCATTTTGTATAGGGATATCAAACTTACTTGTGGCGCCAACATTAGCCCACTTAGGATAATGATTAAAAAGACATTTACTCCTCTAAATTTAAAGCGGCTCAATCCGTAAGCAGCCATTGACCCCAGTAATACAATAATCGTGATTGATACAGCCGTTACGAATAAGCTGTTAAAAAAGAACTTTCCTACTCCTGCATTCCATGCATCTACATAATTTCCCCAGATCGGTTCTTTTGGAAATGACCATGTATTTAAAAAGAACTCGCTATTAGATTTTAATCCATTCATTGCTAACCAGATCAAAGGGTAGATAATGGCAATTGAATAGACAATAAACCAGATCAGTACAAAAATACGGAAAATATTTTCTGTAATTCTCATAAGCTATTTCAATCCTCCTTACCCGATTTTGCTAATCTCATCTGGAGCAATGACAATCCTAATGTGATTAAAAATATTGCAGTAGCAATTGCTGAAGCATATCCCATTTCATCGTTACGAAAAGCTGCTCTATAAAGCATCGTACCAAGCACCTCAGTGGAACGACCCGGGCCACCAAAAGTCATAATATAGACTTCATCAAATACTTTAAAAGCTCCAATAACTGTAATCATAGAACCAACTAAAATCATCTCTCTAATTTGAGGAATCGTTATATGGAAAAATGTTTGTATCCGATTTGCTCCATCAATTGTGGCGGCTTCATAAAATTCTCCTGGAACTTTATGCATGGCAATCAAAAAAAGCATGACAATATATCCTGTATATTGCCACTGAGACATAGCAACTATCGCATATATCGCAGTTTTACTATCTCCTAGCCATGCATGGGCCAACTCGCTCTGTCCTATGGCCCTTAGCGCCTCGTTAATCAAACCAATATCGGGATTATATAGCAACTGCCATAATAACCCCACTACTGCAATTGAAATAACGGACGGGATGAAGAAGATTGTACGGAACACGGGTTGCCATCTTCTAATCACCTTATCCTCTAAAACTGCCGCTATCACTAGTCCACCACCCACTTGGACTAGTATTGAAATAATAGCGAATAATGAATTATTTTTTAAGGCAATATAGAAAACAGGATCCTTAAAGAGCTTTATATAATACTTTAGGCCAACAAAAACTCCATCCATATTAAATGCGCTCCAACTGTAAAAACTATAATACAAGTTAAAAATAATCGGGATGAATACAAACGTTAAGATAAGAAGGAACGCCGGCAAAATATAGAATAGTGCCGATTTCGTATTTTGAAAAGACTTCATCCTTCTCCCCCCCAGAGAATAGTTAAGTAGCCAATAATTATGATTTCGCTTCAGATTGTACTTCCTTTGCAACAGCTTGAACTTCTTTCATTATCTCTTCCGGTGATTTTGTTCCATCTAATAGTAATTGAATATTTGACAAGTATACATCAGCTATTTTTGCATGCACGTCCGTATCTAACCATTCTGCCATTCCCTCTGCATCCTTTAGTGTTTCAACACCATTTGCTACTTCTTCTAAAGCAGTATCTGTGTTAGTCGCCCCAATAATAGGACTCGGCCAACCAAGTTGTTCTGATAATTTTCCCGCACTTTCTTTACTTGTTAAAAACTTTAGAAATTTGATTGCTTCTTCTGGATGCTTTGTTTTAGATGAAACAATAAATCCATCAGGTGCACCAGTTATATAATTTTGGTTGCCCTTTCCTTCCTTAATATCAGGCATTTTAAAGAATCCCCAATTTCCAGGTATGTTTTCCTCTATCATTGGAAACTCCTCTAGCTCGAAATACATCATAGCCCCAGTGCCCACAAGAAACTGTTGGCTAGCCATGTCATGGGAACTCGAGTTAACATTTTTATTGAAGTATTGGTTATCTGCTAGTTCTTTGAGATACTCTAGCGCCTTAATATAGCCAGAATCTGTAAACTCGCCTGACTTTGGATTATAATCTTTCCTTAGTACTTCATCCTTTACAATCTTTTGGTTTAATCCCGTTAAATAATGGATTGAAGCCCATGGACTAGCATTTCCAAGCATAATTGGGACTTCTCCGCCAGTCTTTAACGTTTCCAATACTACCAAGAACTCATCCCATGTTGTTGGTTCTGCTAGGTTATATCTATCGAAAACTTCCTTGCTATAGACAAAAAATTTCCCATTAAAACGAAGTGGAATACCGTAATTCTTTCCATCGGATTCAAATGGTTGTAAAGATGCTTGGATGAAGCTATCTTTCCACTCGGGATCCTCCTCTAAGTATTTCGTTAAATCTAGGGCAGCGCCAGAACGTACAAACATACGCGCAAACTCTCCTGACCAAGAAAAAGCGATATCCGGAACATCTCCACCACCCATAATAACTCGGAGTTTATCTTTCATCGGTTCATCCGCAACTGCCTCCATTTTCACCTTGATAGTTGGATTCTGATCTTCAAACTCCTTAACAATCTCATCAAAATAAGGAGAAAATTCCGGTTGTGGCCATTTATGCAGAAACTTAATTTCTATAGAATCAGACTCAGTTGCTTTGCTACCAGATGAATTTGAACATCCAGCGACAACTAAAAGTAATGATAAACATGCTAAAAGAAGTATTCTTGTCGATTTCATGTGTTCAGCCCCTTTATAGTTTTATAACAACAACCCAATAATATGATATAAATATCCTAATCCTCACCTCCCTTGCAAGTGTTAGATAAACCAATAGACTTGTAATGATACTAGTCTAAAAATAATGGAATTAGAAAGGCACTCCATATCCAAATGCACCTTCAACGAGGCACGTCTTTGCAGCAAACTTAGCTGCCTCATCTAAACTTCTCTCAATAATGGGTCCCTTCTCTGCAAATGGTACTTTTTCTATTTCCTTAAGATAATGAATAATAAATGCAGTGAAAAATGAATCACCAGCTCCTAGCGTATCTACGGGTTCTACAAAGTGTGGTTTCTGGTTGTAAAAGGACTCACCATCATAGACTATAGATCCCCGTCCCCCCATAGTTCCTATCGCAAAACTACTACCATAAGAGTGGACTCTTTTCAATAAATTTCGAACTTCATTTTCACTTAATCCACCGCAGGATAATAGGCTAAAATCAATGTTCGGACAGATTTCTTTTAAATATTGTTCATTAAATTCATCAGAGAAATCGAAAGAGACTAGTATTCCTGTGTCCTTTAGTTTTTTTAGTTCTTTCTCGATTCCACTATAGATACTGCTGTGAACGATTTGAAATTCTTTTATATATTCAAGATCCATAGAACCAAGGTGAATTGGGAAATCCTTCTGTACTCCCCCCTGATTTCCCCCAACAAACACTCTGTCCCCATTTACTAAATTGACGAGAGCATATCCATTTTCACCTTCGTGCTGCCTACAATGGGATATATCAATGTCCAGGTCCATTAGCGTCTCTCTAATATGTTCAGATGCCTCATCATTACCAAATACACCTAGGTAAGCGGAGTCTATTCCTAGCTGTTTCGAATAGACACCAAAGTTCAATGCATTTCCACCTGGATACATCTTATTTTTATCCATATACTTATCGACGACATTATCTCCTATGCCAATGACCTTCATCCACTTTAGCCCCTTGCTATCTATTTATTTGGTATATACCACTATATATACACGAATTGAAAGCGCTTTAATATCAGCCGAAGCTACAGGTTTAATTCAGAATAAAATTGGACCACATCGCTTCGAATAAGTGATGTTGAAAATTCAATTTCCTTCATATCAATGTCAAAAGCAACTGCTTCCCTAAGAATACATGGGCTATTAGCTCCTATTTTTAAGAGCTTAATTTCAGATTCATCGGGAAATCTGACCTTCATATATTCTTTTGCTTTGACGAGCACAATTCCATATTGATCTTCTAATACTTGATACAATGACGTGTTATCACTAATAAAACCCTCGATTCCTTTACAATATTTAGACGGGATGAATGACTCTTCAATAGATATTGGCATATTATCGACTAGCCTTACCCTTCTTAATATAGTAACTTCATCATTGGGTTCAATCTTTAATTTATCTGCTAAATAAAGTTTGGCTTTTTCCTGACGAATAGAAAGTTTCTTTGTGGTTGGCTTAAATCCTTTTGCCAACATATCTTTAGAGAAACTATTGAATGTAATAAAATCCATACTTATTCGGTTATTTGTAATAAATGTTCCAGCGCCAGCCCTCCGTTCCACAACACCTTCTCTTTCCAAAACTGATAATGCATGTCTAGCCGTCATACGACTAATACTAAATTGCTCTGCTAACTCTCTTTCTGATGGGAGCTTATCTCCATGTTTAAATCTTCCACTTTCTATATCATCTTTTATTCTATCCCCAAGTTGTTTATAGAATGGAGATTTTTCTTTATTTCGTATAAACTCATGCATAATTAATTCTCCCCTTGGTATATACCACCTTATGAGTACCTAGATTAGTTATCTAATGGTTTAATATCTATTACTATTATTCCACTTTATAATATTCTGATTAATATGTCAAATGTTTTTTCTATAGAAAAATACATAAAAACTCCCCAGCTCTGTTGAACTAGGGAGTTTTCATTATTTAACTTTTCATTTAGACAACTGAGCCGGTTTCTTCTTTTTCGAAGGTAACATATTAAATAAAATATTCAACACAATCGCAGTGACACTTCCAGCGACGATACCATTACTCGTTAAAATTTTAAGACTTGAAGGGAACTGTGCAAAAAGCTCAGGTACAACAGTCACACCAAGTCCAATCCCAATTGCGCAAGCAATGATCATAGAATTCTCTTGAGAATCGCTAATGATTTTGCTTAACATTTTAATTCCTTGTGAAACGACCATTCCAAACATTGCGAGCATCGCGCCGCCTAAAACTGCATTCGGAATTATTGTTGTAAAGGCTGCGATTTTAGGAACAAAACCGAGCGTAATTAGCATAATACCCGCGATTAATATGATCTTTCGTGATCTGACTCCAGACATTTGAATTAAGCCGACATTTTGTGAGAACGTCGTATACGGAAATGCATTGAAAATACCGCCTAGTAAGACGGCAATTCCTTCCGCACGATACCCTTTTTCAAGGTCTTTTTTCTTTATATCGCGTTCACAAATATCGCCTAGCGCAAAGTAAACGCCTGTCGATTCAACAAGAGACACCATTGCCACTAAGATCATTGTAACGATAGCCGGCCATTCGAAAGTCGGCATACCGAAGTAGAAAGGCTCTACCATATGGAAATAGGCTGCATCCCGAACGGCCGAGAAGTCAACTTTCCCCATAAATGTGGCTACAAAAGTGCCGACAACCAAGCCTAGTAAGATGGAAATAGCCCGCATGAAACCTTTGGAAAATTTAAAGACTAGGAGAATAAAAAGCAATGTTCCGAAAGACAATGCTATATTCGACAATGAGCCGAAATCACTAGCACCTTGTCCTCCACCCATATTGTTAATAGCTACGGGAATCAAAGTAATCCCAATAATTGTAACGACAGAACCTGTTACAACTGGAGGGAAAAATCGTACAAGCGTACCGAAAAATCGGCTAATAACAATGACGAAAAGTCCCGATACAATGATTGCCCCGTAAATAGCGGAAATTCCAGACTCGGTGCCAATCGCAATCATCGGTCCGACCGCTGTAAACGAACAGCCTAATACGACTGGCAGTCCGATTCCGAAGAAACGGTTATTCATAATTTGTAAAATCGTTGCAATCCCACACATTAAAATGTCGATGGAAACGAGATAAGTCAATTGTGTAGACGTTAAGCCCAAAGCATCCCCGACAATTAATGGTACGAGGACTGCCCCCGCATACATCGCCAAAACATGTTGCAGCCCTAAAGCAGTTGACTTAAGTGGATTGCTCACTTGGAAGTTTCCTCCTCAATAAAAGTCACTTGCCCGTTTTCGAGTGATGCTATATTCGCCAGTGATTCTACGCGGATGCCGCGTTCACGAATGAGCGCTCCGCCAGGTTGGAAACCTTTCTCGATAACAATACCAACGCCTGCCAACTTCGCTCCAGCTTGCTCGATGATATCTAGCAATCCAAGTACGGCTTGTCCGTTTGCAAGGAAGTCATCGATGAGTAAGACTGTGTCTTGTGCTGTAATAAAGTCCTTTGAAACGGAAATATCATTTGTTTCGTTTTTTGTGAATGAATGTACACTTGCCGTATACAGATGGTCCACTAACGTTAGCGATTTGCGTTTACGTGCGAAGATTACCGGTACACTAAGTATCAAGCCCGCCATCATTGATGGAGCAATACCCGACGATTCAATCGTTAGGATTTTTGTAATACCCGCGTCTTTAAATCGTGCTGCAAATTCTTCCCCTACCGCCTGCATAAGGGGTGGATCGATTTGATGGTTCAAAAATGAATCTACCTTTAGCACCTGATTCGATAATACTTTACCGTCCTGCACAATTTTCTCTTTTAACAATTTCAAAATACTATTCCTCCTTCTCGTTTTCACAATCAAAAGCCAAAAAAAATAAGCCCTATGACCGTGCATCCAATCAAACCATGAGTGGAGCAATGTCATTCGGGCTTATTTGCCGAATGGAAAAGAAAGAGACATACCCAATTAAATGAGTACGATTATTTCAATCCGTTGCTTCCCATAGTCGATTTATTTACGGTAAATCGGTAGAAACTTGCAGGCCATATCCCCGCGATTATATGAGTTAATGCTATTAGAATATTTTTAGTATAGCATGGGAAATTCACATTTCAACGTCTCTCAAAGTTAAAAAATGATTCATTCAATTCAATGAACATACTACGCATGATGAATGTGTTATTGTAGATGAAACAAGTAGACGTTGGGGGTATAATCTTGACCAATCCACATTCCATGAATACAACTAAAAAATTGAAATTCACACGAAATACGTGGTTTCTTCTCATCGGAATCATTTTCATCGCTTCTACACTTAGATCACCCTTAACATCTGTCGGACCATTAATCTCCTCAATTAGAGATAGTTTGGCCATTTCAAATGTGTTAGCGGGATTTCTAACAACCATTCCTTTGCTTGCATTCGCACTCATTTCACCGTTCGCTCCGAAAATTGCACGTCGCTTCGGAATGGAACTGACATTATTCGTATCTCTTATTTTATTGACAGCGGGCATCATTATTCGTTCTCTGGGTACAACACCTAATTTGCTCATTGGGACTTTCCTAATCGGGCTTGCCATTGCGTTTGGAAATGTCTTATTACCAGGTTTAATAAAACTCAACTTTCCGCTTCACATCGGTCTAATTACCGGAATTTATTCTGTCTCGATGAATTTATCCGCATCCATTGCGGTTGGTGTCAGTGTACCGCTTGCCCATGGAACGCGGTTTGGATGGGAAGGCGCATTAGGTATCTGGGCGCTTCTAACATTTATTGCACTACTTGTATGGTTGCCCCAACTTAAAAGCAAGAGAATGCCCGACTCTGTGAAGTTGCAAGCAGAAAAAGCCAAATCCCCTACTTTATGGCGTTCTCCATTGGCTTGGAGTGTTACATTCTTCATGGGGTTCCAGTCGTTGATATTTTACACAACTTCTGCATGGATGCCTGAAGTCTTAAATTCGCGAGGAATAAGTCCCGATAGCGCTGGTTGGATGGTTTCCCTTTTACAATTTTCTCAATTACCAATGACATTCATCGTTCCGATTCTAGCAGGGAAAGTAAAAGATCAGCGCTGGATTGTAGTAGGTGTCGCAGCTTTATATCTCATGGGTTATGGAGGTATCATGTTAGGTGGAACTGCACTCGTTCCATTATGGATGATTATGATTGGAATTGCAGGCGGTGCAGCATTTGGCCTTTCGATGATGTTTTTCTCATTACGTACACGAACACCACATGAGGCTGCGGATTTATCAGGTATGGCACAGTCTTTCGGCTACGCGCTTGCCGCCATCGGACCTGTATTATTCGGTTTATTGCACGATTTCACATCTGGTTGGACAGTTCCAATGCTAATTATTATCGGCGGAATTTTAATCATATTGCTATCCGGTTTGAAAGCGGGTAAAAATGATTTTGTTACTTCGGAAGAGAATAAGTAATTGAAATTTGTTAAATAAGAAATGAAAAAAGCTTCTGGGTATGACTCCCAGAAGCTTTTTTCAATGCATTACTCTTTATCAGCTATCATTAGTTCATTGATAGCTCAGTAAAAGCTTGTTTATATCTGCTATGCCACTTTTTCCATTTAGCGTCTCTAAAATCGATTGGCTCGCCATCAAGCAAAGACTTAATGACATCCAGACAAACATGCCAGCCTGCAAGATCTTTTATTCTTTGTTCAGTTGTCGTTGTGAATTTCTCCGTGAAAACCATTAGGCAGCCACCTTGCTCAGGATGCAGTTCAAAACGAACAACATCTCCAAACCAATCGAATTCCAGTACAGTAAATAGCGTGTGTTCAAAAATTTCAAGTTGCTCAAACTTACCGTCCGGCATGTTAAACTTCATGAATCCACCTTTGCTCGGTTCTCCGATGCTTAACTCTTGAAACCACTTTTTCAGTTCTTCATTATCCATCAGCATTGCCCAAACATGTTCTACGGGGTGCTCGATATGACGTTCATATCGGGCAATGTAACCATTCTCGACTTGTTTGATAGCAGCAATCATCTGAATCTACCTCTTTCGTTCTTTTTTTAAACTAGCGTTTGCGAAAGCGACATAAGAACTACTCCATCCAATGATAACTGTTCAAAATGCCGGTCAATCTCTTCTGCTGTATCGTATAAGACAAACAGCTAGATAGCAGGCGTAAATGTAAATGTAGCAGGCATAACTGTACCATCCGGATTGTGTAGCATTTTTCCGATTTTCGAATCGGCAAATACCGATGCGTAATTATTCATCGCTTCCTCATCTTTTCTTTCGAACATCAGAAATGTCGTGATTTGTTGGTTTGTATTCCCTATCATTCCCCTCCCCTTTATCCTATTAATGTAGAATCCATTTCCAAAACAATTGGACAATGATCACTACCAAGTATGTTCGGATGGATATCGGCGTTTTTTAGCTTAGGTGCAAGCCGCTTTGATGCAATGAAATAATCGATTCGCCAACCGATATTGCGTTCCCTCACTTTGTTCATGTATGACCACCATGTGTAGGCATCTGTTTTATCAGGATGAACATAACGGAACGTGTCGATAAAGCCTTCCGCTAATAAAGCGGTCATCTTACCTCGTTCTTCATCAGTGAAGCCCGAGTTTCCGATATTCGATTTCACATTCCGAATATCAATTTCCTGATGCGCGACATTTAAATCGCCGCATAAAATAACAGGCTTCAATTTGTCCAACTTTTTTAAGTATGCACGCATATCCTCTTCCCATTCCAAGCGAAAAGGCAATCGTGCCAAATCACGCTGCGCATTCGGCGAGTAGACGTTCACCAAATAAAATTGTGGGTACTCTAGTGTAAGAATTCGACCTTCTTCTTCAGTTAACAAATCCCCTACGCCATACTTCACCGTTAACGGTTTTTCTTTCGTAAAGACAGCTGTTCCGGAGTACCCCTTTTTTAGTGCATAATTCCAATACTGATGATAACCATCTACTTGCAAGTCGATTTGGCCTTCTTGCAACTTTATTTCCTGTACGCAGAAGATATCTGCATCCACCGATTTAAAGTATTCCAAGAATCCTTTGCCTACACACGCCCTTAATCCATTGACATTCCAAGAAATTAATTTCATTTATAATAGCTACTCCTTTAGTCGATCCACAAATAACTTAGTTCCTATTCAAATTATACCACAAAAGAACATACGTTCAATTTTTCGAGAAAAAGAAAACTTCTAAAGCATAGACTTCATTTAACAGAATCCAGTTATAAGGTTTGCTAAGTAATAATCCGAAACTAATTTATTACTCGTAAAAAGGCCCATCACTCAAGGAATGAATGATGGGCCTTTTATGGAGGAATCCGAAAAGTGGGATATTTTAATGAGCGTCGGGAAATACTCTTTTCACTGCATCAGAAAACTCTGTAAAGAATCCTTCTACCGGTTCATTAGCTCTGATTTTGGTTCCATATTCATTCATTTGTTTCACAAAGTCAGGATTCATCGATACATAAACATTTTTAAAGGTAGCATTAGTTGACCTGACCTCATCCGCAATCTTGTTTTCAGTTGCTTCTGAACCATTCGCTCCTTCTTTCAACACGACTGCCACATACGCATTCGTGTCAGTTACGATGACATTTGCGCTTTCCACTTCCTCCATTTTCACAAGTTTTTCCGCAACGTCATCGGCCACTGCCAGCTTATGATTTCCTTCTTTATTTAGGTTTGTATCTGTTGTTGATTCTTTGCCGACTTCGTCTTTTACAATCGTTTCCGTTTCCGTGCCCATTGCATTTTCCTTAACTTCTTCAGTTTTCTTCATTCCACATCCCATCAAAGAAAATATGATGAGCAAGCTAGCCAAAACTCGCAACATTTTAGTCATTTAAAATCCTCCTTCAATTTGTCAGTAAGGATAGCATTGTCTGTTTCTCTGTTTTTATGTATACGTTTTATATTTTAATGCCAAAACAAAAGCGCTAGAGTTTGGACGTGAAATCTCTATGTTGTAGCTTTTCCACAGTACATGATTTTATAGTTTCCTAAGCAATAAAAAATTCTCAAGCTAAAAAAAGGCTTGAGAATGAAGAATTTTATATTAATAAGTTTGGGTGACTGTCACTCAGCTGTGATTGCACTTGCAACTTTATACAACTCAAGGTCAATTTCAACCGGTTCATCCATTGCTAATTTTGCTAGTTGTTTGCCTAAGAAAGGTCCGACTGTTAATCCAGAAGCACCCAATCCGTTCGCTAATATAAGTCTCTTTGCTCCTGGAACTTCTCCTATAATCGGTAGAAAACCTGGGGTAAACGGACGATATCCTACACGCACCTCGGTAAATGTACTGTCTGCTAATCCTGGTGCAACTGCTAAGGCTTTGCCTAATACCTCGTGCAAGCCTCCTGCAGTAACGCGCATGTCGAACTGCTTATCATCTTCATGCGTTGCCCCAATGACTACTTTTCCATCATCGAATGCAAGAATATATTGGTCACTTGGCGGCATGACGACTGGCCATTCGGCGGTTTGTGTATTTTCAAGCTGTAAATGGACAATTTGTGCTTTCTGGGAACTAATTTGCAGGTGAATACCAAGTGGCTCCACTAATTCTGCCGCCCATGCGCCAGCGGTAATAATGACTTTATCTGCTAAAATTTGACGGTCTTCCACTTGGACACCCGTGACAATGTTGTCAGTAGAAATAAGCTTTGCTGAACCGTGAATAAATACAGCACCATGTTTTTTAGCTGCACTGACTAACGCTTCCCTTAATGCACGTCCGTTTACGCGTGCCGCTCCACTGATGTTAACGGATGCATATTCCATTGACAGCGGTGGAAATAGTTCCGATGTTTCACTAGAATTCAGTTGACGGATATCGCCGATTTCAGGTGCATCATCTCGTCTTTTCACCGCACGTTCTTTCATTTTAACGAGTTTGACAGCATCCGTATGCAAACTGACCGCACCCACGCGCCGGTACCCCGTTTCGGTTTCACCGACTTCTTCAAGTTGTTGAATGAGTGACGTATAATATGCCGCCCCACCTTTCGCAAGCGCGTACCAGGCTTTATTTCTCCGTTGGGATAGCCATGGACAGATAATGCCCGCTGCTGCATCCGTCGCCTGCCCCGCGTCCTGACGATCTACAACCGTCACTCTAACTCCTGATTTTGCTAAATGGTATGCTGTCGAGGCCCCTAAAATCCCAGAGCCGATAATGATAAACTTCTTCATAATAAACACCTTTTTCACTTTGAATTAATTCCAATCATACCAGTTCTTCTACTAAAGTTTGGTGAATTAACTCGGCTTCGCGGAATTTACCCACGATTCCATTTAAAAACACCACAACCTCATCTTCAGGTTGTGGTGTCTTATCCTTATTCACTTCACACAGATAACAACGCGGCATCACTGTTTAACTTTTCACCGCGAATGCGTTGGAATTCGGCCATTAACTTTTCAATCGTCAGCTGCTTCTTCTCCTCAGCTTCAACTTCCAAGATGATTTGCCCTTTATCCATCATTATGAGCCTATTGCCTAAATCCATTGCTTGCTGCATATTATGTGTGACCATCAACGTTGTCAATTGATCCTTTTCTACGAGTTCTTTCGTCAAATTGGTGATCAATGCCGCCCTCGATGGGTCAAGAGCAGCTGTATGTTCATCAAGAAGTAAAATGGACGGTTGTGTAAAAGTCGCCATTAACAAAGAGAGTGCTTGGCGCTCTCCTCCTGAAAGCATACCTACCTTAGCATTCAAGCGATCCTCGAGGTTCAAATGTAGTGTTTCAAGTGATTCACGGAATAGGTCACGGCGTTTCTTGTGAACGCCTCTGCGCAAGCCGCGTGTTTTATTGCGCGAATAAGCCATTGCTAGGTTTTCCTCAATTGTCATGGAAGGAGCGGTTCCTGCCATCGGATCTTGGAATACCCTGCCAATCATTACAGAACGTTTGTATTCAGGGAGTTTCACAACATTTTTACCCGCGATTTCAATGACTCCGAAATCCGGAGTGAGTGCTCCTGAAATCATATTCATCATTGTTGATTTCCCCGCTCCGTTACTGCCGATGACGGTTACAAAATCACCCTTCTTTAAATGCAAGTTGATTTGATCAAGCGCGATTTTTTCATCAGGGGTTGCTTCGTTAAATACCTTATTTATCTGTTGGAGTTTCAGCAATTGCATTCCCTCCCTTGTTTAGTCCATGATCATAAGTTGTTACTCGTTCTGCATGACGTTTCGCTTTTCTCTTGTTTTCCCGTCTTTTATCAACGTATTGCGGTAAAATAAGTGCCGCTATAACGATAACAGCAGTGATCAACTTCATATCTCCTGTATCGAGAAAATCTACACGAAGTGCAAGTCCCAATACGATTCTATAAATAATAGCACCTGCAATCACTGCAAGTGTTGTTCGCATAATTGTTTTTGTACCAAAGATTGCTTCACCGATAATAACAGAAGCTAATCCGATAATAATCATACCGATTCCCATACCAATATCGGAAAACTTCGAGTACTGAGCAATCAATGCACCGGAAAAAGCGACAAGCCCATTAGATAGGCCTAACCCCAGGATTACAAGCGTATCTGTATTCGCCGAAAAGCTGCGAATCATTTTCTTATTGTCACCGGTTGCGCGTATTGCAAGCCCGATTTCTGTTTGTAAAAACCAATCTACAACGACTTTAATGAACAATGTAGCTATAATCATTAAAAACAACGTTCCCCATGTAGATGGCAAGTATTTGACACCGAGCGTGCTGAAGAACTGATTGATTGTTTCATCGATTCCGAGCGTACTCCAAAATGCATAAAATTTACTAAACAACGTTTCTGCATTTAGCAATGGAATATTTGGGCGTCCCACTGAACTTTCTGACGTTAGGCCCATAATCCTTAAATTAATAGAGTACAGGGCAATCATCATCAAGATACCTGCAAGTAACGGATTAATCTTTCCTTTCGTATGTAAAAGACCCGTAATACAACCTGCCATAAATCCAATTACGATGGCGACTCCAGTTGCTAATAACGGATGATAACCAAAGACAATCATCGTCGCTGCAACCGCTGCCCCTGTTACGAAACTTCCGTCAACCGTTAGATCGGGAAAATCTAGCACTCGGAATGTGATATACACACCGAGTGCCATGATTGCATAGATGATTCCTTGCTCTACAGAGCCAAATATTGCACTAAACATACAGAATCATCTCCTAATTCATTCGCTAAATTCAGCTTTCCATTCGTCTTTGATAGTAAGACCGATTGAATCAGCTGTATCTTTATTTATAATAAGTTTTAGATTTTGTGGAATTTGTACAGGTAAAGTAGCCGGTTCACTTTCACCTTTTAGAACTTTAATCGCCATTTGACCTGCTTCATAGCCGATGTCATAGTATTCAAATCCATATGCCGCTAATCCACCGCGTTTTACAGAATCGAATTCGCCAACCATCATAGGGAGCTTATTATCATTCGCAACTGATATAACGGATTCAAGTGCAGATACTACTGTATTATCTGTAATAATATAGAACGCATCTACTCTACCAACCAGTGATTCTGCAGCCTGTTTAACGTCAGCGGATGTCGCCACTGGCGCTTCCACTACTTTCATATCCATATCCTTTAGTAGCTCTTTAACTGCATCTACTTGTGCACGTGAGTTCTGCTCGCCTGCGTTAAATACCATCCCAACATTTTTCGCTCCAATTTCTTGAAGGAATTTCATCGTATTCGGGATTGCATCAGGGTGATTGTCAATCGTACCTGTGACATTTCCGCCAGGATTTTCATGTGAAGCCACAAGTTCAGCACTTACAGCATCCGTAACAGACGTGAAAATAATTGGAATTTCCTGCGTTGCGCTAGCTGCCGCTTGTGCACTAGGTGTTGAATTCGCGAAAATCAAATCAACGCCTGTACTTACAAGGTTATTCGCAATCGTTGTATTCGCACTGTTGTCGTTCTGTGCATTTTGTATATCATATTCTACATCTAGCCCTGCATCTTCAATTGCCTTTTTAAAACCATCAAAAGCAGCGTTCAAAGATGGATGCTCTACAATTTGAGTCACACCAATTTTATATTTCGTCGTTTCTTCATTAGTTCCTGGTTCCTTTTCACCATCTGATGGCTTCGATGCATTATCCGCTTTATCTCCTCCACATGCTGCAAGGATGAAAATGACACTGAATAATGCTACTGCAAACTTTAACCAATTTGTTTTCATTATTGTTCCCCCTTTTTCATTATCGCCTTCTTTATAGACCTATCTTTATGGCGATAATTATTCGTAACAATACACTGTTTACAAATGTTAGTCAATGGAATTTTAAGTATTCTAAACATTGAAGCGCTTACATTTTCGGACTATTCTATTTTGCTTGCGAACTCTTAACGATTCATCTTCATGTATAAAAACACAATGAATCTCTTAGTTTTTTTTACATACAAAAAAACGACCAATCTCCACCGTTGGAGTTTTGACCGTTTTTTCCACCTAAGTTGAGTAAACCTATCTCAGGGTTGCGTTACTATTTTCTTTATTATGATACTTTTTCTTGATATCTGTTGATCAACACATCTAATTCTTGACTACATGCCACGACAAGAGGATGTGTAAATCCGAAAGTTTTCGCACGTCTATACATCACTTTTCTTTTAATCCCAATTTGTAACAACAACGCCTTTTCATTTAGTAGCCTTTTCACAAATCTTCCTCCATATAATATAATCCGCTTCAAATTATGCAGTTTTTATCTAGTAGGTTCAGAAGCGACTAGTACATCGTATAACAATCTATTTAAAAATTATGTCGTATTAAGGCAAGATTACGCTTATTCATAAATTTGTCACATATTGCAGGAATATAAGTCGTAATAGTTGATTTTCAAGGCTCCGAACACTTTTTTATTTTTTAATAGTTTCAACAAAAAGGTTTACTCCAAATTCAGCTGGGTATAGATAGATTACAAGGTGAAACAACCTGAAGAAGAAATTCGTAGACGAGTAACCTACCCATAACTTCTAAGGATGAAGTGCACAACCTTGGCGGAAAAATTGCTTTACTGGCGACTAGTTACACGCTATGAGAAACACCTAATTTAGATTTAGGTTGCATATCACTTAGTTACTTTTCCAGTTGTATTGATTGATGACTAAGGCATTAACCAAGTAATTTCGGTTAATCACGATGTGTTAGACCAGGCAAGCGTTACGTTTTTTGTTTAAGTGCAAATTAACTTCTGACAGCTTTGTCGAAAGTGGCGACGCGCATCAGCATCACCAAACTGCAAGATGAATAGTAAATAATCATCAGTAAAAACGGTTTGTGATATTGAAAAAAACAAGTTTTCCGAGTGCACCCCTTACACAGGGGAACGAAAAAGCGTGGTCCTTTATGGATCATGCTTTTTTCGTCTTTATACTACTTCTTCACGACGCATACGAATTGAATTCGTTTTTCAAGCCATATTAAAGTGGAATACACTTATTGAAATGGAGGGTTTATTATGAGAAAAGATAATCCAAAAGGAAACACCAACAAATCAGTATCATTGCCACCTATATCGAACCAACAAAAATCAAAATCGAATACCATGAAAGAAGAAATTTCACTTGAACTAGCCGAACTCGGAAACCTAAATCCGAAGCATGAACCAATGACACAAAACAACAGACAAAAGAGTGAATCTGAAAAGACTTACAAGTAATAGAAGAAATTAAACAGGGTAGCTACTAAGAACCACTAGGAATCACCAATCCTAGTGGTTTTTTTCGAACACCCTACGGTAAAAATAAAAGCGTTGAGGAAATCCCATCAATATGTTCCTTATCTGCCCATAAAACAAAGTAATTATAGGTAATTCCATCAATCATTATCGGAGTTGGATAATGTGCAATAAAAGCTGCCTGCCCATTCATGTCAGCCGGTTGATTGGCAGAAGGTAAAATGGTACAAGACTGTTCATATGGATTCTGTGATTTTATTATTCGAGGCGCTGAACCATAGGGCATTAATTTTTGAAAAGCTTCGTTATGGCATACCTTGTCAATCGAATCTGCTCCAAAAAGAGCTGAAATTTGAAAAAAGCCATCATCGCCTTCGTATCTTTCATCGTTTACCTTATGCCAACTTGAAGGATATTGAAAGTTAACGCCAAATGTCTCATTCGTAAATTCTGCTTTTGACAAATCCATAACCGGAGTTGGCGACCATTGCACGGCCGTTATAGGCACCCCATCTATGAGACGAATCGGGACAGGATGGGTTAGATCAAGCACCCACAGTTCATTCGCAAATTCTTGCCCTTTACAACCAGTAAGGTATGCAATTTTTCTTCCGTCAGGTGACCAGGTAACTGGCGTCGAAAAGCAATTCGAAATCGCCCATATCCGATCATCATACCCAAGACGTTCCACAGTTCTTATTTGTGAAGAATAGCCTCTGTCATCAGATGCGGTTGCACTATACGCAATTCGTAAAGAATCAGGTGACCATTCCGGGAAATAGTTTTTGCCATCTGGTCCCCCTTTCACCTCATGGACAGCACCTGTCGTAAGCTCCACAGTGTAAATAATTGAAACACTTGCGCCTGGTGTTGTATAAAGAACAAACCGACCATCCGGCGATAGACGCGCGTCATGAAGAGGACCATCTGTATTTTTAGTAATTTGCTGTTTAGCTGTTCCGTTTATCCCACTTCGGAACAGCTGACTAATACCGGATGCATCCCGGGCTTGAAACAATAATTCCGTGCCACTTGGAAACCAGCTGACATCGGATGCGCCGGGTTGCCTGAGAGCCTTCGCTACATGTAGCGTGGCATTATACAACATGATTGTTCCTCGGGCCACATAAGCCAAACTTGAACTATTTGGAGACCAGTCGAGACTGAAATCTCCCCCTTCTTCCAACTGATCTATACCAGCAATTAAACCCGTCGCGGCATAAATAACATAAATAATTCTATCCTTCCCCACAAATGCGATTCGGCTGCTATCAGGCGACCAAATTGGTTGCGATCGTGCATCACCTAAACCATTTGTAAGCTTCCTATTTTCCCCAGTCCGCGGATTATACACCCAAATATCGTACTGCCCGCCTCGACTTGATGTGTAAGCAATAAATCCTTGATCACCGGTTGGAGCGTAAGGAATAACTAATTTCATTCCGGGAATAATGGCTGTGGTTGGCAGTTCGTTGACAGTTAGTAAATACTTAGGGTTGTTTTGTCCACCTGTTGTCACATTGAAACGCTTGGCAATCTGAACCAACGTATCCCTAGGTTGAACGATGTAATAAGAAACGCCGGGCGGTATTTCAAGTAACTGCCCTACCCGTATGGCATAAGGTGGCCTAAGCCTATTTTTTTCGACAATCAAAGTAACTGGAACACCAAACTTTTGGGAAATCCGATACACAGAATCTCCCGTTTTCACACGGTATCTAGTGACGCCTGGTGGAATTGACAGCTGTTGCCCGACAGAGATTCTATACGGAGACGTTAAATTATTTGCGGCAATAAGGGATTTCACTGGAAGTTCCCACCGCTTAGCTATGTTATTTAATGTGTCACCAGTCCGAACTACGTAAAAAAGTTGCATCGTTACCACATCCCTTCCTCTTGACAACATCGTAGTTTACCGAGTTGATATGACCCTAATCCCATAACTCTACCCACCCTATGTTATTCGTCTAGCGGGCGGTGTGTTCTAACTTAAGGTCTTATGTAATGAATGAATGAATGCAATATGTATCTAGTTGGCACTTAACAAGTGGAATGTTCTTCCTACACCGCTTTGTCGCTTGGTGATAACCTAACGCTAGATTTGTCCGTTATACTGGTGAGGTATACCACCTAGTTAATTCTAAATAAGTAGCGCCAAATATATAGAACAAAAACACGAACTGCTCTTTTAATAAAGAGCAGTTCGTGTTTCCAATTTCACTTATTTACTTTTCAAAGATTTGGTGAATCACATCATTCGGCTTGCTGTTATTTAGGTTTTTGTAAATGCAGCTTGCTGGTTTTTCTCGCAACGTTTCAGCGAAGGCGTTTGCTAAATCGGCTTCACCCGACACATGGATTTCTTGCCAGCCGCGTTCTTTCTTCAGTGTTCCGATGATTTCACCCATGCCTTTGTAGAACCTCTGCAGATTTTCTCTCAGGCGTGGTTCAATTGCGTCGCCTTTTGAGCTTCCCATTCCTACATTATGGGCAGCAGAAGCCTTACTCCTTTCCCCCCACCCTTCCAAATTCGGGTCGAAATCATAGGAGAAATCGGCAAGGATAGCTCCCATTGATGTGTCTAAGATACGCACTTCCCCAAAGCTCGGTAAAATAATTCCCGCTTCCGGATACGCTTTGTACATATACTCCATTTCTTCAGTCACCGGGTGATTCTCCCAGTGGAAGCTGGTTTTCACTGGGACCTGAACATAGTGAACCGACCATAGTTCTGGGTCAACTGATGCAAAAATCACGACACCTTTGCTTAAATCATTCTTATTATCCTCGACTTCTTTTGCGACTTTTTTCTTTAGTTCATTAAATGCTTTCAATTCATTTTCATCATCCGAAGCCGTCAAATATTCATCAATTCGCTTCAAACCACTCTTCAAATGAATTCTCCACGCGCCATTTAATTGCTCTGGATCACCTGGATTGGTGTTTAAATAGACACTCAATACACAACGGTTATCACAGTGAAAGTCTTTTAAGGTTTGAAGTTCTTTGCTTATTGACATAATTTCATTACCCTCCTTGAGTTTTGATTCGTTACTAGCATACCCACGCACGTCTAGTCTAAAACGAATCATGAAGGATACTGTCTACATAAGACACCATGTTTAATTAACAGCACCAAAACTCACGAAAATCATAATGAATCATTCTCTATTTATTCACTACGTTCAGCTTTCCACTCTTCCTTAATCTCAAGACCAATTTTAGATGCAGCATCTTCATTCATTACAAATTTCAAGTTTTTTGGAACTTGAACAGGCAATTCGGAGGGCTTGCTTTCTCCTCTTAAGATTTTCACTGCCATTTGACCTGTTTCATAGCCAAGATCATGGTAATTAAAGCCGTATGCTGCCAAACCGCCTCGTTTCACGGAATCTAGCTCACCAACCATCATTGGTAGTTTATTTTCATACGCAGCTGACGTTACAGTTTCAAGCGCCGAAACAACCGTGTTATCTTTAATGATATACATTGAATCGACTTTACCAATCAATGAGTCCACAGCTTGTTTCACATCCGCTGAAGTAGCAACAGACGCTTCAACAATAGTTATATCCATATCTTGTGCTAATACTTTTGCCTTATCCATTTGAGCACGTGCATTTTGTTCTCCAGAATTAAAAATCATACCTACATTTTTCGCACCTAATTCTTCTTTCAAGAACTTCAGTGTCTGCGGAATTACATCAGGATGCAAATCAATTGTGCCCGTCACATTACCTCCCGGGTTTTCCAATGATTCCACTAATTCAGCACCAACGGCATCCGTGACTGACGTAAAAACGATTGGAATTTCTTGAGTCGCACTTGCTACAGCTTGTGCACTGGGTGTCGAATTTGCAAAAATCAAATCTACACCCGAGTTAACCAGGTTTGTAGCAATCGTTGTGTTAGCACTATTGTCATTTTGTGCATTCTGCACTATATATTCCACGTCAAGCCCTGCATCTTCCAATGCCTGTTTAAAGCCATCATAAGCAGCATTCAATGAGGGATGTTCTACGATTTGCGTGACACCTATTTTATACTTCTTTGTGTCCTCATTAGTACTTGATTCCTTTTTCTCTCCGTCTCCACATGCCGCAAGAAGTAATACAGCACTAAAAATAACCACCTTTATCCAGTTGTTTCCCATTCCATTTCCCCCTTTAGTTAATTAAATCTGCTTATTTTGTAAAAATTTGATTCTAAATGATAATTTTTCATAATGCTACACCGACTGTGATTGATAGTCAATGATGTTCCAAACATTTAGAATACTTAAGCGCTTACATTCGCGTTATTCTCATTGGATAGTCCCCAGCATGTCCAATTTGGACCCAAGCGAAGGCGTAATTCAATTTAGAGGCCTTCCAATTGTTTTGTAATCGCCCTTTTTAACCAATACAAAAAGAACCTACGAAAAAGTTAGTCCTTTTTCATAGGTTCTTCATAATTATTCTATACGGTAGTTTAGTTCAATTCTTAAGTCATCATTTTCGGTTGTCTTTGTGCCAATACCGGTTCTTGACAATCAATTTCTTCACCCGTTTCAATATCAATGAACGTACTTGTTTCATTAAACCAGCAATCGGGCGCTTTGTGTCCCCAGAATGTTTGGCGAAGTGGATCATTTAAATCCCAGCGTTTCGGTTTTAAATCTGGGTCGCATGTTAAATAATCACCCGTGTAAAGTTCAATGCGGTGGCCATCTGGATCTCTCAAATAGAGAAAGAAAGCATTGGATAATCCATGGCGGCCAGGTCCTCGTTCAATTGAATCTGCATAACCCATACTCGCTAAGACATCACAGCAATCAAGGACGCTTAGCCGATCTGTCAGTGAGTAAGCAAAATGATGCAATTTTGGACCTGGACCACTCATGAATGCTTGGTCATGAACAGTCGGCTTTCGATACAGCCATGCTGCCCACAAGTCTCCCTCTTCCGTTTCCGTATACTCTGAACATGAGAATCCTAAATCATGGACATAAAAATCATAGGCTTTCTGAACATTAGGTACTGCACAGTTTACGTGGTCAATTCGCTGAATTTTAGCCCCTCGATAAAGATCATAGCGCTGCAGCATGCGGTCAACGGTGGCCATTTCTGCAAAAAACTCTAATGGTATGCCTGAGATATCATGCACTCGAAGAGCTCTTCCAATTGCATGTTGTACCCCTTTCGCCATCCATTTTGTTTTCAGACCTTGTGAGATGAAAAGCTTTTCAATTTCATCGAGATCCTGTTCTTTTTCCACCTTATAACTAAGTACTTCAACAACAGCTTTGTCTGCTTTTTTCAATAGTAAGCTGTGATGTGAATGTTCTTCTAAACCTCTTAAGTAAATATGATTTTCATCACTTTCTGTTTCAATCATGCCTAATCCATCAACATAGAACTCACGAGACACTTGCAAATCTACTACATGAAGAACGGTTCTGGCGATTCGAATGATTGAAAAGTCCATCGTGTACACCATACCCCCCTATATTTTCCCGAACTGCTGAATATGATGATCAGCAATTGAAACGTGAATAATTTTCTGTTCAGTATAAAAATCGAAGCCGTAATGTCCACCTTCACGACCAATCCCAGAGGATTTTGAACCACCAAAAGGCGTTCTCAGGTCACGAACGTTTTGAGCATTCACCCAAAGCATTCCTGCCTCAACTTTATGCGCAACGCGGTGACCCCGTTTAATATCGTTCGTCCATACATAACCCGCAAGTCCGTAATCGACGCCATTTGCCAGCTTAATAACCTCATCCTCATCTTTAAATGTCATCACGGTTAGTACTGGACCAAAAATTTCTTCTTGTGCAATGCGCATGTTATTTTCAGCATTTAGGATTAGCGTCGGTGCCACAAAGTTCCCTTTAACTAATTCAATTGGGATGTCTCCAGCAATCACTTCGGTACCTTCTTCTTTTGCAATTTCTAAATAACTTTTGACCTTCCTATAATGCCCTTTATCGATCAGCGGCCCCACCTCCGTATCTGCGTCGAGCGGGTCACCAACTTTAATATGCGCAACACGTATCTTTAATGCATCAATAAATTTATCTTTGATCCCTTCTTGGACAAACAAGCGTGAGTTCGCAGTACATCGTTCGCCATTAAAAGAGTAAATTCCCCAGACACAAGCATCCAATGCACGATCGAAATCAGCATCTTCAAAGACGATAATTGGAGATTTCCCGCCAAGTTCCATCGAGCAACTTTTTAGTGTATCGGCACTATTTTTAATGATCGTTGAACCCGTCGTTGTTTCGCCTGTGAATGAAATAAGCTGGACATCAGGATGCTTAACTAGCGCATCCCCTGCTGTTTCGCCGTAGCCGTGAACAACGTTGAAAACACCTTTCGGAAGATTAGCTTTATGAATCACATCAGCTAATAGATTTGCCGAAAGTGGAGAAAGTTCTGCTGGCTTTAAAACAACAGTATTACCTGTCGCAAGTGCTGGTGCAACTTTCCATGTTTCTAACATGAAGGGAGCATTCCAGGGTGTGATCAATCCTGCAACTCCTACAGGCGCATGAATTGTGTAGTTAATAAATTCATCATCTACTTGATAGGCATCTCCAACAAGACGACTTTCTACCATTCGGGCATAAAATCTAAAGTTTTCAGAAGCACGGCTAACCATATTTCGAGTTTGGCTAATTGGAAGTCCCGTATCAAGTGATTCCAAGTAAGCGATTTTCTCTATTTCTTCGTCAATCAAATCAGCAATTCGATAAATGTAGGCCATTCTTTTTTTTAGTTTCATCGTTTTCCATGGTCCATGATCAAAGGCTTCTCGCGCAGCTGCTACCGCTTTATTAATATCAGCAGTCTTCCCTTCAGCCACTTCATTAATTTGTTCATTGGTAAACGGATTCATATTTTTGATCGTGGTCCCGCTTAAAGCAGGAGTGAACTCTCCATTTATATAGTGTGAAATATTCTCTTGTCTTTCATGTTTGTAAGAAGCTGACTTGTGGGTTGATATCATACTTATCACCTATTTTCTTATTAGTATTTTACAGTGATTTCTATCGGCAAAATAGCAAGTTCAATAAGTGATTCTCGAACTTCTTGTTGGATTGCAGCTGATGGTAAGCCTAAAGGTAAGCGAAGCTTCGGCGTAATTTTCCCCATCAGCCCAAGTGCTACTTTAACCGGTGCTGGATTGGTATCTTTGAAAAGTGCATCATTTAATGGCATTAATTCGAAGTGAAGATCTTGTGCTCTAGCAACGTCTCCTGCAACCCACGCATTGTAAAGTTCTGCAACTTTTATTGGCTCAACGTTTGCTGTAGCACTTATGAATCCAGCACCGCCAATTGCAAGCATTGGGTAGCAAAGCAGTTCGATTCCTGAGAACAATAGGAAGTCTCTTCCACAATTTAGAAGCACGCGATTTACATGTTCAAAGTCTTTGTTTGCTTCTTTAACACCGATAATATTCGGGCAATCCTCAACTAAGCGTTTCATCGTGCTAACTTCCATATTGACGGCAGATCGACCTGGTATATTGTAAATAATGATTGGCGTTGTAACTGAATCCGCAACCGTTTTAAAGTGTTGATAAAGTGCTTCCTGGTTCGGCCTATTGTAGTAAGGTACGATAACCATTGCAGCATCTGCACCTAGTTCTTCTGCATATTTCGTTAACTCCATTGTTTCATCATGATTGGTAGAACCTGTGCCAGGTGCAAAAAACACACGTCCGGCTATCGTTTCTTTTGC
Organism: Sporosarcina sp. E16_3; assembly: GCF_017347125.1. Lineage (NCBI taxonomy): Bacteria > Bacillati > Bacillota > Bacilli > Caryophanales > Caryophanaceae > Sporosarcina > Sporosarcina sp. E16_3. Next base: position 491,885 of record NZ_JADPRX010000001.1, read on the forward strand.
TAGTTCCATCACTCGTTTTCTTTCAGCAATCGTCAAAGAACTCGGTTCACCACTTGTTCCTGTAACAGAAATCCCATGACTTCCGCTGTCAATTTGCCAATTAATCAAGTCAGTAAATGCTTTTTCATCGATTGCACCACTTTCAGTAAAGGGTGTAACGACAGGACAAATTGAACCTCTTAACTTCTTTTTAGCTTCTTCATATGCCACTAAAACCCACTCCTCTTAAATTAGTAACTATATGCATTGAAGTATGGAACTCCATAGAATTCACTGCGGCGCTAGGGGATGCCTCCCGCCCTAAGCCAAGTAGCTTTGCCGCCAGTCTTAGGGCTTCGGCTCCCCCTTGAGAGGCGCCTTCGCATAGTTTATATAGGTAGACATTTATTCGATTGATATTAAAATACTATGCCAGCTTCTATTTTCGTTTTATTTAAAAAGTTTGTAACCATGTCTTTATAAGGTTGCTTATCAAATCCATCATAATAAGCATTCGACATTCTCACAGGATCTCCAAAGAAATAATATTCATAGAGCGCTTGTCGGTTACCGAACGCACTAATGGAAATATCCCATGCTAAGCGGAATAGCTGTACTTTTTCCTCGCCATTAATAGTTGCACCTTGTGTGTAACGATGAACTAACGGCCCAACATCCGTATTGCTAAAGTCTGCTTCAGTTGGTAGCGCCATCAATCCTGAAGCACCTAGAATTTTAATGATTTCATTCATACGCTGATACATTTTCGGGAACCAGTTACGTGCTGCATTTAACGGTTCAAAATCTGGCGTCATATTGCCGTATTGATCAATTTTTGCATTGTGCTCAGATTTATATAAATGAGAACGCATCACTTCTAAAATCACCATGATTTCACTTGCTTTTTCTTTAACATGCATGAATTTATCAATACCAATCGCTTCCATCATACTAATGACAACACCCAGAATGAACTCGGTTTTTACGACGTTTTTAGCAATAACTTGATGCGTCATATGTATAACCGCATTTGTCTCGGTATACGTACGATTACATATATCAGTACTTTCACTTACAAAAACTCTTTCCCATGGAACAAACACATCTTCAAACGAAATGATTGCATCACTCTCATCAAACCTAGCACCTAGTGGGTGATCCCATTTGCTTTTACCATAGTCGAAGGATTCACGGGATAGGAATTTTAACCCTTTTGTATTATTTGGGATTGCAAATGCAAATGCGAAGGGGTCATCTGTAGTACCTGGCGTTCTATTTATAGTGGAAGGGAATACGACGAGCTCATCAGTGATACCACCTAATGTTGCCAAGAGACGACAACCATTGACAATAATTCCGTCTGAAGTCTTTTTCGTAATACGTGCGGAGAGAAATGGATCTTTTTGCTCTGCTTGCGTTAGCATCGACCTGTTTACCTGTGGATGAATTAATGTGTGGGTTAAGCTAATGTCATTTTCACGTGCATATTCATAGTAATCTGCTGCATTTTTTGCAAATTGATCGCTTCCGCCACCCTCTTGCGCAAAAAATTGACTTGCTGTACCAATGGCCATAATACTTGTGTTCAGATAGTCTGGTGAACGCCCCATCATGCCTCCGGAAAAAGTTGCCCATTCGGTATGCATTTCACGTCTCTTAAACAAATCTTCTTTTGTTTTAGGAGCGATGAAGGATAGTCCAACTTTTTTCCCGGATGTCGGTGACGTATAGAGCATTTTTTCCGGCTTCTCATGTTGTAAATCATACAGACCTGCAACGCTCTCCACTACATTTTTAAATGCTGGATGAATGGTAACGTCGTCTACTTTTTCACCATGGATCCATACTTCCGTATTCCGTTCTTTAATACCTTCTATATATTCTTTCCCCGTTCGTGCGCCCATTCTATTCCCTCCTAGTTTTGGATAAAGTCGTATTCCAATATGACAAGCGACATTTTCAGTTCATTATATTTGTATTGACATAAAGATTTCCCATTGAATCCGCTGCGGCGCTTGGGGATGCCTCCCGCCCTAAGCCAAGCAGCTTCGCCGCCAGTCTTATGGCTTCGGCTACCCCTGTAGGGCGCCTACGCTCAATTTTCATAGATAAGGCAATAACTAGTACAATGAAAAAAATGCATTGTTCCAGTTATTGACACCGCACACTGAAGAGAAAAGGCAACACCAAACAATCTCCAAAAGCGCAAGAACTTAAATAATTCATATGTGCAGCAAATATAGTCATTTCTTACTTCTTATTTAGAATTAACTAGGTGGCGAACACCTCTACCTGTATAACGAACAAATATAGCGAAGAAGCGACACTAATGAAAGGCAGCCCAATAGCGCCGCGTCCTGCGGCAAAGGCTGCACACCCGCATCCTGCAGGCGCCGGAGCAATAAGACCGACAGTGTTCTTCTGGCGGGCTTATTGCGTAAGGCCATCACCAAGCGACTAAGCGGTGTTGGAAGAACATGCCACTTGTTAAGTACCGTCTATATAGTCATTTCTTAATTCTTTTTAAACCTCGCATGAATATTATTTTGCTTATAAGTACCCGCTTCACTAAATTCGATTAATTCCATTGACAATGCTAAATAACGCTTGGCCATCACTAGTGAGAAATGTTCTTTCATCACTTCAAATAGCGCATCACAAACCTCTTTCTTTATTTCTTCCGAACGTCCAGCCCCAATTTTCAACACGGCATGTACAAAAGCATCATCCTCAACACCATCTGCCACCCTATACTCTTTTAATTCAATCGCTCTTGAGCGAATTCCCCCTATCGGGAAAATCGTATCGCGTGCAATCAAGACTTTATGAATCTCTTCAAATAGCTTAGCAATATTTGCATCATTTTTAATATTATCCGTGTACTCTACAATAAAATGTGGCAAGCAGATTCTTCTCCTTTTCACACTATCGATTTATAAAAGATTCATCTCCGATAATGGTATTTACCAAACGTCCGATTCCCTCAACTTCCGTAACGACAACATCGCCAACAGCTGTATCGACAGATCCTTTGGGCGTACCTGTAAGGATGACATCATTTTCACTCAACGTCATAAAGCTACTTAAATACGCAATAAGAGCCGGGATATCAAAGATCATATCCGCCGTCGTTCCTTCTTGAACGAGTTCGTTATTGACATGCGTCGTCAATTTTAAATTCATTGGGTCGGCAACATCTACCGCATCGACAATCCACGGGCCGAATGGCGTACCCAAATCACGATTTTTCACGCGCAAATTGGGACGGTAATAGTTCTCTAAATAATCTCTAATTGCATAATCGTTCGCGACACTATAGCCTTTTACATAATTGTAGGCGTCTTCTTTTTTGACATTTCGAGCTGACTCGCCAATGATGACGGCCAACTCACACTCATAATGCATATAAATAACATCCGCGGGGCGACGCGTATAGGCTTGGTGTCCGATAAAGGTATTCGGTCCTTTTAAAAAGACAAGAGGTTCAGATGGCGCGGCAAATGCAAGTTCTGCTGCATGATCCGCATAGTTAAGCCCTAGCGCAAATACCGTTCGTGGCTCTATCGGCGTTAGCCAAGTTACTTTGCTCTCTTCAACTAATCGACCATCATTTAATTTGAGTTGCCCATCCCATTCAATTGCTTCATGAATGGCGCCCCCATATGCTATTCGTGCTTTTCTCATATTGTCCCGCTCCATTTGAATTCTTTTTCATCTACAATAACGTTGTCTAAACTGCCAATACCCGCAATTTCAACTCGGATTTTATCGCCTATCACGGCTTGGGGTGCATCTTCAGGGACCCCTACGAGTAACACATCACCAGGATTTAACGTCATGAACTCGGTTACATCCGCGAGTAAACGAGTGACCGAACGAATCAAATTCGATGTAGAATTTTCCTGCTGAAGTTTATCATTGATGAATACGCGGATCGTTAAATCATCCGGGTTATCCACTTCTTGACGATCGATAATCCATGGCCCGATAGGACAAAACCCATCACGTGCTTTTTGCTGAACAGCTGGACGGTATACGCTATCATGTGGCACGCTGACATCGTTGACAATCGTATAGCCCGCCACATAAGTCAGCGCATTTTCTTCATCCACAGCGACGGCTTGCTTTCCTATGACCAACCCAAGAGCCGCCCCCATTTCCAGCCTTGATATCCCAGCCGGCATAGGGATTGCTGCACCATAACGGTTGAAGGTATTTGCCGGTTTTATATAAAGAACAGGAGCAATCGGGGGTGAATTATATGGTTTTTCATTTACAGTATCGCCCAGTCTATCAAGTGCTCCCTTATAGTTCAAAAGCGTACCAAAAACTGTTCCTGTAATCGGGGTGTCAAACTGTATGTCATTGGCACTTAATACGCTGTCCTTTATCGTGATGGTATTCGTAACTATATTCACATCCACTGCAACTAATTCATGTGCCCCTAACACTTTGATCCTTGCCCTGCTCATACGTTCCACTCCTTTGCTACGCATAACCGAATAGAAATTAGTACACGGATAACAATGCTTTGTCGCTCGTTAACTTTTCGCCGCGAATGCGTTGGAATTCATCCATCAGTTTAGGTATGGTTAATTTCCTCTTCTCATCGGCCTCTATTTGCAAAATGATTTGCCCTTTATCCATCATAATAAGCCTGTTCCCTAGGTCGAGCGCTTGCTGCATATTATGGGTAATCATCAGCGTTGTAAGTTGATCCTTTTCAACAAGTTGCTTTGTTAATTTTGTAATTAATTCGGCTCGTGCTGGATCTAGTGCAGCTGTGTGTTCATCAAGAAGCAAAATAGATGGTTGTGTAAAGGTAGCCATCAACAGTGAAAGTGCTTGCCTCTCTCCGCCAGAAAGCATTCCTACTTTTGCATTCAATCGGTTTTCAAGATTTAAATGAAGGGTTTCAAGAGATTCACGGAACAATTCACGACGTTTCTTATCAACGGCTTTTTTTAATACACGTTTTTTGTTTCGTGAATAGGCCATAGCCAAGTTTTCCTCAATTGTCATTGCAGGAGCTGTCCCCGCCATGGGATCTTGAAATACCCTTCCAATCATTTGTGAGCGCTTGTATTCAGGCATTCTTGTAACATCATTAGTAGCAATTTCAATTACACCAAAATCAGGAGAAAGAGCGCCTGAAATCATATTCAACATCGTCGATTTTCCGGCACCGTTGCTTCCAATCACAGTCATAAAATCTCCTGGATTTAATGTCAGATTAATTTGATCCAAAGCAACTTTTTCATCAGGTGTTGCTTCATTAAATAATTTATTAATCTGACTGAGCTTTAGCAACGGGATTCCCCCCCTTCATTTGCAACTGTTCATGCTCTATTAGCCGCTCAGCATGGCGTTTAGCTTTTCTATTTTTTTCTCGCTTCTTTTCAAAGCACTGCGGTAAAATCAATGCACCAATTACAATAACAGCTGTAATTAATTTCATATCACCCGTATCGAGAAAGTCCACTCTAAGTGCAAGGCCAAGTACAATTCTATAAATAATGGCTCCTGCAATGACAGCAAATGTCGTTCGCATTATCGTTTTCGTACCGAAAATTGCTTCACCAATAATAACGGAAGCTAGCCCGATGATAATCATTCCGATTCCCATTCCTATGTCAGCAAACTTTGAGTACTGGGCAATCAGTGCTCCGGAAAAGGCAACGAGTGCATTTGAAAAGCCAAGACCTACAATAACGAGTGTGTCTGTATTAGCTGATAAACTACGAATCATTTTCTTGTTATCACCGGTAGCCCTTATCGCAAGACCGACTTCGGTTTTCAAAAACCAATCGACGACAAATTTAATGAGCAAAACGATAATAATCATGATGAACAATGTACCCCAGGTTGAAGGCAAGTGTTGGAATCCCAGCATGCTAAAAAAATTATTAATTGACGTGTCGATTCCTAAAGGGCTCCAAAATGTTTTGAACTGAACAAACAATGTTTCGGCATTTAATAAAGGTATATTCGGACGACCGATGGAATTGGCAGACGTCAGTCCCATTATGCGTAAATTTATGGAATACAAGGCAATCATCATTAATATTCCAGATAGAAGTGCATTGATTTTTCCTTTTGTGTGCAGGAGGCCAGTTACGCACCCAGCAAGAAAACCGATAACAATGGCTACTGCTGTAGCAGCCACCGGATGATATCCGAAGATAATCATCGTGGCAGCAACCCCAGCTCCTGTAACAAAACTTCCGTCAACCGTTAAATCTGGAAAATCCAAAACTCGGAATGAAATATACACGCCAAGTGCCATAATTGCATAGATGATCCCTTGCTCTACAGAGCCAAATACAGCTGAAAACATGTAGAATCACCCTCCTATTTACTCACTAAACTCAGCTTTCCATTCGTCTTTAATGTCGAGCCCTAGAGTAGATGCCGTGCCTTTATTCATAATCAATTTTAATTTTTGTGGAATTTGAACGGGTAAGTCAGCTGGTTTTCTTTCACCTTTCAGGATTTTTACAGCCATTTGTCCTGCTTCATAACCGATGTCAAAGTATTCAAAGCCATATGCTGCTAAGCCACCTCGTTTTACAGAGTCAAATTCACCAACCATCATTGGTATTTTATTGTCATTCGCCACTGAAATGACGGATTCAAGTGCAGAAACAACTGTGTTATCTGTGATGATATACATGGAATCTACTTTACCAAGCAGTGATTCAGTCGCTTGTTTCACATCTGCGGATGTAGAAACCGATGCTTCGACAACAGTCATATCCATATCTTTCAACATTTCTTTTACGGCATCTACTTGGGCGCGGGAGTTTTGCTCACCAGAGTTAAACACCATTCCAACATTTTTCGCTCCCAATTCGTCTTTAAGGAACTTCATTGTTTTTGTGATTGCATCAGGATGCGCATCAATTGTCCCCGTTACATTACCTCCCGGACTTTCCATAGAGTCAACGAGTTCTGCCCCAACCGCATCTGTTACTGAAGTGAATATGATTGGAATTTCCGAAGTAGCGCTGGCAGCGGCTTGAGCACTAGGAGTTGAGTTTGCGAATATTAAATCAACATCCGCACTGACAAGATTCGTCGCGATTGTCGTGTTGGCACTGTTATCGCCTTGGGCTATTTGAACATCATATTCCGCATCAATTCCCGCATCCTCTAAAGCCTTTTTGAAACCATCAAAAGCTGCATTTAGTGATGGATGTTCTACAATTTGGCTAACGCCTATTTTATATTTCTTCGAGGAAGTTGCGTTATTCTTAACTTTTCCATCTCCGCATGCCGCAAGTAGTAATACAGCGCTGAAAATAACAGCCAATACTTTTTTCGAACCTTTCTTCATTATAATTCCCCCTTTTAAAATACGTTTAGATCGTTGACAAGTCTTTCTCTTTTACCGGCGCGGCATGAATCGCTTGTCCGATTAGCCCCTCTACCGCTTCAAGCAGTCCTTCATTGAATCCCGGATGTGCATAGTGCGGGAATTTAATATCTTCTTCTTTCGCAGCCATTTCAAGCAACTGTACAAACGAACCCGACATTTCAACGGCCCCTTCACCAATCATATGAATGCCTTGAATGATTTCAGTTGTTGCATCAGAAATAACTTTAATAAACCCTTCTTTTTTACCAGTAATTGTTGCATAACCGTTGCCGCCAAGCGCAAATTGACTGACTCGAACGTCCAACCCGAAGTCGCGCGCACGTTGTTCCGTAAGCCCCACAGAAACGATTGGTGGAATCGTATGCGCAATAACCGGCATAAATGTCAGATCGACTTCTGTTTGGTGTCCTGCAATTGATGCCACAGCAGTTTTTCCTTGTTTGATCGCTTTCACCGCAAGCACTGGCCCCCCCGTTACATCACCAATTGCATATATAGTAGGAATCGATGATTGCATATTTCCGTCTACCTTTACGAAACCCTCGTCTGTAAGTACAATTCCGAACCGGCTTATGCCGAGAGCCTCTAAATTGGGTCTTCTAGTTCCAGAAACGAATAGATGTGATCCACTTATTGTCTCTTCTACGTTTTTATCCGTTTGAAACGTTAGTGTAATTCCATCCTTTGTTTCATTTGTTGCTATGAATTCAAGTTCTTTATGGATTTTCAATTTACGTTTTTTAAATAAACGATTTAATTCCTTATTAATGGATTCATCAAATGGAAAAACTGCTTGATCATCAATCACGATACTGACTTGTGCTCCCAATGCGGCAAAACTTGAAGCGGCTTCAAGTGCGATATAATCATGACCTCTTACAATAAGATGTTCGGGTATCTCTTCCAATTGAAATAGCTCATGTGGAAATAGAATTCTTTCCCCTTTTTTTTGATTTGTAGATGGCATAATCGGGGAACTTCCTGTCGCGATTATGACTTGCTCAAATTCAAAAATATCGAATTGATGGCCATTTTCTACGCCTATTCTATCTACTGCGAGGAAAGTAACTTTGCCACGGATTATTTCAATTTTATTTTCATTGCATAGTCTTTCCACGCCGGACCTGAGCTGATCGATAACTTTGGTTTTATAGGAAACTAGCTTTTTGATATCGAATAGGTTATCGAATGTCCCCATTCCAAGGTCTTGCAAATGGGCTATTTCTGAACGTTTTCCTGCTGCATGTGTAAAGATTTTAGATGGTATGCATCCTTCATTTAGACAAACACCGCCCATTTCGGCTTGTTCAATTAACGTCACCGAGAGACCAAGTTGTGCACCACGTATGGCGGCAGAGTAGCCGCCTGGTCCCCCTCCAATGATAATGAGATTTCTTTCCTGACTGATTTCCCCAACAACCATTTCAAATCATCTCCATCATCAGCTTGTGAGGCTGTTCAATTAGGCTTGCAAAGCGATTCGTAAATGCAATAGCTGTCGCGCCGTCAGCAACACGATGGTCAAATGCCATGGACAGTGTCATGATATGACCAATAACGATTTCATCATGCTCATTGACAATTGGTTGTTTTTTCGTTTTGTGAAAAGCAATAAGGGCTGTTTCAGGGTAGTTGATAATTGGTGTTGCACCTGTACTACCAAGGGGTCCTACATTGCTCACTGTAAATGTACTATTTTGCATTTCAAACGGTCGTAATTTACCAGCGATCGCTTTTGCTGTTAACTCTTTGACGTCTTTGTTAATTTCTTTGATTGATTTCTTATCGACATCATGGATAACAGGGACAAGTAAACCGCTTTCTGTGTTTGTCGCGATACCGATATGATAGTTTTTCTTGAGTAGTATCCGACTATTTTCTTCATCGAGTTCAGCATTAAATATCGGGAAATCCTTTAATGAAATAACAAGTGCTTTAATAAGAAATGCTGACACACTGACTGATTCACCAGCGGCCTTCAATTGCCCTCTCATTTTAACTAAATTCGTCATATTGACTTCATCAAAATGAGTAACATGCGGAATTGTAAAAAGTGATTTCGTCATTTTTTCAGCGATTTTTTTTCGGATCCCTCTAAAAGGTATTTCATCAGGAATCTCCTGGCAAACCACTGCCTGCTGACTATCCTTCTTTGGTTCCGTGTCAGTTTGTTGTCCTTTTAAGAATCGGAAAATATCGTCTTCGGTTATTCTTCCAGAGGGATCACTAGCTTGGACATCCTCAATATTGATGTTGTTGTCGCGTGCGATTTTGCGTGTATAGGGTGCAGCAAGTACTCGATTAAAAGGCATGTGAGGGGATTTTTCCTCTAGTTTGATTGACGGGATTGCTATCTTCTTTGCAATTCGCTTCGTTTCTTCGTGTGATTTTTGGTCTGTCCGAATGGCTTCATCTATTTCAATGTAAAGTAGACTTGTTCCGACCTGAACGGTTTCACCTACTTCAATACGAATTTCTTTCACAATACCTGAGCAGGGTGAAGTAAGTTCTGCGACCATTTTGTCTGTTTGTACTTCGACAAGTGGCTGATCCGTCATCACTGAATCTCCAACTTTGACTAAGTAATGAATCACTTCCCCTTCGGTCATCCCTTCTCCGATATCATGTAACTTTACTTCGAGCATTCCATTTCCTCCTTAAAAATGAAGCACTTTTTCTATACCTTCAACGACACGTGCCGGTGTTGGAAGATAATGTTCTTCTAATGTGAAGAATGGAACCGGTACGTCGAATCCTGTAACGCGTTCTATTGGAGCACGTAGATAAAGGAAAGAGGTATCATTGATAATCGAAACGATATCGTTGCCGAGCCCCCCGGTATGATGCGCTTCATGAATGATGACTGCCCTCGTTGTCTTTTGCACGGACTCAGCAATAATGTCACGATCGATTGGATACAATGTTCGCAGATCGATTATTTCACAACTAATCCCCTGTTTCTCAGCCTGTTCAGCTGCTTTCTCCGCGATTGAAATCATGGCTCCCCACGCAATAAGTGTGACATCCGTACCTTCCCGTACTTGTTTCCCTTTACCGATTTCCACCGTATATTTTCCAACGGGTACTTCTTCTCTTTTCGAACGATAGTTTTTCATAGGCTCCAAAACAAGTACAGGATCAGGATCTTCCATCGCCGCAATTAATAACCCTTTTGCATCATATGGAGTAGATGGACAGACAACCTTGATGCCAGGCATATGTGTGAATAAAATTTCTGTACTATCGGAATGGATTTCTGGCGCACGAATTCCTGCCCCATATGGTGCTCGAATGACCATAGGCACAGTAAAACGGGACATTGATCGCATTCGAATTCGTGAAACATGTGTCATAATCTGCTCGTACGCGGGATAGATAAAACCCAGGAATTGGATTTCCGCAACCGGACGAAAACCATTTACCGCAAGACCAATTGACGTGCCAATTATTCCTGCTTCAGAAAGCGGTGTATCGACTACCCGGTCATCCCCAAACTTCTCCTGAAGTCCTTCTGTCGCACGGAATACGCCTCCATTTTTACCGATATCTTCACCGAGTATGATGGTTCGATTATCCTCTTCTAGCATCAACCGCATGCCATCATTTATCGCTTGAATTAGCGTCATCAGTTTTGTCGTTTCATTTTTCCGATTCGGCTCTTTCAATTGGGTCATCATTCACAGCCTCCCTAAATGTGCAAGATACGCTTGTTTTTGTTCAACGAGTTGAGCCGGCATTTCAGCGTATACATGATCGAAAACGTCAGCTACATTTGGCGGCGGAAACTTTTCCATTTCTACTACTGCGGCCTCGACTTCACTAGTCGTATCTTCTCTTGTGGCTTGAATCCATTCATCATTCCAATAGCCGTAATTTTTCATAAACAATTCTAATCGGATAAGCGGGTCAACAAAATTCTTCCCTTGTTCTTCAGAACGGTATTTAGACGGATCATCAGCAGTCGTATGGGCACCTTTTCGCCATGTAACCGCTTCTATCAATGTCGGACCATTTCCAACCCGAGCATAGTCAAAGGCCTTTTTCGTTTCAAAGTAAACTGCAAAACAATCATTCCCATCGATCCGAAACCCTGGCATACCATAGGCAACTGATTTTTGTGCTATCGTTGCAGAATTCATCTGTTTTTCAATCGGAACCGAAATCGCGTAGCCATTATTTTGATTAAAAAAGACGACTGGCACTTTGAATACGCTGGCAAAATTTAATCCTTCATGGAAATCCCCTTCCGAGGTAGCGCCGTCCCCGAAATAGGCAATTGCTGCATTTTGTGTTCCTCTTCTCTTTTCAGCCCATGCGGCACCTACGGCATGGGGAAGTTGTGTCGCGATTGGAACGGCTGGTGGAAATATATTTTTATCCGCTGGGGCTACACACCCTTCTACTCTCCCATTCCAGTACAAAAACGTTGTGGCCATATTTTTACCGAACGTGATCGTCGCACCATGATCACGATACGTTGGGAAAACCCAGTCATCCGCGTTTAATGCAAGCGCGCTACCCACTTGAGCGGCTTCCTGTCCCTCAAATGGCGCATAAGTTCCTAGTCGACCCTGTCGTTGCAAATTTATGGCTTTTCTATCAAATGTACGAATTCGTAACATGTGATAGTACAAGTTTCTTACCAATTGCTCATCTATCTGCTTTTCAAAACTCATGTCAACAAGAAAGCCTTCATCATCTACTATTCTTTTTATAGGATAGTTATGTTCCACTTAACTTGCCTCCAATCAGGATTGATTGCGAAACGACCACTTTGGTTTTGCTGGCGCTGAGTAAAAGCTATTCCTTTTTCCTCGCTCAGCTATTCTCTTCTCGCACATTGCATTCGCCGATTCCTCTGTTGTTGTCCCACTACTTGCCGCATCTTTGTATACTTCCAATATTGCATCATATATATGTTTCGTTTTCACAAGTACCCGCTCATGGTTAATGCCATACAATTCATCTGCCACTTGAATAAGCCCGCCAGAATTGACGATATAGTCTGGTGCATATAATATCCCTTTATCTCGCAATAATTTACCGTGTTTGTCCTCTAATAACTGATTATTAGCCGAACCTACAATCGCTTTTACTTTAAACTGAGGTATTGTAGCGTCGTTAATAATTCCACCAAATGCGCACGGAACAAATAGATCCGCTTCCTGCGAATAAATAGCTTCATTTGCAACAATTTGTACGCTGCCCGTTGTTTTTGTTGCCACTTCTTCAATTGCCCGCAGACTCTCATCATTAATATCTGTTACGAAAATGCGGGCGCCTGCCTCAAGTAATCCGCTTGCAACTTTGAATCCAACTTTTCCAAGACCTTGAATGGCATAGATATGTTGGCCTAATTCGTTATTTCCATAGAGCATCTGATTGGTCGCTTTAATACCGTACAAAACACCTGCTGCTGTTGGAATTGATGAGTCGCCACCGCCTCCATATACTTCTGGAAGGCCATTAATGAAATTGGTTTCTTTCATCGCGTGAACGAAATCATCCATCGTCGTTCCCATATCCGTTCCCGTATAAAAACGGCCGCCCAGTGAATTCACAAATTGACCGAACGCGCGGAATAATTCCGGTGATTTATCTGTTTTTGGATCACCGATAATAACGGCTTTCCCGCCCCCGAAATCGACATCGGCAGCCGCACATTTATAGGTCATTCCTTTTGATAGGCGAAGAACATCTTCTAATGCTTCATCGATACTACTATAAGGTTGCATGCGGCATCCGCCGAGTGCTGGTCCAAGCGTTGTGTCATGGATTGCAATTATTGCACGCAGACCTGTGGAAGGATCATTACAAAAAACGACTTGTTCATGCTCACTCATTCGATCGAAGAGTTCAAATTCCTTTGTTATTGACGTTCTCTCAGCTAGCATCATTCGATTCTCCCCTTTAAGATTGGCTATCAAAATCTCTTTTCTAGGATGAAGCTTCATTCAACTTTTCCGCGATTTTTTCCTTTGGCAATATGACTTGCATCACTTCACCTTTTCCGATAAGCCCTAAATGATTTTCCGCGGTGACTTTTGTCACAACCCTATTATCACGAAGCTCAATTAAACTGGCTGTCAAGATTACTTTAGATCCAAGTGGAGATGCAGCAAGATGCTTTAGTTGAACTGATGCACCCATTCCCTCTTCATGATCTTCCAAAAATGGAAGAATAATTTTTCGTGAAACCCACTCCATATGATATGTCATTGCTACCGTTGAATAGACGGGGTGTATAACTTCCCCCTCAAACGACGCAAACATATCCTCTGTCACAATTATCTCGATTGTTTCTTCCCTGCCTATGTTTAACCCATGTTTCATCCGCTATCCCCTACTTAAGTTATAGTTAAAGCCATTCAATTCCCTTATTTATTTCGTGTTTTTCTTAATTCCCCAATCGTTTTATTCAGTTGATTTTCTGCTTCTTCCATCATGCTATCAAGTAGATCCTTCACAGTCGGGATGTTTTCAATTAATCCTGCAATTTGACCGCTGTTGATAAAACCATTTTCCATATCGCCGGCAATTGCACCCAAGACATGTTGTTGTTCTGACGTCAGTTCACCATATTGTTCCAGTGTCATTCCCGATTTTTCTAAGTCATTTAGCTTCATTGCATATGGCGTCTTTAATATCCGCCTTGGCCGACCTACACTGCGTCCAATTAGTAACGTTTCCGTATCACTTGCATTCACAAGATTCTGCTTGTACGTGTCATGAAATGGGGCTTCCTTTGTCGCTATTAAACGGGTCCCCATTTGTACACCACTCGCCCCTAACAGTAGCGCAGCTGCCAATCCTTTGCCGTCACCAATTCCCCCTGCAGCAATTACCGGTACGTTAACATTCTTCACTATTTGCGGGATTAGCGTAAATGTCGTCAGTTCTAGGTTAGAGTTGATACCCGCTGCCTCAAATCCTTCTGCCACGAGCATATCTGCCCCTGCCACTTCCGCTTTAAGTGCGTGTTTCACCGAGGCTACAAGCGCAATGACTGTCACTCCATGTTCATGTAGTGCGGGAATATAAGGCGCCGGATTTCCTGCTGATAGCGAAACGACTGAAATAGCATGTTTGAAGACAAGATTAATTAACTCTTTTGTATATGGTGAAACACTTATTGCGATGTTAATAGCGAAATTCTTTTTTGTCAGTTTTTTCGTTTCAATTATTATTTTTTCTACTTCATCCGGAGTCATTGTTCCGCATCCAATTGTGCCAAGCCCTCCCGCCTCTGAAACAGCTGCTGTCAGTTTTGCATTACTGATATTTCCCATTCCGCCTTGTATAATTGGAAGAGTGATTTGGAGCACTTTACAAACGTATATCATTTTTCTTCCACCCCTGTGCAATTATGTTATGCTAAGAAGAGTTAAAAGATAATTAAGATTAGTAAACTAATTTGAGGGGGGAATAGTTTTGTTAATCACATTTAAAGGGAAAAGTCCTGTTCTCGATCCGTCAGTTTTTGTCGCGCCGGGTGCTAAAATTATTGGAGACGTTCAAGTTGGGGCAGAATCTACTATTTGGTTTAATACGGTCCTACGGGGAGATGAAGGGCCTATTACGATTGGCAATAGATGCAGCATCCAGGATAATTCAACCATTCACTTATATGAAGATGCGCCCGTCGTTATAGAAGATGAAGTTACTGTTGGGCATAACGTCATCCTGCATGGCTGCAAAGTTGGAAAGCGATCGATTATTGGAATGGGTTCTACGATTCTTGACCATGCGGAAATTGGTGAAGAATGTATTATTGGCGCCAACACATTAATCCCACCAGGCAAGAAAATCCCCCCTCGATCATTGGTTGTCGGTTCACCGGGAAAAGTAGTAAGAGAATTGAACGACAAAGACTTTGAAATCATTCAATTGTCGATTGATTCATATGTTCAAAAAGGCTATGACTATCGGAAGATTTTTAAAATGGAGGAAAATAACACGTCTGTTGATTAACCATTTACTTGCATAAAGCGCTGGTGAGTAGGGCTTAATATCCTTCATTTTTACTGGACTATTTCCGGCCCGCTTTCGGCTAACTATTCATGACAGATTTACTGAGGGGTCCTAGTACGGCTAGAAGTGACTCCGCCACTTCTAGCCACACTTTTTTTCAGTAATCCTGTTGTGAATAGTTGCCTATCGCGTTCCTACACTATTCAAGTGAAAAATGAAGTTGTTTTGGAAGAAAAGAGTAGATGACTTTCTATAGAGATTGTAAGTGCCCGAAGATGCAATTTCGGGCACTCTTGCACGTTGAACAATGTGTTCCTTGATTACTTTTAGCTAAGATTATGCATGTAATCATGTGATACCTTATAGAAAGTGAAACTTCTTTACTAGTAAAAAAAGAGTGAATCCTAGAGAATGTTTCAGCCGCCAAAAAGCTTCAGAACTACGTGTACTTATGAATTTGGAGCGCGACGGATGAAGGATCACCATACGATTACCGAAAAAAATGTGTAGGGATGCGACAAAGTCGCATCCCTACACATCCAGACATCTCGGTAAAGGTATAATAGTAGTTCAATCCAAATGCAACTATGCACGTAGCACCCATTAGGTGATCATGCTAGTCACTGGTTACTTCTGGTTAATCAACAGACGTGAACAATTAGCTATGTTTTTAAAAGTTTTTAATGTCATCTATTACACTTTTTAAAACCTCGATTGATTCGACTGTGTTATTTTCGTATTCCAAGCTATGATCGACGTTGGGAATGAGTCTCGCAACGATTTTTGGGTTGTTTGCCAATTGATTAACTCTTTCCTCGATGTAACAATGGTCATTATCTCCGATGAAACATAAACCCCTATTAGTACTGCTAACCATTGCATCGAAAACATCATCCCTTTGAATCAATGGCGTTAACCATACGGCTTTAGCTTCTTTAAAGATATCCCTACTTAACTCTGAACTCATAGCGATTGTCCCAAGCGATTTGCCTATTATATAAAAGTTTTCATAAGAAGTATCCTTTAGAATAATATCAAGCACCGTTCTCACATCGTACTTAATTGCTTCGCTAATTTCTTCCATATTAAATTTGGCATAGACTTCATCATTGTATTGATAATTAACTTGCAATACATCAAAGCCCTTATTTAAGAATAGATCATTTGAGTAATGAAAGAGAGGACTCCGAACGGTATATCCTGCACCCGGAAGAAAGATGGATAAATTTTTCGAGTTTTCTTCAACGCTCAATAAAGTATAGGGAATATTCATTTCTTTATATCCCTTAACACTTTCTGTATTTGTTTTCAACATTGGTATCGCCCCCGTTTCTTATCTATCCAACATCTCCAATAAATCCTCATATTGTTGATTTTAGTCCAAATAGATAGGCAACCCCATCTTAACTAACCTAAATCACCCTTTAGGTGAAGATTATATTATGTAAGAATAGATTTAATACTTAATAACCCCTTATCAACTGACGTCTCTATATAACCAATTATTTGATTAAATGCAAATACATTTAATCTTTCATTTATGACTTTCTTATCGTACTCCATATCTCCTAATACATAAGGTATGAATTCTTCTACATCTTTAGACTTAACCTCTTGTAAATCAAAAGTAATTGGAATATAACTAAGCGTTTTTCTCAATTCATCTTTAAAATCGTAGTATTCCAATACTTTTCCATTTAGTAATCGGAAATCATTATGGTACAAATTTAATATTTCTTTATCAACTTCCATTCTGTTTTTCAACCAAGGTAAATAAAAACCTTTTAGCCATATATCATCAGCAATTAAATGTGTGAAATACCCCAATACATAATGATTTTCTGCTTGCGAATTATATTTATTTAGAAATCCTTTATAGTCAATGCTTCTAGAATAGTCTTGTACTTCACCTATAAAGAAATGTGATAAGTCTTTAGGTGAAACCGCATCTGGAGCAATTCCACCAAGTAAAAATGCTGTTTTATCTTCAATCGACAGACGTTCTGCTATTTTATAAGCGATAACTAAGTGCATTATTCTTGAACCCATTATTTCCTCCACCCTTCAATGATTTCTATAATTAATAAGGTCTAGGTTATTGTTAAATTCTGATAATATGAGTTTAACATAGATTTAATCTATTAAGAACGGGCAACTTTCAACAAACATTTTACTAACTGTTTCGGAATGCCAATAGCTTTCCGAAAGGCACCCTATATAAATTGAAGGATTAAATACGGCATATGGACTGAGCGTAGGCGCCTTACATGGGGTAGCCGGAGCCATATGACTGGCAGCGAACCGAACAACGAAGAGTTCGGTTTGTATAATTTTTGCGTCCTTTGCAGAAATTATACAATAAATGAAAAGGAGTCATTCTATAATAGGGTGTAGAATTAATACCACATTTGCTTATGGTGGGAGACATCCCCGAAGCGGTGTTGAATGGAATCATTATATAAGTCAAAAATAAAAGCATCGCTAAATGCGATGCTAATTGGTGCTTTAAAAGGTTACTGCCTAGGAAACCATTTGGTAGGTTTATTAACCCCATTATCCCCTAAACGGAACTCGTTAATTTTATTTTTTTTATTAATCAATAATAAACGGATGGTCATCCGCGTCATACGATTTGTCTTTCTTTCGCATGTCATTGTCTTCTTGGAACACCTCTTCGAAAAAACGACTTGCTGATTGAGCGAGCAATTTATAATAGTGCTCAAATAACAAAGCAGCATGATTGCCATTCCATACTTCCGGCAACAGCTCTTTTGGAAGGCCTGGATCTGTAAAGAGAAACTTCCGGTATTCGTGCACAAGGTTGGTTCGCTCCACAAAACACTCCGCATCTGACATTTCATTTCGGTTCACTATGCTTTGATGGACAATGTATTTTTTGCTGTACGTCGCAATGAATTCTTGATATTTCCCTTCAATTTCTTCAAGCGGCCAACTTTTTTCTACGAGTATCTTGTCCGCTTGCGGTCCTTTATAGTTGGACACAAAGAAATCGACGTATTCTTGAATCGCATACTTTTCAATTAGCAGATTCACCTCTTTTTCGAGATTATTTGGCGAAATCCAACACCCATTTGAAAAACTTCCGAATCCGCTCCATGATAACTCTTTACGAAGTTCATCACGAATTTGTCTTTTCTCTTCCGGAATTGTATACATAAGCATCCGCCATTTTCCATCCCAGTTAGTTGGATTCAATTTAAAAATACGAATTGCCGCTTCTTCCATCCGTGCTTCTCCACGCGCTGTCAAGAAATAATAGCTTTTATTCCCTCGTTTTTTGGATTGAAGCCATCCTTGCTTCATCATTCTTGAGACGGCTACTCGAACCGATTGCTCATTGTGACCAAATTCTTTCAATAACCGTATCAGGCTTCCAATCCATACTTTGTTGCCGTAATGGCGGATGTAATCACCGTAGATTGTAAAAATCATTGATTGTGTATTTGCCATGATACTCACTCTTTCCTTTTATCGTTCCTTATCGACATATCACGTTTCGACAGTTTCTATATTATTCCGTTACATTCTCAATAATCGCCGCAATTCCCTGGCCTACCCCAATACACATCGTTGCGAGTCCATATTGAACATCTTGTTTTTTCATTTCATAGAGAAGTGTTGTTAAAATTCGGGCACCGCTCGCGCCTAGTGGGTGTCCAAATGCGATTGCTCCACCATTGACGTTTACTTTTTTAGCGTCTACTCCTAACTGTCGAATACACTCCAGCGCTTGGGAAGCAAAGGCTTCATTTAATTCGACGAGCCCTATATCATCCATCGTCAGCCCCGCACGTACTAGCGCTTTTTTTGAAGCATTAATCGGACCAAGCCCCATAATGGCTGGTTCAAGTCCCGCGATTGCGCCCGCAACATATTTTGCTAATGGTTTAAGGTTTAGTTCCTTCGCTTTTTCAGCACTCATAAGAAGCAATGCACACGCACCATCATTGACACCTGATGCGTTGCCTGCTGTAACCGTTCCGCCTTCAACTAATGGCTTTAGTTGTGCCAGTTTCTCAAGCGTACTATCCGGCCGCGGATGTTCATCTTGATCTACAGTGATTTCATTGCCTTTTCGGTCCTTATAGACAACTGGTACAATTTCTTCTGCAAAACGATTTTCTTCTATCGCAACCTTTGCACGTTGCTGACTTTCATACGCAAACAAGTCCTGATTTTCTCGCGTTATCGTATAGCGCTGCGCAACGTTTTCAGCGGTACGCGGCATCGAATCCGCTCCGTATATTTCTTTCAGTTTTTCATTTGTAAAGCGCCAGCCAATTGTTGTATCTTGCAGCTCCATATTACCGCGTGGATTTGCCTTATCCGGCTTTGCCATAACAAGCGGGGCACGCGTCATACTTTCTGTTCCGCCTGCAATGTAAATATCACCATCCCCAACTGCGATTGCTCGTGCAGCGTAAATGACAGCGTCAAGCCCTGAACCACAAAGACGGTTGATCGTCGTGCCCCCCACTTCGACCGGAAGTCCCGCCAACAATCCTGCCATACGTGCAACGTTGCGGTTATCCTCTCCTGCCTGATTAGCGTTTCCGAGAACGACTTCTTCAATCTGCTCCGCGGGAAGAGTAGGATTTCGATCAATTAGTGCCTTAATAACAACGGCTCCTAAATCATCCGGACGTACGTCTTTTAAAACGCCATTGTATCTGCCAATAGGTGTACGAACAGCGTCTACTATGACTACTTCTTTCATTTCGGAACCAACTCTTCTCCAACTGTATAATCGTAGACACCCCTGCCGCTTTTTCGTCCAAGACGACCCGCTTTGACGTATTGTTCCAAGAGAGGCGCTGGTCGGTACTTCTCTCCAAGCTTTTCATGTAAATAGTTCAAATTGTTCAAACGTGTGTCAAGACCCACTAAATCCACGAGCTCGAATGGACCCATGGGGTAATGTAAGCCGAGCTTAATCGCTTTATCAATTTCTTCCGGTGTTCCAAGTCCTTCTTGCAGCATAATAAATGCTTCGTTACCGACAAGCGCACTAATCCGGCTCGTAACAAACCCAGGAAATTCATTAATAACAACCGTTTCTTTACCCATTTTCACAGCTACTTGTTTAATCATTTCAACCGTTTCATCACTCGTTTCCAAGCCCCGGACAATTTCAACAAGTGGCATTTTATGTACAGGATTGAAAAAGTGCATGGCGATTGTTTTTTCTGGACGTTTACCAAATGATGCAATTTCTGTCGGGCTCATCGTCGATGTATTTGTTGCAAAATAACAATGTGCTGGTGCATACCCTTCCATCATTTCAAACACTTGCTTCTTAATCGCTGTTATTTCTGGAACGGCTTCAATGATTAAATCCGCGGTCTTTGCTGCTTTAGCTAAGTCACATTCATAACTTAAATTACTATGCGCTTGTTCAGCCTGATCTGCCGAAATCTTACCGCGTGCAAGACCTTTTCCAAAGATGCTATTAATAGCTTGTTTTGCATTGTCCAATGCGGATTCATTATTATCGACAATTGTTACTGTATAGCCGCCAATCGCTCCGACGTAGGCTATTCCTCTGCCCATCACACCGGAACCGACAACTACTATTCGATTAATCATCAGTATTCCTCCTTTTTATGATGAAAGAATACGGACAGGAAATCATACATCCCTGTCCGTCGTTTTTTTCTATATATTCGGCACTACTTATTTAGAATTAACTAAGTGATATAACTCGCCAGTATAACGAACAAATCCAGCGAAGGAGCGACAAGTGTGAGCCGAAGCAATAAGACTGACAGTGTTCTTCTGGCAGGCTTATTGCGTAAGGCCATCACCAAGCGACAAAGCGGTGTTGGAAGAACGTTCTATTTGTTATGTGCCGACTATCTATTATGTTCATAGTCCAAATGGATTAACTGGACGACTGCCAAAGTACGACATGATGCTTTTCGTTTCAGTGTAAAGATCAAGCGATCCGATTGATAGCTCACGGCCAAATCCGGATTGTTTATAGCCACCGAATGGTGTACCTGGGAACGCCGAGAATGGCGTGTTGATCATAACGATTCCCGCTTGAATCTGGTTCGCAACACGTGTTGTAGTGGCAGTATTTGTTGACCAAATAGAAGAAGCTAAACCAAAATCCGAGTCATTCGCTAATGCAATTGCCTCTTTTTCATTTTTAAACTTCGATACGACGACAACTGGTCCAAAGATTTCTTCACGAACGACTTTCATGTCTTGTGTGACGTTTCCAATTATCGTCGGCGCATACCAAAATCCATTTTCAAAGCCTTCTGGTTTCAATTCTTTACCACCAGTAAGGATTTCAGCTCCCTCATCAATTGCGGATTGAACATACATTTTCACTGTGTCCAACTGGATTTGATCAATAACTGCGCCCATATGTGTTCCTTTATCAAATGGGTCTCCAATTGCCAGTTTTTCAGTTTTAGCAATAAATTTCTCAATGAACTCATCGTACACATTTTCATGAATATAGATACGTGTTCGTGCATCACAAGATTGACCTGTGTTATTGAATGCACCGTAGAGCGAACCATCAACGGCTGCATCAATATCTGCATCTTCAAAAACAAGGCTTGGAGATTTCCCACCAAGTTCTAGTGTTACGCGTTTAACTGTTCCTGCCGCTCTTGCCATAATTTCTTTTCCAATTGGTGTAGAACCTGTGAATGCAACTTTATTCACTAGATCATGTTCTACCAAGTAGTTACCTATTTCAGAACCAGATCCTGGCAATATGTTAACGACACCTGCTGGAACGCCTGCTTCATAACAAATTTCTCCCAGAATAATAGCTGTTAGTGGCGTTAGTGATGCTGGCTTAATAACGACCGAGCAACCTGCTGCAATAGCCGGTGCAATCTTCCAAGCTGCCATCATAAGTGGATAGTTCCACGGAATAATTTGCGCACATACACCAAGTGGTTCTTTTTCTGTGTAGTTATGGAACTGACCAGGTACGTTGTTTACAGATCCACCGTGTCCAACGATAGCGCCCGCGTAAAATTCAAAGTCTTCAATCGCTTGTGAAATCTGCCCTTTAGCAGCTGCAAGTGATTTACCCGTATTCAAAACTTCAAGTTCTACAAGCTCATTAAAGCGTGAGCCCATAATTGCTGCAATTTTGTTTAGTACACGTGCACGACGTCCTGCAGGAGTTATTTTCCATTTCCCATTATCAAATGAATCTCTGGCAGCTTGAACAGCTTTTTCAGCGTCTTCTTTCGTCGCTTTTGCTACTTCAGCAAGTAGCTCACCTGTAGCTGGATTGTAAATTTTTGTTCGTTCGCCACTGCTACTTTCAACTTGTTCACCGTTGATAAAAAGTTTGTAAAAATCACGCTTCATCGTTTCTAGTTCGATTTCATTTTCATGGGTTTTTGTCATATGTTTTACTTCCCCCTATTGGCCTGTAAATACAGGTTTTCTTTTTTGCATAAATGCGTTGACGCCTTCACGATGATCTTTTGTTAAACCAGCTGTTCGCTGTCCTTGGGCTTCTAGTTCAAGATAGTCTTCAAAAGAAAGTTCCGATGTCGCCTTCAATGAGCGTTTGATGAGTCCGATTGCTTTTGTTGGTAAAGCGCCAAGTCGTGCTGCAAATGCAGATACGTCAGCATCCCATGTTTCTGATGGTATCAATCGATTTGCAAGGCCAATTGCCACCGCCACTGTAGCCGGCACTTTTTCACCTAAAATAGCTAATTCCGCAGCTTTAGATTGTCCGACTAACTGTGTTAAATAATATAGATTACCCGAATCTGGAATAAGCCCGACATGGATGAATGCGTTCAAAAAGCTAGCACGCTCTGACATTAGTCTGAAGTCACAAGCGAGCGCAAGACTAAATCCTGCTCCAGCGGCAACCCCATTTACTGCTGCGACAATCGGTTTTTCACATTGTCTAATTTGCTTAATCATCGGCCCATAATGATCTCTTAACACTTGGCCATGATCCATATTTTCATCGACTTCTGATAAATCTTGTCCGGAACAAAATGCCCGTCCCTCACCTGTAATGACAATACAGCGCACTTGTTCATCGTAAGAGGCTGCTTTGATTGCCTCTTTTACTTCGCGATTCATTTGCGCGATAAAGGCATTCAGTTTGTCGGGTCTATTTAAAATAAGCCATGCAATTCCATCTTTGACATCGTAACGAATCGTCTCAAACATGTAGCACACTCCTTACTTTCCCGTATAATTCGGTTTTCTTTTTTCAACAAATGCCTTCATACCTTCTTTTTGATCCTGTGAAGCGAAAAGAAGATAGAAATTCTTCCGTTCATATTGCATTCCTTCATACAGAGGGTAGTCCACTGCTTTATTAACCGAATCTTTAATAAGGCGCAGTGAGAGTGGGGGTTGTGTGGCTAGCCGATTTGCGAATTTCATCGTTTCATCCATTAAGAGTTCGGGAACAACGATTTTGTTAATGACCCCATGTTTGAGAGCCGTTTCCGCGGAAATGCGCTCACCTGTCCATAGCCATTCGAGCGCTTTCGTGCGGCCGACAAGTTTCGTTAATCGCTGCGTTCCTCCCGCTCCTGGCATGACGCCAAGGCTAGCTTCGGGGAATGAAAACTCTGTACCACTTGCGGCAATTAAAATGTCACAGCACAGCGCGAGCTCGAATCCCCCTCCTAAAACGAAGCCTTTTACTGCACCGATAATTGGCTTTTTAATAAGTGAAAAACGGTCCCAATCGGCAAATTGGTTCAACAGTTCAAGGCTGATAGAATCATCACCCATCATTTCATCAATATCAGCACCTGCTGAAAATGAACGGCCTTTTCCAGTGAGTACGATTGCGCGAACATCCTCTTCACGGTCAAATGTTTCCATAGCCGTAATAATTTCACTAACCATTTTTCGATTCAATGAATTTAACTGACGTGGCCGATTTAGTTCAATCACCGCGGTGTTTCCCGTTAATGTGGTTTCAATGAATTCAAAGCCGTTCATTAGGCATCCTCACCAATCATTAATGTGACAAGATCACCCGCGAACCCCATCAAGTCCTTGCCCGATGCCTTTCCTTCGGCTGAGCGTAACCCCGCCTGCAACGCTTCTAAATTGTCATATTTCATTTCACATGTGAGATAGTATTTCCCCTCTCCTCCCATTGGTGATCCCGTAACTTTTGTCACTTTCATTTCACGGAGACCAGGGATCTTTGCTGTTAGCGGTGAATGTACATTGAAATAATGATCATCAAAAGCCTCTTTGTTTTCAGGGTGTTTGTACAATGCGATTAGTTTAGCCATTTTTTCTTCTCCTCCATTTACATTAGTGTCGAAACTGGTTTCATTGCCTCAAATACGTTTTTACAGCTCTTGCAATACAAAATACTTCTGCAAGCCGTCGGTCCAAAAATGTTTTCCATTGATACATAGCTGGATCCGCAATATGCACAATTCACATGCCACGAGCCGTCTTCCTCCAAATAGCGAGGCGGTGGAGCTATCCCAAACTTTTTTAGATTCACATGACCTTGTTCCGTTATACGGTCTGATGTCCACGGCGGATGAAAGACGAATTCTACTTCAACGGACCCGACTTCAGGTAATTTTTTCACGGCATTTACAGTATTCGTTTTAATGAATTCAAGTGCTGGACATCCTAAAAAAGTCGGAAGCAAAGTGATCTTAACTTTATTTCCTTCGATTAAGACCTCGCCTACCATACCAAGGTCAATAATGCTCACTGAGTCAATTTCCGGATCGTTTACATTCATAAGGACTTCAAAAATGCGCTCAATTGAAACATCAATAGAAGCAGTCATATTATTCACCTCTTTACTATTTCTTTTTACCAGACGGCAACCGGGTCAAGTTTGTAAACTTCTGAAAGCGTAAGGAGCGCTTCATCCAAGTCTTTTGTATGCTCGCCGTTTCGTCCGTTCATCACGGGATGATCTGGAATCGCCGGTACCTCCATTTGAAGGGCTTCGAACACTGGGCCGATGCTAGCTTGCCATCGTTTCTTCATTTCTTCCTCACTATCTAGTAAGTTATTGCTTTCAATCTTCTGTTTTAGATTACCAAAAGAAAATACATCCCCAAAGTCATTCATAACGAGCGTTATTGCATCATTCATTTTCTTTTTTGCTACATCCGTAGAATTCATTAATTGTTTAAACCACGTTTCCCAGTGCAACTTATGATAATAAAGTTCCATTTTCACTTTTATCGCCACTTCAGCAATAGGCCTATACGAGCTTTCACATAGGGAATCCATTTTCACCCTTTTCGCTTGTATATAAAAATAACTTCTTACAACTTGATAGGCCCAGTCATAATTGGGGGTTTCCATATAATAGCCTTCACCATTCACCCGCTCAGTTAAAATGCTATTGCTTCTGTCCTGTGCCGAGCGTAAATGAGCCAAATCATCTGCTTTTCCGGCTCCAAGATCCTCAAGTAATTGGTAGAACATTGCGGCATGTCCCATGCTGTCTTGGCTAATCGAGGAGGATGCGACGTCTTCTTCAATATGGGGAGCGAGTCCGAGCCATTCAGATCCGCGGAATGCGTACAGAAAATCATCATCCGCTAACTGGAATAGCAAACTAGTGATTGCTTCTTTATATTCCGCACTCATACTATTGTCTGTCATGCTCATTTCCGTTCACCTCCCCATGACAATATCTCTTTTTCATCGAGTACTTGTTGTTCGTATTGACGCCACTTTTTCTTTAAATAACCATAGCCTTTTGTGGTCCTATACTCTTTATTGTCTAGCCTGCCGAGCGTCATTTTCTCCTCGGCATCCATTTTCCTAACATTTTTTCGATTTACGATCCAAATATCTGCAACAGGCTCTCGTCGCATGAAATTTTCCTGTGCTAAAACCAGTGCCATATCTTCATTTGGAGCCAGTAAACTGAATTGGTGTTGGAATGTTGAACTCGGTGTCCGCTTGCTAAAAACTTCATATTCTTGATAAAATGTTTTTTCTCCAGTCATTTTACTGACCCCTTCCATTAATTAACGACTGCACTTAATGCATCACGTACCCATGCATTATTTTCATAAGAAGTGCGGCGCAAGTTCAGACGCTCCTGAGAACGAGGCCCTTCATTTTTAATGATTTTCTTGAATTCATTCCAATCCGGCTGTTTGTATGTCCATATTTTGCTGTCAGCATCGAATTTTATGGTCGAATCTGGGATTGTTAAACCAAGAGATAAAATACGCGGGATATATTTATCAAAAAAGATTTGCCTAAACTCTTCGTTTGTTTTCGTCCGTATTTTATATTTAATAGTCAAATCTTGTTTCGAAGAACCTGTTGTTTCTTTACTCGCTGGTCCAAAGAACATTAACAGTGATTCCCACCAATAATTGATGGATTCCTGAATCATTGCTTTCTGATTATTTGTTCCTTCCGCAAGTGCCATAATAATGGATTCACCATGCTGTGCATGGAACACTTCTTCCGCGCAAATACGCTGCAATGCCCTTCCGTAAGGACCATAAGAAGCCCCAAGCATATTGGTTTGTGTAATAATTGCTGCGCCATCAACGAGCCAACCAATAATTCCCGCATCTGCCCAAGTAGTTGTTTTCATGTGAAATACATTATGAAATTTCAAATCTCCATTGAATAAGTCTTGCATTAAATCCCCGCGATTTTTTCCATATGGCTTGAGTAAATCTTCGGTTACTCGGAGAAGCAGTTGACCGTGACCCATTTCATCTTGCACCTTGGCCATAATGCCTAACTTCCGAGAAAGCGACGGAGCTTTTGGTACCCATTCCTTCTCAGGGAGAGCCCCCATTATTTCGCTTATTCCATGCATGGAAATCAATTTAATCAATGTTAGTCTGTATTCTTCAGGCATCCAATCATCGGCTTCAATTTTGTCACCTGTTACAATCCGATGCATAAAGTGAGCTAACTTTTCTTCTTCCGAATTGTGCAAACTCGTCATCTCATACCCCTCCCCAATTTAAGGTATGTGTTCTCGGCATGACATATAACACTTATATAGCGTTAATGAAAATTAACGTTATATTTATGGATGATACAAGTCTAGATTTGCATTTGTACATTTCCGGACCGCTTTGGACGAAATAATCAAAACACCCTTACCGCGGGTTAAAGGTGGCTGGAAATGACTCCGTCATTCCCAGCCACCTCTTTTGGGGAGGAATTGCAGTTCATTCCTCCTTGGTCATCCTGTTGCGACTATCTGTCCGCCGCATACCTACAATGGTCAAGTAAAAAATACAGCTAATTTGGAAGCTGAAAAAATAACTACCTTTCTAGAAAGGTTGCAAGTGCCCGAAGATGAAATTTCGGGCACTTCACCGCTTTAAATAAAGTCTTCTTTGATTAATTTAGCAAAGATTATAAAAATAACAGTGTAACGCTATATAGAAAGTGACACTTCCTTAAATTCGAAAAGGAAATGCTATAAAGAAAGGGTAAGCACTGGACATCTCCCGCTGTAACTAGTTACGGCTTTGCATTTATTGTATAATTTCTGCAAAGAACGCAGAAATTATACAAACCGAACCCTTCGCTGTCCGGTTGGCTGCTCCTTTATGGATAGGT